>NZ_BAAANY010000001.1:521806-526151 GCF_039530045.1 Fodinicola feengrottensis | reverse complement strand
TCCCGAATAACAACAAAAACTCCGACTCGACACGCCGAAACAACCTAACAAAGTACTACTAGGATCTCGCCGCTCGGGACGCGGCCGGAGACACTGGCCCGGGCCTGAATGCCAGCGGGGCACCTCACTGACGAATGAGGTGCCCCGCTGGCGGCGGGTCAGTCCTCCTTGCCGGCGCCGGTGTCGACGCCGTCGCGAATGAGGTTCATCACGGTCGGGTCGGCGAGCGTGGTGACATCGCCCATCTGCCGGTTTTCCGCGACATCGCGCAGAAGCCGGCGCATGATCTTGCCAGAGCGGGTCTTGGGCAGTTCTGGTACGACCAGAATCTGCCGCGGTTTCGCGATCGGACCGATTTCCTTGGCCACGTGATTTCGCAGCTCCGCGACCAGTTCGTCGCTGCCCTCGCCGGCATTTCCACGCAGGATCACGAAAGCCACGATCGCCTGCCCGGTGGTCGGGTCGGTCGCGCCGACCACCGCTGCCTCGGCCACCTTCGGGTGCGAGACCAGCGCCGACTCCACCTCGGTGGTGGAGATCCGGTGGCCGGAAATGTTCATCACGTCATCGACTCGGCCGAGCAGCCAGAGGTCGCCGTCCTCGTCCTTTTTCGCGCCATCGCCGGCGAAGTAGTAGCCCTGGTCGTGGAAACGGGACCAGTACGTGTCCTTGAACCGCTCGTCGTCGCCCCAGATCGTCCGGAGCATGGCCGGCCACGGCTCGGTTAGTACGAGATAGCCACCGCCGCCGTTGCCCACTGGTTTTCCGGTGTCGTCAACGACATCCGCGGAAATGCCCGGCAGCGCGCGCTGCGCCGAACCCGGTTTCGTCGAGGTCACGCCGGGCAGCGGACTGATCATGATCGCGCCGGTTTCGGTCTGCCACCAGGTGTCCACGATCGGCGCGTTGCCGTGTCCGACGTTGTCCCGATACCAGATCCAGGCCTCCGGGTTGATCGGCTCGCCGACACTTCCGAGCACCCGCAACGTGGACAGGTCGTACTTGGCCGGGATGTCCTGGCCCCACTTCATAAACGTACGAATCGTGGTCGGCGCGGTGTAGAGAATGGTCACGCCGTACTTCTGGATGATCTCCCAGAACCGGCCCTGATGCGGGGTGTCCGGGGTGCCTTCGTAAATAACTTCGGTGGCCCCGTTGGAAAGTGGGCCGTAGACGATGTAACTGTGCCCGGTCACCCAGCCGACGTCGGCCGCACACCAGTAAATGTCTGTTTCCGGTTTGTGGTCGAAAACCGCGTGGTGCGTGTACGACGCCTGGGTCAGGTAACCGCCGGACGTGTGCAGGATTCCCTTGGGCTTCGCGGTCGTACCAGAGGTGTAGAGAATGAAAAGCGGGTGCTCGGCGTCGAACATCTCCGGCTGGTGCGTTTCCGGCTGGTGGTCGACAACGTCGTGCCACCAGTGGTCGCGGCCTTCGGTCCAGTCGACTTCCTGGTTCGTACGCCTGACCACCAGGACGGTCTCGATGCTGGTGTCGGTGATGGCCTCGTCGACGTTGGCCTTGAGGCCGCTGGGCTTGCCGCGCCGATAGCCACCGTCGGCGGTGATGACCACCTTGGCGGCGGCGTCGTTGATCCGGTTACGCAGGCTGTCCGCGGAGAAACCGCCGAAAACCACCGAATGCGGGGCACCGATCCGAGCGCAGGCCAGGAAGGCGATCACCGCCTCCGGGATCATCGGCAGGTAGATCATCACCCGGTCACCGGCTTGCACACCCAGCTCGGTCAGCGCGTTGGCGGTCTTGCTGACCTCTTTGAGCAGCTCCGCGTACGTGATCTCGCGGGTGTCGCCGGGCTCGCCTTCCCAGAGCAGCGCGATCTTGTCGCCGCGGCCGGCCGCCACGTGCCGGTCCAGGCAGTTCACCGAGACGTTCAGCTTGCCGCCGACGAACCACTTCGCGAAGGGCGGGTTCCACTCCAGCGTCTGATCCCACTCCTGGCCCCACTCCAGGCGGCGCGCCTGCTCCTCCCAGAACGCCAGCCGATCCGCGCTGGCCTGCTCGTACGCCTCCGCCTTGACGTTGGCGCCGGCGGCCAGAGCGGCCGGCGGCTCAAACCGTCGCGTTTCGTGCAGCAGGTTCGAGAGGGCTGGATTTTCGGGCGAACTCATGTATCTCCTCCGGCGTTCGCATGCGGGTTTCTCTCCAAAAACCTAGTCACCTGGCTGGTCTGACGCCATCAGGCCAGGTGGCTCGGTCCATAAGTGGCAGACTCACCGGTCGTGACCGATGTGCTGATGCCACTTATGGACCTGACCGGAGTGGCCGAGGCGGCCGAGCAGGCGCGCGAGGAGATCGACCGGCTGCTGGCGCACAACCGGTTGCGGCGCAACTCCGCACCGGTCAGCGCCGAGGCCGCCCTTCGTGGGGCGCACGCGTCGGCGGCGCTGGAGGGTGCCGCGTACGACCTGGAGGCCGTCCGGGCGGGGGCCGTCACGAACACGGTCGTCCAGGGCGCATTGCGGGTCAGCGGGGCGCTGGGGTCCCTGGTGGATACGTGGGCGGTGGCGCCTCGCCAGGTGCTCGCCCGCCTGCACCTGCTGGCCGCTCGGGACACCGTCGAGGAGTCCCGGCTTGGTCGTCCGGATTTCGAAGAACCGGCCAGGCTGGATGCTCTTATGGACCTGCTGACTGGGCCGACCGAGGTGCCGGCGGTGATTGTGTCCGCGGTCGTCCAAGGCGAGTTGCTGGCCATGAAGCCGTTCCCAGGGCCGAACGGGCTGGTCGCGAGGGCCGCTGGCCGGCTCGTACTCGTGCAGCGCGGGCTGGATCCGAAGGCGGTGTCCGTACCCGATGCCGGGCATTTCGCCCGTGAGCCCGAGTATCGAGGGGCGGCCGCGACCTACGCGACCGGGACGGCCGATGGCGTACGAGCGTGGCTTCGGCACTGTTGCGCGGCCATCGCCGCCGGGGCCGCTGAGGGCCGCGCTATCTGTGACCTGGTCTAGTGCTGTGCGAGTTGGTGCGGACATAAAGACGGCGCCCCGTCTGGGGCGCCGCCGCGCACGAACAATCGAGTTATCAGGCGTGCACCTTCTTTTCGATAGCGGGGCTAGAAAGTCCCGCCACCAAGTAGCCGTTTCGCGGCCGGTCGCGCGTGGGTGCCCGGTGTTCGTGCCCGGAGCCCTTGCAAGGAGGGGAACCAGCCCGCTCGCTCAAGAAGTCCGTGGTGTTTTTGTACGCCTTCTACGGTGTGCTACGGAACCCCTACCAGCGGGTTATCTTTCCAAACCGATTCAGTTGTCGGGGTCGTCGTGGCGGCCGAACCAGAGCCAGCCGAGCAGCACGCCGACCGCCACCGCGGCGCTGCCGAGGGCGATTTGTCGGCTGGTCGGACCGCTCTTTTTGGGCTTCCGAAAATCCCGTACCGGCCAGCCGCGGTGGGCGGCCACCGCGCGCAACTCCTTGTCCGGGTTGACCGCGGTCGGATGGCCGACCGCCGCCAGCATCGGTACGTCGGTGATCGAGTCGCTGTACGCGTAGCAGTCCTCGAGGCGATAGCCGGCAGCTTCGGCGATCCGTACCATCGCCTCGACCTTGCCCTCGCCGGCCGGATAGGTGAGCACTTCGCCGGTGTAGCGGCCGTCCGCGATCGCCAGCTCGGTGGCCACCACGTGCTCGACTCCTAGCATGGCGGCAATGGGCCGGACCACCTCGGCCCCCGCCGAAGAGACGATCACCACGTCCCGCCCGGCGGCCCGGTGCTCCTCGATGAGTGCGGCGGCTTCCGCGTACACGATTGGAGCGATGCGATCCTGTAACGATCCGGCAATGATGGCGCTCACCTGGTCGACCGACCAACCCTCGCAAAGCGCCGCGAGCCGGTTCTTGACCTCTTCCATCTGGTTGCTGGTGGTCCCTCGCAACACGTACCGGAACTGGGCAAACGCGCCTTGGGCGACCATCCGGCGGGTGATCAGGCCACCCTTGTAGAACGCGCGGCCAAAGGCCAGCACGCTCGACTTCGCGATCACCGTCTTGTCGAGATCGAAGAACGCGGCGGTGCGCCCCATGCGAAGATCGTAAACGTCGGGGTCCAGTGTTGTTACTTCAGCCACCAGGACACAGTTCGGTTTTATGCCACCACAGACCGTGATGCGGTATTAGTATCCGCGCTGGGGCATTGGTCTGGCATTAGCCAGCCCTGGCCCCGTTGATCCCTCGGCGATGCTTCCCCCAGCAATCGCCGAGTGGGTCCGGCTCGGCCCCCCCGGAGTCGGACCCCCAGACGACCCCCGTCACCCCCCGGCGGGGGTCGTCGCCTTTCTCCCCACTCTCTGTCACTTCCCTACCCCCTTTTCTTGACCGCATCGACGCGATGCGTGCG
>NZ_BAAANY010000001.1:493884-521779 GCF_039530045.1 Fodinicola feengrottensis | reverse complement strand
CATCGCGTCGATGCGGTCAAGGGGGCGGGCACGGTGAGTGACGGGGGTCGTAGCACAGATTTTGGCTGGGGAGGGGTTATCCCCAGTCGGGTTGGTCGTCCACAGATTCGGGTCGGGCGACGTTCGATGGGTGCGGATCCGGCGAGGCTGGGCGCAGTGCCACCCGACCCCGTCTGTGCTGGAGAGTGCCGTGCCTCGCCGAACCGCCGATCCCTGGCTGACCGAGCTGACCCACCGCCCGCTGCTGGTTTTCGAGAGCTCCGCGCTGCTCGACGACATGCTCCGGCTGGCCGCGGCCGCGTGCACCGAGACCGATGTCGTGCGGGATGCGCCCGCCGCGCTGCCGCACTGGAAGTCGGCGCCGCTGGTGGTGTTGGACGCCACCGCAGCCGAACTGTGTGCGGAGGCCAGGTTCCCGCGCCGCGAACAGGTCGTGGTGGTCACCGATCGTACGGACGACAGCCGCGCCTGGGACGCAGCCGCTCGGCTTGGCGCCGACCACGTGATGCCGCTGCCGGCCTCGCAGAGCTGGCTGGTGGACCGGATGGCGGCCATTTCCGCCGGCCCCTCCGCGGACGGCCGGGTGGTCTCGGTGGTCGGTGGCCGCGGTGGCGCCGGCGCGACAGTGCTGGCCGCTGGTCTCGCCGTCACCGCCCTCCGAGCCGGGCTGCGGCCGCTGCTGGTCGACGCGGACCCGCTTGGCGGCGGCATCGACCTGGCGCTGGGCGGTGAGGAAACCGCGGGTCTGCGCTGGCCGGACCTGACCGGCCAGCCACCC
Source organism: Fodinicola feengrottensis (assembly GCF_039530045.1). Classification (NCBI taxonomy): domain Bacteria; kingdom Bacillati; phylum Actinomycetota; class Actinomycetes; order Mycobacteriales; genus Fodinicola; species Fodinicola feengrottensis. Next base: position 521,001 of record NZ_BAAANY010000001.1, on the reverse strand, counting down.
GGCGGGCGGCTCAACGCACCCAGCCTGCTCAAGGCGCTGCCGCGGGTCGGCGAGCTCTGTGTGCTCTCGTGGGACCGCAGCGATGTGCTGGAGGTCGACCCCGCCGCCGTACGAGCCGTCCTGGAGGCCGGCCGCCGTGGCCGGGACCTGGTGGTGGTCGACCTGCCGCGGCGGCCAGACGAGGCGACCACGGCCGCGGTGCAGGCCAGCGACACAGTGTTGCTGGTGGTGCCGGCCGAGGTGCGTGGCTGCGCGGCCGCCGCCCGGATGGCGAAAGTCGTCCAGCCGCACTGTTCCGACCTTCGGGTGGTGGTCCGCGGCCCCGCGCCGGCCGGCCTGCGCTCGCGCGATCTTGGCCGGGCACTCGGACTTCCACTGGCTGGCGTGTTGCGTCCCGAGCCGGGCCTGGCCGCCGCGCTGGAACGCGGCGAGCCGCCAGCCGGCCGCGGTGCCGGTCCACTCGCCGAGGTCTGCCGCTCCCTCCTGTCGACGCTGGACATGCTCCCGATGGAGGTGGCGGCATGACCGCGCCGCTGGATCCGGTTTCGGCTCGGCTGCTCGCCTCCGCCCGGTTCCATGGCCCGCACCTGACCGCCGTGCCCACCGGCCAGTCCGCGCCGTCCGCCGCCGTCCGTCCGCCGGCCCCGGCGGCCGCTGGCCGTGCTGCCCCGATGCTGGCATCCGTGCAGCCGCTCGGTGACGTGCCGCGGGGTGTCCGGCCGGTTGCTGTCGTGCGTCCTGAGCTGGGATCGGCTCTGGGCGGGCCGCGGGCGGAGGCGGTGCCGCGTTCGGGCTCAGAGCCGCTGGCCGCGGTGCCGCGGCCAGCGGTGGTGTCGGCAGCCGACCGGCCCTGGTCTGCTGCCACTGGTCCGCTTGCCGCCGTTCCCGGGCGGGTCGCCGAGCTGGCGGCGGTGTGGGACCGACGCGAGTCGATGGCCGAAGTGGGGCCGACGCTGGTGGGCCGGGTGCGCCGCCGGTTGGTGGCGGACCGGCGCGATCCGAGCGCCGGCAACGTGGCCGCTGCGGTGCGGGCGGAGGAGGGCGTGGCGCTCACCGACCGTGGGGTCCTGGAACTGGCCGGCCGGCTCCGCTCACACATCGCCGGCGCGGGTCCGCTGCAGGATCTGCTGGCCGACCCGGAAGTCACCGACGTGCTGGTCAACGGTGCCGCGCAGGTGTGGGTCGACCGCGGTCAGGGCCTGGTGCTGGCCGAAGGCATCGGCGGCGACGACCTCGCCAGTGAGGACGGGTTGCGGCGGTTCGCGCAGCGGCTGGCTTCCAGTTGCGGGCGCCGGCTGGACGACGCGAACCCGTGCGTCGACGGTCGCCTGCCTGATGGCACCCGACTGCACGCGGTGCTGCCGCCGATCTCCGGTCAGGGAGTCTGCCTGTCCCTGCGGACCTTCCGACCGACCGCGTTCACCCTGGAAGACCTGCGCGAGCGCGGCGCGCTGACCGAGGTGTCGGTCGGCCTGCTGCGCGCTGTCGTACGAGCGCGACTCGCCTTCCTGATCACCGGCGGCACCGGCTCAGGCAAAACCACCCTGCTCAATTCGTTGCTCGGCGAGGTCGCCGCCGCCGAGCGGATCCTGGTGGTCGAAGACGCCGCTGAGCTGCGCCCGGTGCATCCGCACGTGGTCTCCTTGCAGGGCCGCCCGCCGAACGCCGAAGGGGTCGGCGAGATCACCCTGCGGGACCTGGTCCGGCAGGCGCTGCGGATGCGCCCGGACCGCATCGTGGTCGGCGAATGCCGCGGCCCGGAGGTCGTCGACTTGCTGACCGCGCTCAACACCGGCCACGACGGCGGCGCCGGCACGCTGCACGCCAACGCCGCCCACGATGCGCCGGCCCGGCTGGAGGCGCTGGCCGCCCTCGGCGGCCTCGGCCGCGATGCGATGCATGCCCAGTTGCTCCCGGCGGTGCGATGCCTGGTCCACCTGGTCCGCCGTGGTGGACTGCGAGTGGTCGACGCGGTGTGCGTGCTGGAGCAGAACTCGGCCACCGGTCGCGCCGAGGTGATCCCGGCGTGGCGCCATGACTCAGGTCCGGCCGCCGGCTGGTCGCTGCTTCGGCACCTGCTCGCCGACCGTCTCGGCCCCGACGCGTGTCCGGTGGTGCGGCCATGAACGTCCGTCCGGTAGTGGCCAGGAGGGCCGCTGGTGAGGCGTTGGCCGCTCGGTGCCTTTGCCGACTGTCATCGCCGCGTACGCCGCTGGGCCTGGCTCGGGTGGCGTCCGGCCGCTGCCCGCTGGTCGGCCGGCCAACTGTCGCCGATCTGCCCATGGTGGTGTGGTCCGGCAGCTCAGCCGCCGGAAAACTTCGGCGCTGCCGCTGGCTCGGCCAGGGGCCGGAGGTCCGTCTCATGTCGGCCTTCTGCGGGGAGCATCACGCCTGTTGTGGTTCGGGGGTGTGGTGATGACCGCCATCTGCGTCGCCGCGCTGCTGGCGGCGGCCTTGGTGCTGATGTGGCCGAACCGCTCGGCGGCCCGCCGGCTGGAGTTTGTCTCCGGGCGTGCTCGACCGTTCGCGGGACCGAGGTTGTCGCTGCCGGCGATCTCGGCCCGATGGGTCGACGCGCCAAGGCGGACGACCCTGGTGATGGCCGCTCTCGGTGCGATGATCGCGCTGCTCTGGCAAGGGCCGGTGGCGGCCCTGTGCGGTGGTGTCTATGCCGCGCTGGCGGCCAAGGCCGGCCTGGACCGGACGATCCGCCGGGCGACCGAAGCCGAGCGGAACAGGCTGGAATCCGCGTTGGCTGGCCTCGCCGCCGACCTCCGAGCGGGATCGAGCCCGTCCGAGGCGGTCGTCCAAGCCGGGCTTCTGAACCCGGCGATCGCCGCCTCCCCGGCTGCCCTTCGAACCGCCGCGCGGTCGTCCGGTGACGAACCGGCGGCCAGGCTCGCCGCCGCGTGGCAGGTCGCCGAGTCCACCGGCGCGGCCCTCGCGACTGTCCTGGATCGGCTGGAGACCGACTTGGGCGCGACCCGCCGCCGCCGGGCCCGTACGGCCGCTGAGGCAGCCGGAGCGGCCACCACCTCCCGGTTGCTCGCCCTGTTGCCGGCGGTCGGGGTCGCGATGGGCTACGGCCTGTCCGCGGACCCGCTGGACGTGCTCCTGCACACGCCGGTGGGTGCCGGCTGCTGCGTGGCCGCCGTGCTGCTGCAGTACGCCGGCCTGAGGTGGAGCCGCCGCATCATCGAAGCCACCGGGCGGATGTCATGAACTTCGTCGCGGCAGCGGCCCTGGTGGTCGCCGGCTTGCTCGTACTGGCCGGAAAGCCCATGGCCCATCGCTCACTAGCGGCCGCCCGGCTCGCCGCGGTGGTCGCGCCGGTCAGGGTGAATCCGGCGCCGGCCGCCGTGGCGAACCGGCGGAGGTGGTGGCCGGCGACCGCGGCCGCGCTGGCCGGAGTGGCCAGTTGGGCGTTGGTCGGCCAGTGGTGGGGGATCTTGCTCGGTGGCGCGGTGGCCTATGCGATCCATCGCGGAGTCGCGAAGTTGGAGCCCGCCGCCGTACGAGCCGACCGGGCCCAGGCGGACGCCTGGCTGCCGCTGGTGGCCGATCTGCTCGCCGCCGCTCTCCGGGCTGGCGCCACCACGGACAGGGCCCTGAAGGTGGTCGCGGAGGCCGTTGGCGGCCCCCTGGGTGACCGGTTGGGCGCCGTCGGCGCGGCGCTCGCGATGGGCGCCCCTCCAGAGGAGGCCTGGCAACCGCTGCACGACCTGCCCAACGCGGCCGCCCTGGCCCGAGCGGGCATCCGGTCCGCCGAAAGCGGAGCCGCGCTGGCGGACACCGCGGCGTCGGTCGCCGACCGCCTCCGCGGCGAGGCCGATGCGGCCGCCGAGGCGGCCGCGCGTCGGTCCGGAGTCCTGATCGTGCTGCCGCTGGGCCTTTGCTTCCTGCCGGCGTTCGTGCTGCTGGGAGTGGTGCCGGTGGTCGGTTCGGTGCTGGCGGGAGTGCTCCGGTGACCGGCCGGCACCGCCTTCCTCAGTGTGTGTCCGCCGAGCACGTGGGCCCTGAGTGCGTGGCCGCCAAGTGCGGGGCCCCTGAGTGCGGGGCTCCTGAATCTGTGACGGTCGGGAGCGTCCCGGCCGCTGAAGCAAAGGAGATTCTGGATGCGAAAGCTGAGCTTTGGCCGCCGGCTTCGGTCGATGGCCGGCAGGCTGCGGGCCGACGACGGCATGTCCACGGCGGAATACGCGGTCGGCACGATCGCGGCGGTGGCGTTCGCCGGCATCCTGCTGAAGGTGGTGACCAGTCCGGGCGTTCAGTCCGCCCTGCAAGCCATCATCGGCAAGGCGTTGCACGGCTGACCACCTGGTTGTCGTTGTCGTTGACGAAGCGACTGACCTGGCCGGCGAAGCGGCTGACAGGACGGCCGAGTTGGTGGCTGGCGGGGTGGCCAACAAAGTGGCTGTCGCGGTGTCGTCATACCAGCTCCGAGGCCGGCTCGGTCACCGCGGAGCTGGCGGCCGGCCTCCCCGTGCTGGTGATCCTGCTGGCCGCCGCGCTGACCGCGGTCTCCGCGGTGTCCACCCAGCTGCGGTGCGTCGACGCCGCCCGGGAGGGCGCCCGGGCGGCCGCGAGAGGCGAGCGTGATCCGGCCGCCTTCGCCCGCCGGGTGGCGCCGGCCGGCGCGACGGTCCGGCTGAGTTCGTCCGGCGACCTCGTAAGGGTCGAGGTGACCGTACGGGCCCGCTCGCTGGGACGGCTGCTGCCCGGACCGATGGTGGACGGCACCGCGGTGGCCGCCCGGGAGCCGGGGACGGGGACGCCATGACGGGGTTCGTCACCGGCACTGACGCCGGGGTCAGTGGTGGATATGACCGCTGTCCGGCAGTTCGGGACAGGTCTGTGATCACCGGATTTTCCAGACTGGCGGCGCGTCTTGGCATAACGCGCCGCCACCGACCACCTGCCGGCGATGGCGCACCCCGTCGCGCTGGCAACCTCGCTGGCAGGTGGTCGGGTCCGGCGGTGCGCTGTCGTGGAGCGCATCGTCCCCAGCCGCCCAGCCGCGATGACGAGCTTCCGCTCGTCAGCAACCTCGGGGCCGGGCGGCTGGAGCGGGCGGTGCGTCCCCGTGTGGCGCGCCGCCACCAACCGTCCAGCCGCGGTGGGGTGCTCCCTCACCACCACCTCGCGGCTGGACGGTTGGGCGGGGCCGCGGGCCTGGCGCGCTGGGTGCGGTCGGACGACGGCAGTGCCTCGATCTGGCTGCTGGCGATTGGTCTCGCGATCGTGTTGCTCGGCGCGGGCCTGGCCACCGCGGGTGCCGCCAGCGTCACGAGACATCGCGCCGAAGCAGCGGCCGATCTCGCTGCTCTCGCGGCCGCTGACCAGGTTCCCGCCGGCCCGGCCACGGCCTGTCGGCGAGCACAACTCGTGGCCACCGCCAACTCCGCACACGTGACCGCGTGCCGGTTGGACGACTTCGACGCCATCGTGACCGTGACGGTCCCGATGCCCGTGCCGTTCACCTACCTCGGCACCGCGACCGCCGCCTCCCGCGCGGGCCCCTCGTGACGCGAGACGAAGACCTTCGCGAGGGTGATGTTGTGAGGTGACAAATAGCCGCATTTCGCCCCGGAAACGTCACCCGCGCGGCTAGCCGGGGAGTGCGTCGAGGATGAGGGTCAGCAGGGCGACAGCGCCGGCCTTGTCCAGTGGTTCGTTGCCGTTGCCGCATTTGGGCGACTGGACGCAGGACGGGCAGCCGACATCGCAGCCGCAGGACAGGATCGCCTCGCGGGTCGCGCGCAGCCAGTGCTCGGCGGCGGTGTAGCCACGCTCGGCGAAACCGGCACCGCCCTGATGCCCGTCGTAGACGAAGACGGTGGGCAGGCCGGTGTCCGGGTGGGCGGCGGTGGACAGTCCGCCGATGTCCCACCGGTCGCAGCTGGCGACCAGCGGCAGCAGCCCGATCGCGGCGTGCTCGGCAGCATGCAGCGCGCCGGGGAAGTGCCGCTCGACCAGGCCAGCGGCGGTCATCGCCGCCGGGTCGACCGTGTAGTAGACCGCGACGGTCCGCAGCTGGCGCTCGGGCAGGTCCAGTGGCGTCTCGTCCAGCACCTCACCGCCCGGCAGCCGGCGCCGAAGGTACGAGACGACTTGGCTGGTCACGTCGACGATGGCAAGGCCGAGGGTGACCGGGCCGTATTCGCTTTCCACCAGCTTTTCGACCATCGCCACGTCGGTGATGTCACGGGCGTGGGTGGTCCAGTCCGGGTCCTCGGCGTGTACGAGCGCGGTGGACTCCTCCAGGTCGAACTCGTCGACCAGGTAGACCTCGCCCCGGTGGATGTAGACCGCGCCCTGGTGCACAGTGCTGTGCGAGGCTCCCGCGTCGACCGTGCCCAGCAGCCGGCCGGTGCCGGCCTCGACGACCACCACCGGCTCGCCGCCGGTGCCCCGGATGTCGGCGTCGGGACGCTGCCGTGAGGTCCAATACCACCCGGTGGGCCGGGTCCGCAGCAGCCCGGCCTCCACCAGGGCGGCCAGCACGTGCTCGGCCGGGTCGCCGCCGAAAAGCTCCACGTCGGCCTTGGTCAGCGGCAGTTCGGCGGCCGCGCAACACAGCTGTGGGCCCAAAACGTACGGATTGGTGGGGTCCAGCACCGTCGCCTCGACCGGCCGGCCGAAGATCGCCTCGGGGTGATGGACCAGGTAGGTGTCCAGCGGGTCGTCGCGGGCGACCAGCACCGCGAGCGCGTCCCGGCCGGCTCGCCCGGCTCGGCCGGCCTGCTGCCACAGCGAGGCCAACCGGCCCGGATAGCCGGCCAGCAGCACGGCGTCTAGCCCGGTCACGTCCACGCCCAACTCCAGCGCATTGGTCGCGGCCACTCCGAGCAGCTCACCCGACCGCAAGGCGCGCTCGATGGCCCGCCGCTCGTCGGACAGGTAGCCCGCTCGGTACGCCGCGACCTTGCCGGCCAACTCCGGCGCCACCTCGGACAGCGAGCGCTGGGTGGACATCGCGACCATCTCGGCAGATCGGCGGGACCGTACGAACGCGAGCGTCCGCGACCCGGCCAGCACCAGATCGGTGAGCAGGTCGGAGACCTCCGCGACCGCGGCCCGCCGGACCGGCGCGCCGTTCTCGCCGTCGGCCGCGCCCAGCGGCGGCTCCCAGAGCACGAAGGTGGTGGCCCCGCGCGGCGAGGCGTCGTCGGTGACCGCGACCGCCGGCAGCCCGGTCAGCCGCTGAGCGGACACCGCCGGCTCGGAAACGGTGGCCGAGGCGCAGATGAAGACCGGTTCGCTGCCATAGCGGGCGCAGACCCGGCGCAACCGGCGCAGCACAGCGGCCACGTGAGAGCCGAAAACTCCGCGATACGAATGGCATTCGTCGACCACCACGAAGGTCAACCGGCGCAGGAACGACTGCCATCGGGTGTGCCCCGGCAGCAGGCTCCGGTGGATCATGTCCGGGTTGCTGAAGACGAAACGCGAATGCGCCCGCACCCAGTCGCGCTCGTCGGTCGGCGTGTCGCCGTCATAACCCGCGGCTCGTACGCCCGGGAGCTCCAGACCGGTGATGGCCCGCAGCTGGTCGGCCGCGAGTGCCTTGGTCGGCGTCAGGTAGAGCGCGGTCGCCCGCGGGTCGGCGAGCAGCTTGGTCAGGACGGGCAGCTGATAGGCCAGCGACTTCCCGGACGCCGTCCCGGTCGCGATGATCACCGAGTCGCCGTCCCAGGCGCTTTGCGCGGCGGCGATCTGGTGCGCCCAAGGCCGCCGCACGCCGGCCCGTACGAAAGCGTCCACGACTTCGGCCGGCGCCCATGCCGGCCAGTCCACGTAGGTCCCTTGCCGGGCCGCGAGGTGTTCGACGTGGGTGACCGGATCGGTGGCATGCCGGCGGCCACGCAGGCCGGCCAGCAGCTCGGCCGGTGAGCGGGATCCGATGGCGGTCACCCGAATGAGACTGCCACGCGGCACCGACGTTCTGAGTCCGCGGCCACTGGGCGGAAGAGGCGCCGATTGCCTGCCAGTCCGGGGAAAATCCACCAATCATGCGGTTTACCAGTGCGATCGCGACGAATCAGGCATGATCAACTGTGTCGGATCCGGGTGACGCGAAATTTCGTTGGCAAGTGATTACGGGATACGCATCGCCCGACAGGGCCCCGCCATGGTTGGATTCTGCCGTTCGATGGGTACGCGTCGGCGAAGCGGCAGAGCCGGTAAGGCAGAATCCATTACCGGACATGGCGCCTGGCGGGGAGGTAGCGAGGTGGAGTTGAAGCTAGCCACCCGAGTGGAGGGTGCGCGCACCATCGTCGAGGTCGGCGGCGAAATCGACGTGTACACCGCGCCGCGGTTGCGGGAGAAGCTGATCGAGCTGGTCGGCGCTGGACGCACCCAGATCGTGGTGGACATGGAGCGGGTGGAGTTTCTGGACTCCACTGGCCTCGGCGTGCTGGTCGGCGCGCGTACGCGTGTCAACGCGCAGGGCGGTTCGCTGCGGTTGGTGTGCACCCAGGACCGGATCCTGAAGATTTTCCGGATCACCGGCTTGGAGAACCTGTTCCCCATCTACGCGTCGGTGACCGAAGCAGTGGCCGCCGACTAGGCGCGCCCAGGTCGACTGACGGTGGAAAAGCTCTGATGGCAACGGTACGGCTGGAGATCTCTCCGACCGCTGCGCACGTACGCACCGCGCGCCTCGTCGCCGTGGCCGTGGCGCGGCGCAGCGGCTTGGAGGAACCGGTGCTGGACGAGATCCGGCTCGCCGTCGGCGAAGCCTGCTCTCGCGCCGTTGGGCTGCACCAGCAGCACCACAACACCGATCCGGTCGTGCTGGATCTGCAGGACGCTCCGCAGTTCACCGTGGTCGTCACCGACACCGCCGACACCGGGCTGCAGCCAGGCGACCTGGGTCTGACCGGCGACGCGCAGGCGCCGGACCCAGTGGAGATCGCGCAGCAGGAAACCGCTGTCAACGGCGCGGACCTGTCCGAGGAGGTGATCGTGGCCGGCGTCGGGCTGGCCCTGATCGCCGGCCTCGTCGACGACCTCGAAGTCGGCACCGGGTTTGGCGGCCGCGGCACCAGCGTCAAGATGACTTGGCCGCTTTAAGCCTTTTTGTCTTTCAGCGGATGTGGCCGCTCCTGCGATACGACGTCAGAAAACGATGACGTGCTTGGCCACGATGTCGTCGGCCAGCGGTGCGATGGCTCCGATGATCTGGCCGTTGATGTGGTCCGGGACGCCGGCGGCGGCCAGTGAGTCGCCGAGGTGGCCGGCCACCATATTGAAATGCTCCATGCTGATCCCGCGGCCGGTGTGGGCGTCGCTCATCGAGCGGCCGGCGTACGGGAGTGGGCCGCCGAGGGCGGCGGCGAAGAACTCCACCTGCATGCCCTTCAGCCGCTTCAAGTTGATGCCGGCGAAAAAGCCGGCCAGCTTCGGGTCGGCCATCACTCGGGCGTAGAAGTCGTCGACGACCGCGACCAGCGCCGGATCGCCGCCGATCGCCTGGTAGATGCTGGTTTCCGGTGCGCTCATGGCCGGGCCTCCGCTCTCGGGACAGTCAGCCGAGCACAGCAGCGACCGTTTTCCGGCTCGTAGACAGGTGATTACGCAGCGGAAACATTGCCGGTTTCGCGCTGTGACACGGTCGGCGTGAGGTGGATTTCTCCGGCCCGAAACGGGGCGTTACACAACCGCAAGAAACCGCTGCTGGAATCGGAACCCCGAGCCGGCGGAGGGAGAGTCGATGCCAGCAAGCACGGCCACCCACTGCCCGTACTGCGCCCTGCAGTGCGGTTTGACCGTACGCACCGGCGGCGTGGACCCGGCCGTAGAGCCGCGGGAGTTTCCGACCAATCGCGGCGGACTGTGCAAGAAAGGGTGGACGTCGGCGGAATTGTTGTCCGGTACGGCCGACCGGCTGCGGACGCCGTTGATGCGAGAACGCAAGGGCTGTCCGTTGCGACCAGTGACTTGGGAAGCGGCGCTGCATCGGGTAGCCAGTGAACTGATCAGGTTGCGGCGGGTTTTCGGTCCGGACGCGGTCGGCGTTTTCGGCGGTGGCGGCCTGACGAACGAAAAGGCTTACGCGTTGGGAAAGTTCGCGCGAGTGGCGTTGGGAACCTCGCAAATCGACTACAACGGCCGGTTTTGCATGTCGTCGGCAGCGGCGGCCGGTACCCGCGCCTTCGGGCTCGACCGCGGCCTGCCCTTTCCGGTGACGGACCTGGACAATGCCGAAGTGGTGCTGCTGGCCGGCGCGAATGTGGCCGAGACAATGCCGCCGTTTGTCGGGCATTTGCGGGGTGCCGTCCAGATTGTCATTGATCCGCGCCGATCCGCGACCGCCGGGCAGGCGGTGGCGGCCGGCGGATGGCATTTGCAGCCCGCGCCGGGTACGGATTTGGCGCTGGCGCTGGGAATGGTGCATGCGGCGGTGACCGACGGCTGGCTGGAAAAATCCTATGTGGACACTCGTACGAGCGGTTTCGACGACATGTGGCGGCTGGCCGCCAGTTGGTGGCCGGAGCGGGCCGAGCGGGTCACCGGGGTAGCCGCCGCGGACATCCGTACGGTCGTCTCGCTGCTCGCCTGCGCTGACCGCGCGTACCTGCTGACAGCGCGTGGAATTGAGCAGCACGCGAGCGGGACGGACACCGTCCAGGCGTTTATCAACCTGGCGCTCGCGCTCGGGCTGCCCGGCCGGGCCGGGTCCGGTTTTGGCACGCTGACCGGGCAGGGCAACGGCCAGGGCGGCCGCGAGCACGGGCAGAAGGCCGATCAGCTGCCCGGCTACCGAAAGCTCACCGATCCGGCCGCGCGCGCTCACGTGGCAGGCGTGTGGGGTGTGGACCCGGACAGTTTGCCCGGGCCGGGCCGGTCGGCGTACGAGCTGCTGGACGCCCTGGGTACGCCCGAAGGACCGCAGAGTCTGCTGGTATTTGGGTCGAACATCGCGGTCAGCGCGCCAAATGTCGGCCATATCCGGGAGCGGCTGGCGGCCTTGCGGCTGCTGGTGGTGGCCGATGTGGTGCTGTCCGAGACGGCCGCGATGGCGGACGTGGTGTTCCCGGTCGCCCAGTTCGCCGAAGAAGAAGGCACGCTGACGAACCTGGAAGGTCGCGTGCTGCGCCGCCGACGTGCGCTCCCGCCGCCTGATGGCGTGCGTACGGATCTGGAGGTGCTGTCTGGGCTGGCGCGGCACCTCGGGCAGCCGGCCGATCGCTTCCCGGCCGATCCGCGGGAGGTCTTCGAAGAGCTGCGGGCGGCGTCGGCCGGCGGACCCGCTGACTACGCGGGCATCACGTACGAGCGGCTGGACGCGGCTGAGCGGACCGGCGGACTGCACTGGCCCTGCCCGACCGTTGACCATCCAGGCACGCCCCGGCTGTTCCTGGACCGCTTCGCGCATCCCGACGGGCTGGCCCGGTTCGTGCCGGTCGAGGCCGTTGGACCGGCCGAGCCGGTGGACCGGACCTTCCCGCTCTACGCCACCACCGGGCGGCTGCTGGAGCACTACCAGTCCGGTGCGCAGACTCGCCGGGTCGCCGAACTTATGGACACCACCGGAGAGCAGTTCGTCGACGTTCACCCCGACACCGCCGAACGGTCCGGGCTGGCCGACGGAGCGCTGACCGACGTGGTGTCCCGGCGCGGCCGAACGCTCGCCCGGGTTCGGTGCGTGCCGTCGATGCGGCTGGACACGGTCTTTCTGCCGTTCCATTTTCCGGGCCGGCAGTCGGCCAACCTGGTGACCAACCCGGCGCTCGACCCGGTCAGCCGGATGCCGGAGTTCAAGGTGTGCGCGGTCCGGCTGGAGCCGATCCGATGACTCGGCATGTGGTGATCGCCGGTTACGGCATGGTCGGCGCGCGGTTGGCGGAGGAGATCCGGCGCCGGGACGGCCGGCGTGTCCGGCTCACCGTCATCGGTGCGGAGCCGTATCCCGCGTACAACCGAATCCTGCTGTCCTCGCTGCTCAGTGGCGGATTTGAGGAGAGCCGAGTGCTCACCCACGACGCTGGCTGGGCTTTCCGCCATCGGGTGGATCTCCGGCTCGGCGTACGCGTGGAAGGCATTGATGCGGATGCGCGCAAGATCGAACTCAGCGACGGATCTGTGTTGCCGTACGACGATCTGGTGCTCGCGACCGGCAGTGTGCCGCGGCTGCCGAGCGTCCAGGGGCTGGACGGTGAAGGTGTGTCAGCTTTTCGCGATCTGGACGACTGCCGGCGCATCCGGTCGCTGGCCGATGTGTCGGTCGCGGTACTTGGCGGCGGCGTACTGGGCGTCGAGGTCGCCTGCGCGCTCGCGGAGCGGGGCGTACGAGTGACGGTCGTCCATCCAGCGGCCGTACCGATGGACCGGCAGCTCGACGCCGCCGGCGGTTCGGTGGTCGCGTCGATGCTCAGCCGGTTGGGGGTCGGCCTCTGCTTCGGACGGCGGGCCACTGGGTGGCGACCCGGCGACGGGCTTCTCCTGGACGACGGCGAGCTGTTGCCGGCGGACGCTTTGGTGGTCACGGCCGGGGTGGTCCCTGAGACCGCGCTCGCTCGGGCAGCCAGCGTCGAGGTGAATGTTGGTGTGGTGGTCGACGACCGGCTTGCCACCAGCCGGCCGGGCATCTTCGCGATCGGCGACTGCGCCGAGTTTCAGGGCGCGGTCCCCGGTCTCGTACAGCCCGGCTGGGATCAGGCGGAGGTGCTCGCGGACCTGCTGACCGGGGCGGATCCTGGCGCGCGCTATGTCGGTACGCCGAGTGTCACCCGACTCAAGGCGCACGGGATCGACCTGGTGTCGCTCGGGTCGTTCACCGGCGGCGAGGAGCTTTCCTTCTGCGATGCGCGGCGGGGCCGGTACGCCCGGCTGTCGCTCGATGGCGACAAGGTGGTCGGCGCGGCGATTCTCGGGCTGCCCGATGCCGGGGCGGCGATCACGCAGCATTTTGTGCGGGGTACGCCAGCGCCGTCCGACCGGATGGGGTTCCTGCTCGGCCGTGCGTTGCCGCCGGAGGGCGTCGCCGCGGGCGGGCCTTCCCGGCTGCCGGCGGCCGCCGAGATCTGTCGCTGCAACCGGGTCACCAAGCGGCAGCTCGTCCATGCCTGGCAGTCCGGTGCTCGTACCGTCGAGAGACTGGCCACGGCCACTCGCGCGACCACTGGTTGCGGCAGCTGTGTCGACGCGGTCGACGGCATCTGCTCGTGGCTCGCCGCGGCCGACACCTCACCTGACTCGTCTGCCGACGCTGAGCTGGCCGGCTGATTGAGGCGTACGCACCGACAGGAAAGCCAGTCAGCTGAAGAGTTCGCGGATGTCGTCCGCATCCAAGCCGGTGCCGAACATGTTGCCGTCATCCATCACGCTGGCGAACAGCTTCGCCTTTTTTGCTTTCAGCGCCATCACTTTCTCCTCGATGGTGTCCTTGGCTATCAGGCGATACACCATGACGTTCCGGGTCTGCCCAATGCGATGGGTACGGTCCACGGCCTGCGCTTCGGTTGCCGGATTCCACCAGGGGTCGAGCAGGAAACAGTAGTCCGCCTCGGTCAGGTTCAGGCCGAAGCCGCCGGCCTTGAGACTGATCAGAAAGACCGGAACGGATCCGTCCTTGAACTGCTTGAGGACGGTGGGACGATTTCTGGTTTTTCCGTCGAGATAACAGTAGTCAATGCCTTCAGCATCCAAGCGCTGCCGCACGATGTCGAGAAAACCGGTGAACTGACTGAAGACAAGCGCTCGATGACCGCCGTCAATCACGTCCTGGAGCTGCTCAAGCAAGGCGTCGATTTTCGCGCACGGAAGGCTGTGATGTTTGTCGTCGACCAACGCGCCGTGCAGGCTGAGCTGCCGTAGCAGCGTCAATGATCGGAAGATGGTGAACCTGTTTCGGTTCAGGTCGTCCACCAGGCCGAGGATTTTTTGGCGTTCCCGTTGCAGGTGAGTCTGATAGACCTTCCGATGGCGTGGATGCAGGTCAACCTCCAGAACCTGCTCCTGTTTCGCCGGAAGATCGGCGGCGACCTGTTCCTTGGTACGGCGCTTGACCAGCGGCTTGATGCGCTGACGGAGTTGCTCAAGCAACCCGGTGTCGGTTTGTTTTTCGATCGGGCGCGCGTAGTAATACTCAAATCGAGTCGGATTCGGGAACAGCCCAGGAGCCGAGATCGACAGCAGCGACCACAGCTCCATCAGGTTGTTTTCCATCGGCGTACCGGTAATGCAGAGTTTGAACGCCGCAGGAAGCCGCCGTGCGCATTGGTGGATTTTGGAATGGTGGTTTTTGGTGAACTGCGCCTCGTCGAGCAGCAGCCCCGACCATGCCTGCTCGGAGTACGCGTCGTTGTCGAGCCGAAACAGGGTGTATGTGGTGACCACTACGTCGGCGTTGCCGACGACCTCGTTCAAGGTCTGGCCGCGACGTTTCATGGTGTCCGTGACAGCCACCACGTTCAGACCGGGAGCAAAGCGTGCCGACTCGCTCACCCAGTTCGATACGACGCTGGTCGGCGCGACGATCAGAAATGGTGGCATCTTGGAATCGACCTGCTTCGCGTGGCAGATCAACGCCAGCGCTTGCAGTGTCTTACCAAGACCCATGTCGTCGGCGAGGATGCCGCCCAGCTTGAACTTCCAGAGGAACGCCAGCCAGCGAAACCCTTCCAGCTGGTACGGGCGAAGGGTGGCCTGGAGCGTCGACGGGGGTTCGGTCAAGTCGACCGTGCCCACCGAGCGGAGCGCCTCGAGCTGCTTTTTCCAGGCTCTGGCCTGCCGGTCGACCACGCCGAGCGCTGCCAGCTCGTCCCACAACCCGACCTGGAAGCGACTGATCCTGAGGGGGCCGCCGGCTGAGTCTTGGAGGGCCCGAGCTTCCTCGATCAGCCTGCGCAATGCCTGGAGCGCGGGTTTTTCCAGAGAGAAATAGACACCGTCAGGTAGCACCAGATGGGATTCACCAGCGGCCAATGCCGTGAACAACGTCACGAAGGGGACTCGCTGTCCGGCGACGGTCACATTAACGCCGAGGCCGAACCAGTCCTGGTCGCCGGCGATCGAGTTGGTCGATACCCCGATGGACAGCGAGTCACCAGCCTCGCGGTAGTCCAGCGGCTCTCCGCTGATCTCCACCGCGACTGTGGGGTGGTCAGCCAGCAGCGGCAACACTTCGGTGGTGAACCGCATGGTGTCCAGACCGGCGAGCCGTCCTCCGGGCGCCAGCGGCCGCCCAGCCTCGGTTCGGACCTGATCCGAGCCAACCGGTCCGAGCAGGTCGAACGGAAGGTCGGCGAGCACTGCTCGCTCTTGATCGAGATCCCGGTAGCCTGCCTCCAGAGTGGGGCGCAAAGGCGTACGCAGCTGCGAGTCGCCGACCTCGTACGTCCATTCCCAGTCGACCTCCAGGTCATTGCCGGTGCGATAGGACGCGCGCATGACCAGCTTCGGCTCGGGGATCGCCGGTGGTGTGTACGACGCGTCGGACGAGATCACCGCCGCCACGTGTCGCAGCCGCGGGAAGTATTCGGTGTCAAATCGCGAGAGGTCAGCGGACTCGATGCGCAAGTGCTCGGCGGACAGGGCCATTCGCTGTAGTTGCGGCGGCACTTCCTGGACAAGTCTGGCCAACCCGAGCTGCCAGTCCTGTCGCTGGTCGGTACGCGAAGGTTCGGTGCTGTCGACGTACACGAGGCCGTGGCCGTCGGCGCCGACAAACGCCACCGGAAGCACGTCGACGGTGGAATTCTCGATCCGTAGGACTGGCGCCACCGTGAATGATCCGAGGTCGCCCTCACGGGTGACATCCAGGCAAAGGTCGGCGGAACCGTACGGATCGATATCGCCGAGTTGCTTCTTGCGATGCACGAGCCGGACGCCCAGCGCCGCGGCCTCGTCCAGCAACGGCCACAACTGGCGGCTGTCGAACTTGGAGAGGTCAATGCTGGTCTCGTTGCCGTACGAGTAATAGCCCGAGGCGTCCCGCGACCTGGACAGGGAGTAGATCTCCTGCAGCACCCGCATTTGGTCAGCGGGGTGCTCTCGGTAGTAGTACCGGGTACTCAGCGTCGCCCAAGTTAGGTTGCCGACGACCCAGCCGTTCCGGCCTGGTTTGACCAGTCGGGCCAGCACTCTGGATGCGGGCTCGTCGGCCGGGAACCGCGCCGACCGGGTGGGGGCAGGTGCGGGCAGGTGCAGCTCGATGGCCAGTGGACTTGTCGTCGGGTCGCCGTCGGTGGAGCGCGTTCCAGGTTCGAGCAGGGATGTCAGGGATTTCTCCCACGCAGCGGATTTTGCTGGCCGGGTTCGGCTGGCTGGACGCGGCCGAGGTGGGTGGTGACCGGTGAACTCGTCGGCCGCGGCCCGCAACACCAGGGCGGCGACGTGCTTGCAGTCCATCCCGATCGGACAGCTGCAGCTGCTGCCGCCCAGGACCAGCTCCGGTTTCCCGGCGGCCGGTATGAAGGACGCCGTTGTCTGGTATAGGTTCTGGCCACTTCCGATCACCTGGCCAAAGAGGACGTTCTGGGTGTCGTCCCATTGCATGGCCACGACCCTGTTGTTCCGTGCGTACCGCAGGCCTCTGTCGAACGAGGCGCTGCCAATTTCCGCCTCAAGGTCGGCAATGTCAACGCCCGGCAAGGAGACCAGCTGCATGGGGCTGACGGTAACCGCCGGCGTCGTCAGTCCATCGGACCGACACGAGCGTGCTGAATCGATTCTTTCGCCGACGACCCGGCCGAGGCGGCAACCTCGCAGGTGGCGGGCGTAGTTCTACGGAGTGACGAACACCCCTGGACGCTGACCCCAGGTGCCTGGCAGTGGGACGTTTCGCCTAGACTCCGCGAGTCTGCGTGCCCTCAACGATGAGGGTGGCGCTTTCTCGCGCCTGCCCCGGCGGCGGCCGGGCGGCGCGTCCGAGAATGTTCGTACAGGAGGACGCATGCCCGGGAATGGGACCTACCTCGCCGAGGGGGCGAAGGTGGACCTCACCGGCGGCAACCTGACCTACGTGGTCATCGTGGCCGTCATCGCACTCATCGCACTAGCTTCTTCTGCCGGTTTGGTTCGGGTCGTGCTCAAGAACGACACCGGCACCACCAAGATGCAGGAGATCGCAGCCGGTGTTCAGGAGGGCGCGGCAGCGTTCCTCAACCGGCAGTTCAAGACGCTGAGCATCTTCGGGGTGCTCGCGCTGATCCTGCTGTCGCTGCTGCCGGCCGACACCATCGGGATCCGGATCGGCCGCTCGGTGTTCTTCGTGGTTGGCGCCGTCTTCTCCGGTGTCATCGCGTACGCCGGCATGGGCATGGCCACCCGCGCGAACGTGCGCGTTGCGGCCGCGGCCCGCAAGGCCAACGGCTCGGCGACCGCCATGGGCATCGCCTTCAAGACCGGTGGCGTCGTCGGCTTCATGACCGTGGGTCTGGGACTGTTCGGTGCCGCGCTGGTGGTGTTCATCTACCAGGGTGACGCCCCCAAGGTGCTGGAAGGCTTCGGTTTCGGCGCCGCGCTGCTCGCGATGTTCATCCGAGTCGGCGGCGGCATCTTCACCAAGGCCGCTGACGTCGGCGCCGACCTGGTCGGCAAGGTTGAGAAGGGCATCCCGGAGGACGACCCGCGTAACGCCGCCACCATCGCCGACAACGTCGGTGACAACGTGGGTGACTGCGCCGGTATGGCCGCGGACCTCTTCGAGTCGTACGCGGTGACCCTGGTCGCCGCGCTGATCCTGGGTGGCGCCGCCTTCGGTGCGCAGGGCCTGGTCTTCCCGCTGATCGTGCCGGGCATCGGCGTGATCACCGCGATCATCGGCGTCTTCCTCACCCGGCTGCGGCCGAGCGACAAGAGCGGCATGACCGCGATCAACCGCGCGTTCTTCATCTCCGCGGGGATCTCCGCGTTGCTCTGCGCCATCGCGGTGTTCGCGTACATCCCGAACAAGATTTCCGCGCTGCAGGGCGTCTCGGCCGAGGTGCTGCAGGCCGCCGGCGACCGTGACCCGCGCATCATCGCGCTGGTCGCCGTCATCATCGGCATCGTGCTCGCGGTCGTGATCCAGCAGCTCACCGGCTACTTCACCGAGGTTGGTGGCAAGCCGGTGCAGGACGTGGGCAAGACCGCGCTGACCGGTCCCGCGACCGTCGTGCTCTCCGGCTTCACGCTCGGCCTGGAGTCCGCGGTTTACACGGCCGTTGTCATCGGTGCCGCCGTCTTCGGCGCGTACCTGCTCGGTGGCGGCTCGATCGTGCTCGGCCTGTTCGCCATCTCGCTGGCTGGTACGGGTCTGCTGACCACCGTCGGCGTCATCGTCGCGATGGACACCTTCGGCCCGATCTCGGACAACGCGCAGGGCATCGCCGAGATGTCCGGTGACATCGACGAGGCCGGCGCCCGGGTGCTGACCGATCTGGACGCGGTCGGCAACACCACCAAGGCGATCACCAAGGGCATCGCGATCGCGACCGCCGTACTGGCCGCGACGGCCCTGTTCGGTGCCTTCAGCGACGCGGTCAAGGCCGCTGTGCCGGCCGGTGTTCAGGCCGCGGACGTGGCGTATCAGGGCATCCTGAACGTCGCGAACCCGGAAAACCTGGTCGGCCTGATCCTCGGTGCCGCGGTGGTGTTCCTGTTCTCCGGTCTCGCGATCAACGCGGTGACCCGGGCGGCCGGCGCCATCGTCTTCGAGGTGCGGCGGCAGTTCCGGGACATCCCCGGGATCATGGAGGGTACGACCAAGCCGGAGTACGGCAAGGTCGTCGACATCTGCACCAAGGACTCGCTGCGTGAGCTCGCGACGCCGGGTCTGCTCGCGGTGCTGGCGCCGATCGCGGTCGGCTTCGGCCTCGGTGTGGGTGCGCTCGGCGCGTACCTGGCCGGTGCCATCGCCACCGGTGTGCTGATGGCGATCCTGCTGGCCAACTCCGGTGGGGCGTGGGACAACGCGAAGAAGATGGTCGAGGACGGTGCGTGGGGCGGCAAGGGTTCGCCGGCGCACGAGGCGACCATCATCGGCGACACCGTCGGTGACCCGTTCAAGGACACCGCCGGCCCGTCGATCAACCCGCTGATCAAGGTGATGAACCTGGTCTCGCTGTTGATCGCGCCGGCCATCGTCAGCTTCTCGTTGGGCACCAGCGCCAACCCGGCGGTCCGCTACACGATCGCCATCGTGGCCGCGCTGATCATCGTGGTCGCGGTCGTGATCAGCAAGCGTCGGGGGATCTCGGTCGGTGGCGACGAAGCCGCGGCCGCCGAGCAGGCGCCCGCGGGCAAAGCCGCCTAGTTAGTTGCTGTTGACGTACGAGCGGGGCCAGCGGCCGGGGACAACCCGGCTGCTGGCCCCGCTCGCTGTCTTCTGCGTGCTCGTACTGGCTGCCTGCGCCAGCGACAAGGTGCCGCCGGACGAGTGGGCGTCGAAGATCTGCGTGGCGGTCAAACCGTGGTCCACGTCGATCAACGCGGCGGTTTCGGCGGCGCAGCAGAAGATCACCTCCGGGTCCAGTCCGACGCAGACCAAGGCAGACCTGCTGACGCTCTACGGCGGTGCCCGCGACGCGTCGAACCGGGCGTTGGGGCAGGTGCAGGCCGCCGGCATCCCGGACGCCGACAATGGCGCACAGGTCGCGCAGCAGTTCACCGCGGCGCTCACCACCGCCCGGAACGCTTTCGCGCATGCCGCTACCCGTACGGCCGCACTGTCCACCTCGAACAAGAACGCGTTCTATGCCGGCGTGGTGGCGGTCGGACAGCAGTTGACGACGGAGAACGGCCAGAACTCCGCCGGCTTCAGCAACGTGTCTTCCGACCAGCTGCAGAAAGCTTTCGACTCGGTCACGGAGTGCAAGTAACTCGCAGCCCTACATAGGGTGTGGCGCGAAACTGTCGTACCCACGCCGAAAAATCACCCCCACCCAGTGACGGGTGGGGGGTGGGTCGAGAGGCAAGGGCTGAATTTTTAGTTGGACGTCGGTCCTCAAACCCACCCCCCGCCCGTTCAAAGGGAGGGGGCTAGAAAACAGCACAGGTACGACAGTTTTGCGCCGCTTCGGCGTGTCGGGCGGCTACTGTGGCGCGGCGAGGTGGTGGGTGGCGAGCCACTGAATCTGGTCGAGGATCTGGTCCTCGCCGCCGCCTTCGTGTTCGTTCCACTCCCAGACGCTGATGTCGGCGTCGCCGGCATAGTGGTTGTACGCCGCGAAAACCGAGGACGGCGGGCAGATCGGGTCGCGCATCGCGACCGAGAAGAGCGCCGGTGGACGGGCCTGCTGGGCGAGCACCGCGCCGTCGAAATACGCCAGCGCCTCGAAAGCCCGGTCGGCGAGCTGCCGGTGGGTGTGGCACCACTGAACGAGCTCCGGGTAGGGGCCGTCGACGGCCAGTTCGGCGGACCGCCGAAAATGGCAGAGGAACGGTACGTCGGCGAGGACTGCCGCGACCCCGTCGGCGAGCGCGCCGGCCGCGAGCGCCAAGCCGCCGCCCTGACTGCCGCCGCACGACACGATCCGGTCGGTGTCCACCGCCGGGTGACTGGCGGCCGCCTCAATCGCGCGTACGGCGTCCGTATAGACCCGGCGGTAGTAGTAGTTGTCCCGGTCCGGCAGCCCGAGCGTCAGGAATCCGGGCACGTGCGGAGTGGCGCCCGCCGGCGGCACATCCGGGGTGACTCCAGTCGACCATTGGGAGCCCTGGCCGCGGGTGTCCATCACGAAATGCGCGTACCCGAAGGCCGCCCACGTCAAAGCCTGATGCGGCAGCCCACGCCCGCCGCCATAACCCACGTATTGGACGATGCACGGCAGCGGTCCACTGCGCTGCCGCGGCAGCACCAGCCAGCCGGCGATCGGCTGCCCCGCGTAGCCGGCGAAGCGTACGTCGAAGACGTCGACCAGCCGCAACGCCGACTCGACCGGCGTGAAGGTGGCATCCAGGGCGTACGAGCGGGCCTGCGCGAGAGTGCCGCTCCAGAACTCGGCCAGGTCACTCGGAACGTCGAGTTTGGGTCGGTAGCCGCGCAACTCATCCAGCGGGCGGTCGATCGCTGAGGTCATGTCGATCACTCTGCCATCGCGACGGGGTCAGCGTTGCCAGACGTACCGGCCGGGGGCATCGGCGAGGATGCGGTGGTTGTGGTTGCCGACGCTGGGTGGGCGGCGAAGTTTGCCGGAGCGAGTGGACAACCACGTGATCCAGTCCGACCACCAGCTGCCGGGCACCTCCTGCGCGCCGGGCAGCCAGGCGTCGGCCGATGCGGGCAGCGGACCATCGCCGGCGAGGTGGCTGGTGGGGCGACCCGGGGCGGCCAGCACACTGCCCACGTGGCCGCCGTCGGCGAGGATGAAGCGAGTGGGACCGCACAGGTGGCGGGCGCTCGCGTACGCGGACTGCCACGGGGTCAGCTGGTCGGTGCGGCCGGCCACCACGTACGCGCCGGCCTTGACCGCCGACAGGGACAGCGACCGGCCGCCGAGGGCGAGGCCGCCGGTGGCGAACCGGTTGTCCAGATAGAAGGTGCGTACGAAGCTGGCCAGCGCCAGCGCGGGCACCCGCGTCACGTCGGCGTTCCAGCTCATCACCTGGGAGGCCGGCGGTTCCCGGCCAAGCATCCAGTCATTCACCAGGTAGCGCCACATCAACGGGTGCGCCCGGACCGCGTCGAAGGTGGCCGCGACGGTGCCGCCGGGCACCAGGCCACGGCCGCCGGCGGCCTGTCCGAGCCGTTCCAGCCGGGCCAGCGCGGCGGCGTCGGCGGCCAGCCCGAGCGGGCCCGGGTCGGTGAAGTCGAGCAGGCTGTTGAGCAGCGTCAGCGACTCCACCCGCGGCCCGTCGCTGCCGGCCTGCCAGGCCGCCGCGACGGCGGCCATCGTGCCGCCGAGGCCGAAACCGGTGAGGTTCACCGCCGCTGAACCGGTGATGTCGGCGACCGCGGCCATCGCCGCGACCGGGCCTTCGGTGAGATAGTCGTCCAGCGTGATCGTGCCGACCGACTCGTCCGGATTCCGATAGCTGATCGCGAAACTCGTGTGTCCATAGTGGACAGCCCAGTCGATCAGGCTGCGTCCGGGATGCAAATCAAAGAGATAATATTTGTTTATCCACGGCGGCACGAAAATCATTGGCGTGGCATATGACTTGTCGGTACGCGGCTCGTACTGAATGACTTCGGCCAACCGGTTCCGGAACACCACCCGGCCCGGAGTGAGGGCCAAATGCTGGCCAAGCGCGTAGGCCGAACGGTCCACCTGCAGCGGCCTGCCGCTGTTGGACATGGCGTCTCGTACGACGTTGCGGCCGCCGCGCAGGATGCTCGCGCCGCCGGTGTCGAAGGCTTCCTTGGCCGCGGTCGGGTTGCTCGCCGGGAAGTTCGACGGCGCCAACGCGTTGGCGATTTGCTCGACCGCGAGCGTCGCCTTGGCGCGGCCGGCACCGTCCAGATCGGATTCGACGACGAGTTGACGCAAATGTCGTACGCCGGCCGAATGTTGTTGTGCCCAGTGGAAATACCACGGATTGTGCAGCCAGGCCGGGTCGGCGAATCGCGGATCGTCGCGGTCGTACTCGATTTCCTCTTCCAACTCCATCCCGATCGCCCGCAGCGCGGCCACGATGGTGAGCCGGACGCTGTCGCCGGCCGCCTCGGTGACCACCCGGGCCAACAGTGCGGGCTCCCGGCCGATCGCGCGACCCAGCTCGGCCAGCCCGTCGCCGAGCCCGGCCGGGTCGATCCGGGCCGGCAGGTCACTGGAGTTCCACGCCTGCTGGACCTGGCCGATCGCGGTCGCCGGCAGCGCGGCGGCGATGCTCAGGACCGTACCGAAACTGAAGGCCACGCTGGGACTCTACAGATATCGGACCGATTGCCCGTTAAGGCAAGGCGCGGTGCCCTTATCGATACGCCACGGCCCTTGTCCGGCCTTGACGGCGGCGGCACCATCAATTGGACGACTCTTTATCGGCAGGAGCGACAAATGCGCGGGCATGGCCAGGAGAACGACTTCGAACAGAGCTTCCGGCCCAAGGGCGATCGGGTCGAACGCGAGGAACTGACCGAGAACCCGGGGATGCTCGGCAAGGCCGCGGCCGCCGGCCGTACGGACGTGCTTGGCCCCGCCGGCATGCTCGGACTGCAGCGGGCGGCCGGCAACGCCGCCACCGGGGCGCTGATGGAGGAAGAGCGTTCGCCGGTGCATGACGTGGTCAACTCCGGCGGTGGTTCGGCGCTGGATGACGACACTCGCACGGACATGGAAGGCCGGCTGGGCGCCGACTTCAGTGACGTACGAGTGCACAGCGACAGCGCCGCCCACGAGTCCGCGCAGGCGGTGAACGCGCACGCGTACACGGTCGGCTCGAACATCGTTTTCCAGCGCGACAAGTACGACCCGGGCTCGGACACCGGCAAGCACATGCTGGCGCATGAGCTGACGCACGTCGTCCAGCAGCGGAGCGGTCCGGTGGACGGCACCGACGCGGGCGGCGGTATCCAGGTCAGCGACCCGGGCGACCGGTTCGAGCGGGACGCGGTCGCGAACGCCGATCGAGTGATGTCCGGCCCCTCGCCGACCGCCGATGTCGGCGCCTCCGGGCCGGCCGTGCAGCGCTGCGCCGACGGCTCTGACCACGATCATTCGGCCGAGGTGCAGACCTTCGTCCAGCGTGAGGAGGGCGAGGAGGAGGAAGACCCGACCGCCCAGACCTTCGTCCAGCGCGAAGAGGGCGAAGAGGAGACGGAGGAGTAAATCCTCCCGCTCACTATCGCGTCTCCGAAACAGAAACGTGCGTCCGCCAAGGCGCACGTTTCTGCTTTTGGCGGCATTGCGGCCGGCACGCAGAGGATGGGGACGATTACGTTGAGTGGTCACGGTTGCTCGTACGCTCGGCCAGCCAGGTAGGCTGCCCACAGAACGGGTGAGTGGGCTGCGGGTGCCACCTTTCTGCCAGCCCGGCTGAGCAGAAGTTTTTCGGCTGTCCCAAGGCCCCGCCAGTGCCGTCGAAACGGAAATAACCGCAGGTCAGAGGCCTGGTAGGCGGTCGACGTGTGGTGCTGGACACCTGTGCTGCGAACAACTGGGCGGCCGGGTTACGTTTGCTTTTTGGGTGCGGACAGGTTCACACTCCCGGCCGAACGGTCGTGTTACGCACTGTAAGAGCATTGAGCCACCACACTGACGTTAGAACCGCTAGTAATAAGGAGAGCCGTGCCAGCCGCCGACAAGCCCAGCCCGCCGCGCAAGAACGCACGCGCGAGGGCCGCTGGCGTCGGACCCCGCCTGGTGATCGTCGAGTCGCCGGCCAAGGCCAAGACGATCGCCGGCTACCTGGGCTCTGACTACATCGTCGAGGCCAGCATCGGGCACATCCGCGACCTGCCGCGCAACGCCGCCGACGTACCAGTCAAGTACAAGGGCGAGGCCTGGGCCCGCCTCGGCGTCGACGTGGACCACGGCTTTGAGCCGCTGTACGTGGTCAGTCCCGACCGCAAGCAGCAGGTCGCCAAGCTCAAAGAGGCGCTGAAGACGGCCAGCGAGGTCTACCTCGCAACAGATGAGGACCGTGAGGGCGAGGCGATCGCCTGGCACCTGGTCGAGACCCTCAAGCCCACCGTGCCGGTCCGCCGGATGGTGTTCCACGAGATCACCCGGTCGGCCATCGAAGCCGCCGCGGCTAACCCGCGCGAGCTGGACACCGATCTGGTGGACGCGCAGGAGACCCGGCGGATCCTGGACCGGTTGTACGGCTACGAGGTCTCGCCGGTGCTGTGGAAGAAGGTCATGCCGAAGCTGTCGGCGGGCCGCGTGCAGTCGGTGGCCACCCGGATCGTGGTGCAGCGGGAAAAGGCCCGGATGGCCTTCCACGCCGCCACATACGCGGACATCGAGGGCACGTTCACCGTTACCGAGCTGGCCGACGGCGCCCCGCAGGACGACCCGCGCTCGTTCAACGCGAACCTGATCGCGCTCGGCGGCGACCGGATCGCCACCGGCAAGGACTTCGACGCGGCCACCGGCAAGGCCGCCTCCGGCGTGATCCATCTGGACGAGGCCGGCGCGTCCGGCCTCGCGGCCCGCCTGGACGGGGTGCCGTTCGCCGTCACCCGGGTCGAGGAGAAGCCGTACAGGCGCCGCCCGTACGCCCCCTTCATGACCTCCACGCTGCAGCAGGAAGCCGGTCGCAAGCTGCGCTGGTCGGCCGCGCAGGTGATGCGGATCGCCCAGCGGCTGTACGAAAACGGCTACATCACCTATATGCGTACCGACTCGACGAACCTGTCCGAGACGGCCATCAACGCGGCGCGTACGCAGGTCCGCGAGCTCTACGGCGACCGGTATGTGCCGGCCGAGCCGCGCCGCTACGCGAAGAAGGTCAAGAACGCGCAGGAGGCACACGAGGCGATCCGGCCGTCCGGCGACGCCTTCCAGACTCCTGGCGCGTTGGCCAGCCGGCTGGAGAAGGACGAGTTCCAGCTGTACGAGCTGATCTGGAAGCGGACCATCGCGAGCCAGATGACCGACGCGGTGGGGCGCAGCCTGTCCGTACGGATGTCCGGTACGTCGACCTCCGGTGAGGTGGCCGACTTCGCCGCCTCGGGCAAGACCATCACCGATCCCGGGTTCCTCCGTGCGTACGTGGAGTCTCGGGACGAGGGCGCGACCGACGAGTCCGACGACGCCGAGCGGCGGCTGCCAACGCTGACCAAGGGCGACCGGCTGGACGCGAGCCACCTGAACGCCCGCTCGCACACCACCCAGCCGCCGGCCCGCTACACCGAGGCCAGCCTGGTGAAGGCGATGGAAGAGCTGGGCATCGGCCGGCCGTCGACGTACGCGTCGATCATGCAGACCATCCAGGACCGCGGCTATGTGTGGAAAAAGGGCGCCGCGCTGATCCCGTCCTTCATTGCCTTCGCGGTGAACCAGCTGCTCGAGCTGCATTTCGGGCGGCTCGTCGACTATGGCTTCACGGCCAGTGTCGAGGAGGATCTGGACAAGATCGCGTCCGGCGACCGGCGCCGAGTGGACTGGCTGACCCGGTTCTACTTCGGTGCCGCGGACGGTATCGAAGGTGGCGTGGCGCGGGCCGGCGGGCTGCAGAAGATGGTCGCCGAGAACCTCGGCGAGATCGACGCCCGCGGGGTCAACTCCATCCCGCTCTTCAAGGACGAGCAGGACCGGGACGTCGTCGTCCGGGTCGGTCGCTACGGCCCGTACATCCAGGCCGGCGGCGACGAGGGCGACCGGGTGTCACTGCCCGAGGACATCGTGCCGGACGAGCTGACGCCGGAGAAAGTCGCCGAACTGCTGTCCACGCCCACCGACGGGCGAACGCTGGGCACCGACCCGGAGAGCGGCCACGAGGTCGTCGTGAAGGCCGGCCGCTACGGGCCGTACGTGACCGAGGTGCTGCCTGAGGGCGACGAGTCCAAGCCGCGTACCGGCAGCCTCTTCGCCTCGATGGCGCCGGACACGGTGACGCTCGAGGACGCCCTGAAGCTGCTGTCGTTGCCGCGGGTGCTCGGTTTCACCGAGGGCGGCGAGGAGATCACCGCGCAGAACGGCCGCTACGGCCCGTACATCAAGGCCGGCAAGGAGTCTCGCTCGATCGGCAGCGAGGCCGAGCTGTTCAGCATCACGTTGCCCGAGGCGCTGACCGTCCTCGCGCAGCCCAAGGCACGTGGCCGTGCCGCTGCCAAGCCGCCGCTGCGTGAGCTCGGCGAGGACGTCGCCAGCAAGCAGCCGATGGTCATCAAGGAAGGCCGCTTCGGCCCGTACGTCACCGACGGCGAGACGAACGCGAGCCTGCGCAAGGGCGACGAGATCGCGACCATCACCGACGAGCGCGCTTCCGAGCTGCTCGCCGACCGGCGAGCCCGCGGTCCGGTAAAGAAGACCACTCGCAAGGCCGCCGCGAAGAAGGCCCCTGCCAAGGCAACCGCTGCCAAGAAGACGGCCGCGAAAGCTCCGGCGGCCAAGGCCACGGCTGCGAAGAAGACCGCTGCCGCGAAGAAGACCACGGCCGCCAAGAAAACCACGACGACGGCCCCGGCCAAGAAGACCGCCGCCAAGTCGACGCCAGCCCCCAGGACGCCAACCAAGAAGAAACCGACCCGCCCCAACACGTCCGCCTGGCGCGCCCAGACGGACTGAGTTGTTGGCCGCA
>NZ_BAAANY010000001.1:487121-493842 GCF_039530045.1 Fodinicola feengrottensis | reverse complement strand
GAGCGGGCACCCCACCGCCACGAACCTGGGCGGCCTTCGGCCGCCGCGCGGGTGGTTGGGTGATGTGACTGTTCGCGTCGCCGGGGTGCCCAAAAGGCGGGCACCCCACCGCCGCGAACCTGGGCGGCTGAGTTGTTGGCCGCAGTTCCTGCGGCGGCGCGTCCGGTTCGCATCCCCGGGGCGCCCAAAGAGCGGGCACCCCACCGCCACGAACCTGGGCGGCCTCCGGCCACCGCGCGGGCGGGGTCGGGATGGAAACCTGTGTGGCTGGTTTAGCCGCGACAAGCCGTAGCGGCGCGAAATTGTCGTAGGTGTCTGTTTTTCTTTCCCCCTCCCTTTGAACGGGCGGGGGGTGGGTCGAGAGGTAGACCTTAATTTTCAGTTGAACATCGGTCCTCAAACCCGCCCCCCACCCGTCACTGGGTGGGGGTGATTTTTGGGGGTGGGTACGACAGTTTTGCGCCGCACCCTGCGAGTGGTGCACGGCATCTCGGCGGCCGCAGGTTCGGAGGGTGAGCGTTGTGGTCACGCTGGGCGATTCTGTGTACGCATAGTGCTCGCGGTGGTCACGTCGGCGTCGATAATCGGTGAGTGGCCGTCAGGGGTGTCGGCGGTGGCCGCTACGCTCGGACGGCAAATCGCAGAAACCGGGTATCCGCGAGACAAAGCCCGCTCGGGTGCCGCCGCAGTGACCACCCGAGCAGGTCCCCGACGATCAGGGAGGCCGCTATCAGCAGCCCCGAGACGACCCAGGGCAACCACAGTGCGGCTTCCCTGCTGGGCGTGTTACGGATTCGGCCGTTCCGCCGGCTGTGGCTGACGCTCGGGCTGTCCAGCTTCGGCGACTGGCTGGGCCTGCTGGCCACCAGCCTGTTCGCGGCCGGCCACGTGAGCGGTTCCTTCGCGCAGGGCGCCGCGTTCGGTGGCGTGGTGGTCATGAAGCTGCTGCCGGCGCTGGTGCTGCTGCCGCTCGCCGGCCTGCTGGCGGACAAGTTCGACCGGCGGATCACCATGGTGGTCTGCGATGTGGCCCGCTTTGTGCTGTTCCTGTCGATTCCGCTGGCCGGCCTGCTCGCGAGCCCGGCCGCGGTGGTCACCTGGGCCCTGATCGCCACCTTCCTGGTCGAGGCGATCAGCATGATCTGGATCCCGGCCAAGGAAGCCGCGGTGCCGAACCTGGTGCCCGGCCGGCTGGAGGCCGCCAACCAGCTGTCGCTGATCACCACGTACGGCATCGCGCCGGTGCTGGCCGCCCTCGTGCTAGCGGCCGTCGAGCGCGGCCTGCGCAGCCTCGCGAATGAGCAGACCACCCGGCTGCTGGTCCAGCCGGTCGACTTCGCGCTTTACCTGAACGCGCTGACGTTCCTGGCCGCCGCGGCCGTTGTCTACTTCATCCCGCAGATCAGCGGCCGGGGCGCCGCGCCGGCGGCCAGCAAGCCCGGCTGGGTCGGGTCGCTGATCGACGGTTGGCAGTTCCTGCACCACAACGCGGCACTGCGCGGGCTCGTGCTGGGCATCTGCGGCGCTTTCGCCGCTGGTGGCGTGGTGGTGGGTACGTCGTCGTTCTATGCGACCAGCCTCGGCGCCGGCCCGGCCGCGTTCGGCCTGCTTTTCGCGTCGCTTTTCATCGGCCTCGGGCTGGGCATGGGCCTGGGACCGCGGCTGGTGGGCAAGCTGTCCCGGCGCCGCTGGTTCGGCCTCAGCATCGTCTTCGCGGCCGCGATGGTGGCGCTGCTCGGCCTCGCGCCGCACCTGTCGATCGCGCTGCCGCTGGTGGTGGCGGTCGGGTTCGGCTCAGGGATGGCCTTCCTGTCCGGTACGACCCTGCTGGGCACCGAAGTACGTGACTGGGTGCGCGGCCGAGTGTTCGCGTTCGTGCAGGGTGCGGTACGGGTGGTCCTGCTCCTGACGATCGCGGTCAGCTCGCTGCTGGTCGGCCTCGGCGGCGAACACGTGCTCAACCTCGGCATCCTGCACCCGACCATCAGCTCGTCCCGGATCCTGCTGCTGCTCGCCGGCATCCTCGGGGTGATCGCCGGTGTCGTCGCCTTCCGGCACATGGATGACCGGCCGGGCGTGCCCCTGCTTCCGGATCTGATCAGCTCGATGCGCGGCCGTCCGCTGGGCGTGCCGGACGCTCCCATCCGGACCGGCCTCTTCGTCGCGTTCGAGGGCGGCGAGGGCGCCGGCAAGTCCACCCAGGCGGTCAAGCTGGCCGCGTGGATGCGGATGGCCGGCCAGCAGTGTGTGGTCACCCGCGAGCCCGGCGCCACCCCGGCTGGGGCCCGGATGCGTGGCATCTTGCTTGATCCGCGCGGCGACAAGTTGTCCAGCCGGGCCGAGGCGCTGTTGTACGCAGCCGACCGGGCCGAGCACGTGTCGACGGTGATCCGGCCGGCCCTCAAAGAAGGAGCGGTCGTCGTCACCGACCGGTATGTGGACTCCTCGCTGGCCTATCAGGGTGCCGGCCGGGAACTGCCGGTGGAGGAGATCCGCTGGCTGTCCGGCTGGGCCACCGGCGAGCTGCGTCCGGACCTGACCGTGCTGCTCGACATTGACCCGCAGGTGGGCCTCGCACGCGTACGGCAGCGGGGTGCGACCGATCGGCTGGAAGACGAGGAAGTCACCTTCCACGAGCGGGTACGGGACGGTTTCCGCACTCTCGCCGACGCCGATCCGGACCGCTACCTGGTGATCGACGCCAACTCCGGCGAGGAGGACATCGCCACCCAGGTCCGGATGCGGATCGCCCGGATCATGCCCGGCGCGCCCGACCCGATCAACGCGCTGCCCTGGGACGCGGACACGACCACCACCCTGGACCCGGACCTTGACTCGATGCTTGCGGTGACCGAGACGCAGGACCTGCGGTCGCTGAGCGATCGCACCGACGACGCCACCCAGTGGCTGGACGGATCCGCGCCTCGATGAGCGAGGACGTCTTCTCCGTACTCGTCGGCCAGCCGGACGCGGTCACCGTGCTGCGCCGAGCAACCGTCGCGGCCGCCCAACTGACCGCCGGCCAGCCGGTGGCGCCGGGCGAGATGACCCACGCCTGGCTGTTCACCGGGCCGCCCGGATCGGGCCGCTCGGTCGCCGCCAAGGCCTTCGCGGCGGCGCTGGAGTGCGAGAACGGCTACGGGTGCGGGGCGTGCAACGGATGCCGTACGACCCTGCATGGCACCCACGCGGACGTCCGGTCCGTTGAGCCGGAGGGCCTGAGCATCGGCGTGACCGAGGTGCGGGCTTTGGTCGTACAAGCCGCCGGAGCACCCGGTGGCGGCCGCTGGCAGGTCGTGGTGATCGCGGACGCCGACCGGCTCACCGAATCGGCGTCCAACGCTTTGCTGAAGGCGGTCGAAGAGCCGCCGGATCGTACGGTCTTCCTGCTCTGCGCGCCCTCGTCGCACCCGGACGACGTGGCCGTCACGATCCGGTCGCGCTGTCGGTTGGTGCCGTTGCGTACGCCTTCCGCTGAGGCTGTGGCCGAGGTGCTCGTACGAGGCGGAGTCGACGACGACACCGCCCGCTGGGCCGCCGCCGCGTCGCAGGGCCACGTCGGTCGGGCCCGCTGGCTGGCCCGCGATTCCAACGCTCGGGACCGCCGCAAGGAGGTCCTGGAGGTGCCGAGGTCGCTGACCAACCTGAGCGCCTGCTTCACGGCGGCCGAGAAGTTCATCGCCGCCTCCGAGGCTGAGGCGGACGCGTCACTGGACGGCGTCGCGGACAAGGAGACCGCCGAACTGAAGCAGGCCCTGGGCGCCGGTGGCACCGGCAAGGGCGCCGCGAGCGCAGCCCGGGGCACCGCGGGCATCGTGAAGGACCTGGAGCGCCGGCAGAAGTCCCGAGCCACCCGGTCGCGCCGAGACACCCTCGATCGCGCCCTGATCGATCTGGCGGCCTTCTACCGCGATGTCCTGGTGAGCCGGGTCGGCGCCGAGGTGCCTCGCATCCATCCGGACATCGCCGAGGTAACCGGCCGGGCTGCCGCCGCCTGGACGCCGGAGTCGGTGTTGCGGCGGCTCAACGCCGTACTGGCCTGCCGCGAGGCGATCGAGCTGAACGTGAAGCCGAAGATCGCCGTCGAGGACATGATGATCTCCCTCTGGCGCGGCTGACCGCGCTTTTTCTCAAGCAACAGCCCCCGTACGCGAAAGACGGCGTAGGGGGCTGTTGCTGAGAAACGATGGGCTAGGACCGGCGGGCGGCGATGACCATCGCGAACCGGCCGAGCAGGACCAGGGCGCCGGCGGCCAGCAGGAAGACGGTGACCTGGGTGCCGGTGACCGGGAGGGTGCCGCCGGTGCCGGGGTTCGCGATCGGCGCCGCGGTGGTGGGGGCGGCGATCGGCTGGCAGACAACGCCGCCGCGGGGGGCTTCGGCGTGGGCGCTCAGGTCGCCGAGCGCGATGGACACCAGCGGCGTGACGCCGTCCAGCGACAGCAGGTCGAGCCGGAGCATGCTGAGCCGGCCACTGGCGACCGTCGGACTGTCCTGCTGGTCGGACAGGTCACCAATGGTGATCTTGGCCAGATAGGCCTTGCTGATGTCCGGCAGCGGGCTGGTGCTGCCGGGCACCACGCCGCCGAGGTTGCCCAGCGGCTGCAGCAGGCCGGGAAGGCCGACATTCTGCAGGCCAGGCAGCCCGGCCAGGCCGGCGAGGCCGATCTCCACCGTCTTGCCGGGCGTGGCAATGGTCTGCGCCTTGCCGTCCGGGCCGGTCACGGTGAGGGCTGGCGCGGAGTACGAGACGCTGGACTTGCCGTTGGCGCCGCCGGCGGTGGCGGTGAGCTTGGCCGGCGACGTGAGCCGCAACGTGGTCTGCGCCGGCGTACCAGCGAAAAGCTGCAGGTCGGCGAGCCCGAGAGTGGCCTGCGAGGTGACGCCGAGGCCCTTCTGGCCGCTGACGGTCACCAGGCCGCCGCGGGAGTCCGTGTATGCCACTGCCGGGGCGTCGGCGGCCGTCACACCACTGCCGGTGGTCCCGGTGGTGCCGGACACCAGCGGCACGCCGCCGCCGATCGGCAGCACGCCCTTGGGAAGCAGGCCGTTCAGCGGGTTGCCGACCGGGATCGGCAGCGCACTGCCGGTCAACGACAGCACCTTCACGTCGAGCAGGTTGGTCTGCGAGGCGGCGAGGATGCCGGCCGTACTCGGGCAGCCGCCCCAGCGGGCCTGCGCGGCCAGCTTGCCGACCTGGCCGGAGAGCACGGGGTTGTCCGGGATGGTGATGATGTCGGACAGCGTTGGCTGCGCGTTGTCCGGCGGCGCGAGCTGGCTGACGCTGTTCTTCGGGATCTGGTCGCTGGGCCCGCCGACCAGGAAGGCGGCTTGCGCGTTGGCTTTCGCGACCGCGTCGGACCGGATCGTGGTCGCGGACCGGTCGAAGGCGAACGAGGTGGCCGGCAGCCCCGGCAGCGCCGGCGACCCGGGCACCGCGATGGACAGTGACCCCATCGCCGCGCTGGTGTCGGACCGGAACAGCTCGCTGGGCAGCGGCTCCTGGCCGTTGGGGGTAGCCGCGGCGGCCGCCATCGGCACGGACAGCAGCCCGACCGTGGCGGCGGTGAGCAGCGCTGCCAACCTCTGACGAGAACGACTTTCCAGCACTTATGCCTCCTGCGGCGCTGCAGGCCCCCAGGGCCGAGACGCGGACCCACTCTGATCCGTATCTACCCAACGACGAAACGTCAGCATAGTGACGGGGGTTACGCTTCAGTAGTGGGGATGATCTGTGCCGTGACTTTCAACCGCTATGGGCGGTTGTATTACTTTCAGCCGGGCAAGTTCCAGCCGGCGGTGGGCGACAACGTGTTGGTGCCCACCGACGACGGGAACGAGGTCGCGCAGTGTGTTTGGGCGCCGCAGTGGGTGACCGAGGACACTGACGGCTTCCCGGAGATCGTCGGCGTGGCCGCGCCGGACGACCTGCAACGGGACCACGACCAGCGGCGGGTGAAAGCCCGGGCGCGGGTCGCGGCGAAGCGGCTGATCCGCGACCACGAGCTGCCGATGAAGGTGGTCGGAGTGGATCACGCGCCGGACGACAACCGGACCACCATTTACTTCACCGCCGCCCACCGGGTCGACTTCCGCGCGCTCGTACGCGACCTGGGCGCCACTCTCAAAGCGCGGGTCGAACTGCGTCAGCTGTCCGCCCGCGACTCGGCGCGACTGCAGGGCGGCATCGGCTCATGTGGTCGCGACCTGTGCTGTTCGACGTTTCTGGTCGACTTCGAGCCGGTCAGCATCCGGATGGCCAAGGACCAGGACCTGCCGCTGAACCCGATGCGGATCTCTGGTGCGTGTGGCCGGCTGATGTGCTGCCTGAAGTACGAGCACCCGCTCTACGCCAACTTCAAGTCCAAGGCACCCGCGGTGGGTGACACGGTCGAGACCGAGCAGGGTCGCGGCCGGGTCGTCGGCCACGACGTGCCGCGCGAGTCGGTGGTCGTACGGATGGAGGCCGACGGGTCGCGATGCGCTTGCCCACTGGCGAGCGTGTGCGGGTCCCGTCAGGCGTACGAGACTTCTCCGGCCGCCGAAGGCCCTGTCGGCGGCTGAGTTGTTGGCCGCAGTGCCTGCGGCGGCGCGTCCGGTTCGCGTCGCCGGGGCGCCCAAAGGGCGGGCGCCCCACCGCCGCGAACCTGGGCGGCCTCCGGCCGCCGCGCGGGCGGGGGTGAGTTGTTGGCCGCGGTGTTGTTGGCCGCAGTGTTTCTGG
>NZ_BAAANY010000001.1:474763-487036 GCF_039530045.1 Fodinicola feengrottensis | reverse complement strand
TTCGGCCGCCGCGCGGGCGGGGTTGCGTTGAGGGCCGGCGGGCGCCGGCCACCGACGTTCAAGGGGCTTTAGCGTCACGACGTCAAAATCCCGCGCAACGCCTGATCGTGGCCGGCGCTACCCGGGGCCCTGTAGTACTAGGGCGCCTGCGCGTAAAAGCGCGCGTGTCAGCTCGAAATAGAGGCCGCGATCGTGGAAGGCTCCGCCGCCCGTCTGATGTCCGGCGGTGTGACCGATGACGCTGCCGTTCGTGATGAGAAGCGCGCCAACTGTCGACATCCGCCAAATCGTGCGCGGACGGCGGCGGATCTCGTCACACTGCTCAACACCCTTGGCGCCAAAGCGGACGACAGACCGCCACCACCGCCGGATGTCGTGTCAGGCGGCCCGGACCAGCTCGCCGTCCTGATTATCGGCATTACCGCTGCGGGCCTGGTAGTGGGGCGCGGGCGTCCAGGAGGGTATCCCAACCAGCCATCGCGCAGGTGATCACGGCTTCCAGTTCGGCGCGGTCGGCACCGTCGCGGGCTTGTACGGAAAGTCCTTGCACCACCGTGGCGTAGTAACGAGCGATGGCGTCGAGCCCGGCATCCGACATGTCGAGGTCGCCGGCCGCCACACCGCGTACGAAACGGTCCCTGATCTCGGTGAACTGCGAGCGCCGGATGTCGGCCAGGGACTCGCGTACGGCGTGGTTCTCCACCGCTCCGGTGGGTGCGGCGAGGATCAGCATGCAGTAGTGCGGCGCGTCTGTGATGGTGACCTGATCCGCGGTGGCGCGCAGCATGGCATGGATCGCGGCGCGGGTGGTTGGGTGCTCATTCAGGGCGCGCCTGGGCGGCCCGCCGTACGTTGTGCCGTAGACCTCCATGACCTGGCGGAACAGGTCCGCTTTGCTGCCGAAACAGGCATAGATGCTGGCCGAGGCGATCCCCATCGCCTCGGCCAGGTCGCTGAGCGAGGTGCCTTCGTAGCCCCGTTCCCAGAACAGGTCGAGCGCCTGCCGCAGGGCGGTGTCGGGGTCGAACGTACGCGGCCGGCCGCGAGTGGCCATCCAGGCGCCTCCATAGTTGTTTGTCGGTCGATCTACTTTAGCTTGACCCGGCGGCCATGGCCATGGGAAGGTTTGTTTGTCAATTGACAAACAAACCGAACGGATGGTCATGACCCTCGAAGGCAAAACCGTGCTGGTGACCGGAGCAAACCGCGGCATCGGCAAAGCGCTCGCCGAGGAAGCCCTCGCACGAGAGGCCAAACATGTCTACGTGGGCACTCGACAGCCCTTGAACCAGCCCGATCCGCGGGTGACAACGCTGATTCTCGACGTCACCGATCCTGCGCAGGTCCAGTCGGCAGCCAACCAGGTCGAGGCGCTCGACGTCCTGATCAACAACGCCGGCATCATGCTGCCTGACGCCCCACTTGACCCCGCTGTGCTTGAGCGTCACCTCGCTGTGAACGTCTACGGCTCCCATGCCATGACCCAGGCCTTCCTGCCCGCGCTGACCCGCTCGCGTGGAGCCGTTATCAACCTCTTGTCCTGCTCCGCGCTCGCCCCGTTGCCGATGTTGACGTCGTACTCGGCCTCGAAGGCGGCAGCGTTCTCCCTGACCAAAACCCTTCGCGCTGCGCACGCGGGGCACGGCGTCAGGTTCCATGCCGTACTCGCCGGCCCGGTCGACACGGATATGACGCGGGAGCTCCACATCCCCAAGATCTCCCCAGAAGCGGCCGCGCGAGCCATCTTCGATGCGGTGGAGAAGGGCGAGGAGGACATCTTTCCCGATCCGGCAACCGCGCCGTTGACACAGGCCTGGGCCGCGGGGGCGGACAAGATTCTTGAACGCCAGTTCGCGCAACTCGTGCCGGCAGCGGCTGCCAGGACATGACGAGCAAGGAATGGTCCGAGCTGCGCGAAACGTTCGCGGCATGCGCGCCCACGGCCATGGCCGCGACCACGGCAGCCGTGATGGCCGTCGACCCGGCGATCGACCTGGGCGGCGCCGACCGGTTCCACGCGCTCACCAAGGAACCGGCCGACGTCACTTACGAGGAGCTCACCGCGGCTGGCTTGCCCGCGATCTGGGCGAACCCGAACGAGTGCGATTCCGAGGCGGTGTTGGTCTACTTCCACGGCGGTGCTTCGTCAGCGGCTCGAAGGAAAGCTACCGGAAAATCGCCGCGCATCTGGCCAAGGCGGCGGGCATTCGTACGCTGATCCCGGACTACCGGCTGGCGCCGGCGAACCCATTTCCGGCACAGCTCGAAGACGCGCGGTCCCTGTACGAGTGGCTGCTCGCCCAGGGTTTCCCACCGTCGAAGATCGCCTTGCCGGGGACTCCGCCGGCGGCAACATCGCAACCGGTGCGGCGCTCGCGCTCAAACTGGATAACCGGCCGTTGCCGGCGGCGGTCGTGGCGTTTTCGCCTTGGTATGACATGGAGGCGAACGGGCCGACGTTCGACTCCAATGCGGGCGTCGACGTGGCCATTTCCCGGCAGTTGGTGCACGCCGTCGCGCCGATGTTCCTCGGTGGACGGTCCCCGACCGATCCGTTGGCCAATCCGTTGTATGCCAATCCGGCCGGGCTTGGGCCGTTGCTGCTGACGTGTGGCGACGACGAGACGTTGCTGGACAGCGTGCGGCGGTTCGCCGCGCTGGCCAAGGAATCCGGCGTAGAGGTCGCCCTGCACGTTGCCGACGGCATGCCACACGCCTTCCAACTGCTGGCCGGACGGTTGCCCGAAATGGACGCGAGTATCGCCGAGACTGGCAAGTGGCTGCGCGAAAAACTCGACACCTGAACGAGATGAGGTCCCCCAGAACCGTGGAGGATTTCCTACCCAGGTTCTGGGGGAATCTCAGGGGCGACTTTTTCTCCTCGGCCGAGGTGTGCGGCGACCGGACTACGAGCCGGCCGCGTGTTTCGGGGGTGTGGTGTCCGTTGGTCGTGGTTGCGGCCGGCGGGGCGGTGGACTGGCTTCGGCCGCTGGGGCTGTGCTCGAGGACGAGGCAGCGCTCGAGGAAGGGGCTTGGGTCGACGAAGCCACTGGGGCAGAAGGGGACACGGGCGCCTGGTCGACGATCGGGTTGGCGCTGATCGCGGACGGTCGGAAGGACGCGGCCGCGTACGGCGGGAGGACGACGGCCTGGGCGACGACCGTACGGGTGCCGTCGTACGTAAGAGCCGGGCTGCCGTGCAGCTCATAACCCTCGTCCAACGCCTCCGAAACCCGGCGGCAGAACTCGGCGTCGTCAGGGCCGGTCAGCACCCGGTAGCGGAGCCGCACGGTGACACTCGCCATGGCTGGCCCTTCGCCTGGTGATCAGTCTCCCAAGCCTAGGAGATCGGTGCTTGACCTGCGCGACAAGGTGGCCGTTACGACAAGGTGGCCGCTACGGCGAGCCGTTGCGCAACGTGCTGGCGATGTCCACGGCTTTGCTGAGGTCGGCCTGGTCGGAGAACGCGACGGTGAGCAGGCCGAGGCGGCCGGGTGCGGCCACTTCGGTGGTGAGACAGAGATATTCGCCGTTCTCGTCGTCGTCGGCCACCGACAGGCTGGCCCGATAGGGCGTGCCGTCCAGCGCCGGCAAACTTACCGGCCGGCCGTCGGTGGGCGCCGACTCCGGCAGGATGCCGTCCACCGGCGCCAGGCTGCCGTCGTCTTTTTTGATGGCGAAAGAAGAAAACCAGAGCGTCAGCACGCCGTCAAAGGCTGACCAGCTGCCTTCGTCCTCAAACCGCCCGACGAAGGCGCCAGGCGTACGCACCCACCACTGGCCGCTCAGCTCGTTCCACGCCTCGCCGCGCCGGTAGCCGATTTGCGGCGGCAACGAGGAAGCCGCCCGGGTTTCCACTTCCTGCCGGGATTCTCCCAAATAGGTCAGAATCTCGCCCCATTCGGCCCACGGCAGTGGCGAGGTGGCGGTGAGCGTGTCGGCCTGGGTCAACAACGTGTCCACCCGGCGCAGCAGAGCCATCTCGTCGTCGTCGGTCGGCGCCCGCCACGGCACGTCCTGCCACATCAAAACCATCGCCCGGCCGAGCGCGTACGAGCCGTCTTTTCCGGGATCCCACCAGGGAAAAACGTCGATCCCTCGGCGCGGGTCACGGGCCACCTCGCGGGCCCAGTCGACGCTGCGCGGACCCATTGGGGTGATCATGAACGAGTCCTCGACGAACCGTACGGACAGCGGCATCGACACCGTGATGCCCTGCGCGCCGCCGGTTTCGAACTTGTCCACCGCGAACCGGGCGAGGCCGTTCAGCCAGTTCAGGAACTCCAGCTCGAGGGCACCCGCGTCGCGAGTGCGGAAATAGTCGTCCTCGTCCTGCGCCGGCGGCAGCCAGCCGATGCTCAGCTCGGCACCGAGTTCTTCGAGTAACTCGCACACATACGCGTGATAGCCGGGGCCGATCGTCGACGTTTTGCCGGACACCTCCAGGCGCGTCTCATCCAAGGTGATCTCGACGTCCTCGGCACCTGGGTAGAGGCTCACGAGAAGCCTCGGCCGCTGCTGCCGGTCGGCGCCGACGGTCGCGTGCAGCAGTTCGTCACCGACCCGGTTCCCGAACCAGGCCGCCGCGCGGACCAGCAGGTCGGTGGCCGCCGGCTGGTCCACCTCGCCCCGAACCCACACTTCGATGCCCATGGAAACGCACGATACCGGCCGCGCGCTGGTGCGGGTTATCGTACGGGCGGCAGCAGCCGGAGTTCTCCCTTGCCGGCCCGGGAGCCTGGCTGCCGAT
This sequence comes from Fodinicola feengrottensis, assembly GCF_039530045.1. Taxonomy (NCBI): domain Bacteria; kingdom Bacillati; phylum Actinomycetota; class Actinomycetes; order Mycobacteriales; genus Fodinicola; species Fodinicola feengrottensis. The sequence goes on along the minus strand of NZ_BAAANY010000001.1, from coordinate 482,286 downwards.
CGCCGCTGACCGCGGTCAACGTGAGCCCAAAGACGTGCGCCTGCAGTTCGTCCGGGGTGATCCCGATGGCGGCCGCGATGGTCGCCGGCGACTCGCCTTCGTCCCGTACGGACCGGAAAACCTTGGCCAGCAACTGGGAAGACTCGCGCGGGATCCCTTCCGGCTCGCTGCGCCGATAGCCCAGTCGGGACAGCTGCACGCAGGCCGTGCGGTAGCCCCACTCGGTCAGCAGGTCCAGCTCGTGCAGCCGGTGGGTGAGCGCCATCGCGGCCACTTTCCAGGTCTGCTTGGCCGTCAGAATGCGATCGACGGTCGCGTCGTTCAAGCCGTGCGCGAGAACACTGGCTCTGGGCATCAAAAAAGCCGCCGCGAACCGGTTCGCCTCGACCTCCGCGGACGGTCGATGCGGCACTTCGTGCTCGCCATGCAGGACCAGGTGGCCCAGTTCGTGGGCGGCGTCGAAGCGACCGCGTTCACCGGATTTGGTGGTGCTGAGGAAAATGTACGGCTGCCAATGCCAGTAGAACGACAGGGCGTCCAGGTCGTTGTTTTCCACGGTGAGCGAATAAATCCGAGCGCCATGTGCTTCGAGCAGGTGCAGGATGTTGCCGATCGGCCGCTCGCCCAACCCCCATCGTGCTCGTACGACCTCGGCCGCCGACTCCGGGTGATAGCCACTCAGCGTCGGGATCTGCGCCGCCGGCAGCTCGAACCGGGCATCGATCCAGTCGCTGATCAGCAGCGCGATCCGGCCGGAGCTGAGCGCGCGGTCGCGCTCGCGGGCGGTCATCTTGCTCAGCGCCCGGAAGCTCACCGCGTCCGGCGGGATCTCGTCGAGGTCGGCGGCGCCCAGAAAAGCTGGCGAGACGCCGAGAATCTCGGCCAGTAGCAACAAAGTTTCCTCGGACGGGGTCTGATGTCCGTTCTCGTACAACGAAATACTGCGGGTGCTCAGGCCAGCCAGTTCGGCGAGCCGGGTCAACGTCAGACCACGCCGTTTTCGTGCGATGACAAGCCGGGATGGAGTAAGCACCGCCGGGCCTCCCTACCTGCGGTTGACCTCGACGACGATCTCGCCCATCGACAGATCCGCCGAGACGTCCGGGAGCGCGACCGGCTCGCGCGGGAACGGCGGCACGATGATCCGTTCGGCCCAGCCGGTGATCCGGCCATCCTCGATCGCGTCCGGCAGCGACAGCTCGACCTGGAACGCCTCGTCGTGCACGTGAAAAAGCAGGATCCAGGTCAGCAGATGGCCGGCGTCCAGCGTCCGGCCCGGGGCCAGCCCGAAGTCGAAGCCGTCGAAGTCGAAGGGGAGTTGCTCGTTGGTGGCCACCGCGAGCGCGGTGGCTGGGCCGCGCGGATGCTTGGTGGTGGGCAACACATCCAGCCCGCCGGTGAGCTCGTCGCCGGTGATCGCCACGATCGCGAAGTCGCCGCTCGGGTGAATCGTGCGCGGCAGGTTCTGCGGGTTGTCGAAGTGCCAGCCCGCCGGCACCAGCTCCTCACGCAGGTAGCGGGCGGTCCGGGCCCACCGGATCAGGCCGGCCATCATCGGCGGATCCAGCGGCGTGCACGTACTCACCTCGGCGTCCGCGCGGCGCACCACCCGCTCCAGGATCTGCACGCTCAAGCCCAGCTCGGCCAGCCGGTCGACGGCCGCCGCCTCGACCACGATCCGTGCGCCCATCTGACCAGCTCCCCCGATTTCGCCGACCTCCCTGACTTCACGGAACCGTACCTCAAATGAGGTCGCGAAACGCGAAGCCACGCCGCCTGTTTCAGGCTCGGTACGCGGAAGGTTAGCGAGTCAAGCGAGCGTCACGAACTGATAGCCGCGGGCTTTTAGCGCTGGCACGGCCTGGGTGAGCGCGGCGATCGTCTCGGACCGGTCGCCGCCGCCGTCGTGGCAGAGCACGATGGAACCGACCGGAGCGCCGGCCACCCGGCGCTCGATCGAGCTGGTGCCGGGCCGGGTCCAGTCGTTGGTGTCGGTCTGCCAGTGGATCGGCATCATGCCGGCCGCGGCCACCTCGGCGAACACCGGCGGCCCCCAGTTTCCGCCGGGAGCACGGAAAACTCGGGGATAGGCACCGCATGCTTTGAAGACCGCGTCCTGGGTGGCGACGATCTGCTGCCGGATGTTCGGTACGGACAGGTGCGGCAGCGTTTCGAGATGGTTGTACGTGTGGTTTCCGAGCGCGTGGCCGCCGTCGTGGATCGCCTTGATCAGATCCGGATGGCCTTTCGCCTGCACACCGATCATGAAAAAGGTGGCGTGGATGTCCAGCTGTTTGAGCAGCCGCAGCATTTTCGGCGTCCACACCGCGTGCGGGCCGTCGTCGAGGGTCAGCGCGATCGCCTTGGCCGCAAACGGCTGCGCACCGGGCGTACGAGCCGCGTATTCAGCGAGCGTGTAAATCGCCTTTTGTTGCACCGGAAAAGTGGTCGGGGTTGGTGACGGGGTGGGCTCCGGCGGAGCCGCGGACTTCGATGGCGGTGGTGGCGTACTCGCCGGCGGGGTCGCGCCGCAAGCGGCCGCGCTCAGCAGTAGCGGCACGGTCGCGCCGGCCCGCAGCAGCGTTCGGCGGCTGATCCGCTCCGTCCTGTCGCGGTCACCAGGCCGCGCGACTTCCGGTTCGGGCATCCCACTCCCTTTGTTGCCATCGATCTGCAACAAACAGCCTACGGCTGCTCCCGAGGGCCGCCTCGGCTGGGCTTCTTCTGGTGACATGCCGGGTTATCGACCTAAACGGAAAATCATCCTTTTCAGTGTGACTCGTCACCGCTGGGGGCGTTTGTGAAGGTGACCGCGCATCGGGCGTGGTTGTCGGATTTGGGTGGCGGGATGCACCGCCAGATGAGGAGATTCCCATGAAGAAGTTCGCGATCGCGCTGGCCACCGCCGCCCTCGGGGGCGGCCTGCTCGCGGGTGTCGCGGCCCAGCCGGCGGCCGCCGCTGTGCATCTGGACGGCCCGCCGGCGACCTGTGGTTTCTGGGCGGACTCGTCCGGTCCGTGGCACGCGCATTACGGCCACTGCGCGCCGGACGGCCGCAACGTGGTGGTCGTGGTGCACACCTGGTTCGGGGACAACTGGACTTTTTGCGCGTTGGCCAACACAACTACCGACCTGGGCCTGGAGTTCAACATCCGGACAGCCGATTTCGAGGGTGGCTTCTGCTGACGTCCACTGGGGACGGTCCTGCCGCCGCGGGCAGGACCGTCCCGGTCACGCGGTGACCGGTGGCATCAGGTGATCGAGGCCTTCGCCGGTGCGTTTCGCGGCATCCGTCGAGCGTGGCAGCATGATGGATTCGTACGTACGCACCGCTTCATCGAGGCTGGATTCGGTGTCGACAGCGGCGGCGAGTTCGACGCCGTCGAGCATCGCGAGGTTGGCGCCCAGCCCGAGCGGCGGCATCAGATGGGCCGCGTCGCCCAGCAAGGTGAGGCCGGGGGTGTGCTCCCAGACATGCGGCACCGGCAGCTTGTAGAGCGGCCGGTGAATGAAGCCGCCGTCGTTGTTGCGCAGAACATCGAGGAGATTGTCGTGCCATCCAGCGAAAATCGTCAGTAGGTGGGCTCGTACGGCCGCCGTGTCCGCGAAATCCAGGCCGACAGCCTGATGCCAGTTCTCCGGCGTACGCATGGCGATGTAGGCGCGGAGATGCGCATTGCTGTTGCGCTGGACGAAAAACGACAGGCCGGGTGCCTTCGCGATCATCGTGCCGTTGCCGGTCAACCGGGCGAGCTCGGCATGCCGGCGGTCCGCATCGTCGAAGCCGACCTCGATGAACGAAACGCCGGTGTAGAGCGGCTCGGCGCCGGTCAGAGCCGCTCGTACGCGTGACCAGGCGCCGTCGGCGCCGACCACGAGATCGAAGGTTTCGCTGCTGCCATGGGCGAAAACCAGCTGCCAGGTGCCGTCGCCGAGGGTGGTGACGGCGGTGACCTGGGCGTTCCATCGGACCGTACCGGCGGTCAGCGAGTTCAGCAGGATGCCGCGCAGCTGGCCGCGGTCGATTTCCGGCCGGGATTCCGGGCCGTCCTCGGGCTGGTTGTCCTGGACTACGAGGCCGCTGAGGTGGTCGATCCTGCGCCACTCCTGCCCCTCCGGGCGGGCCAGCGCGGTGAACTCGTCGAAGAGGCCGGCCGCCCACAAAGCGACCTGGCCGGTGCCTTCGTGCATGTCGAGAGTGCCGCCTTGGGAGCGCGCGCCGAGCGTCTCCTCGTACTCGAAGACGGTGGCGCTGTGCCCGTGCAGCTGCAGGACGCGGGCGCAGGCCAGCCCGCCGAGGCCGCCGCCGACGATGGCGATGCGGGGTTTATCGGTGGTTCTCATGTCATGTCCTCTCTGTCGTAGGACCAGATAAGCACATCGACTACGAAAGTGCAATCACTACACTTTTAAAGTCAGTTCACTCTGAGGTACGCTGAACTGGTGACCGAATCGACCGAGCCGATCGGGCGCCGCGAGCGCAAGAAGGCCCAGACCCGCCAGGCGTTGGCAGACGCCGCGCTCCGGCTCTTTCTTGAGCGTGGCTACGACCACGTGAGCGTCAAGGAAATCGCCGACGCCGCCGATGTGTCGGTGACGACCTTGTTCAAACACTTTTCCGGCAAGGAAGCGTTGGTTTTCGACCAGGCCGAAGACATCGAGGCGGAGCTGGTCTCGGCCGTACGCGACCGCCGTCCCGGCCAGTCGATCCCGCAGTCGCTGTGCGACCACATGGTGAGATCGGTGCACGGGGGCACTCCGGAGATCACCGCGTTTCTCCGGATGGTCGACGGCACCCCGGTGCTGCGCGACTACGCCCACCGGATGTGGATGCGGCACGAAACGGCGGTCGCGCAGGCGATCGCGGCCGAGGTCGGTGCTCCCGACGACGACGTCCGGTGCGTCGCGCTGGCGCATTTCGCGCTGGAAGCCCGTCACCTCATCAAGGCGTACGACGACCCGCGGCAGGCCACCCGGGAGATCTTCGCTTTGTTGGACGACGGCTGGTCAGCTGGTTGACGAACATTCCGATGGCTATTTTCGGTCCCTGTCGAGCGTGCAGGGCCGGTGCTTGGTTCAAGTTGTAGCCAAAGGAAAGGCGGTCGATGCGAGCATTCGGGCCAGTGGTTCTTTCGGTCGTACGCGACTAATTCGACAGATCTCACGGCGATGTCCGAACATGGTTCAGATGGCCGTGCTCGTCCGAACAGCGAAGATTTTCCGAATGTTCACGCTAAAGATCGAGATCTCTTGACTGGGTGGGTGGGGACACCTACGGTCTGACAGCAGGTGATCACCTCGCGACCATGCGTTTCCTCCGGTTCGGTCCCACCCGGGAGGCTCACGTCATGCTCAAACCCTTCTTTCGCGGTGCCCTCACCTTGGCGGCGCTCGCCGTCGGCGGGCTGCTGCTGGCCCCGGCCACTCCGGCGGCCGCGGCTTTGCCTGCCTGCCAACACTTCTACACCGGCACCATCCCCGTTCGGCCGGTGACCGGCGGCCACGGCCCCGGCACCCTGGTGGGCGCCGTCGACGTGAGCGGCCGGCTGCCGGCGCCCGGCGGCGTCAGCGGTGGCCTTGGTACGGACGGAAAAGTCACCTTCACGTTCGCCAGGGTCGCCGGCGCGGTGGCGTACCGGGCATTTCGCAACGGCCAGGCGTTGCAGTGGATCAGCGACTGGGGCCAGCCCAGTTTCCTGGTTACCGACCCGAGTCCCTGCCAGAACGCGAACTACCAGGTTTATGCGATGACGGCCGACAACGCGTCCGCCTCCTCGGTCGGCCAGATTTCCCGCTCGTACCGGCTCAACAGCGCGAATCAGCTGGCGCCGTACGCGATGACCCCGGGTACGACGCTGAACTATCGCGTCACGTCGTACAACGACACCGGCCAGACCGCCCTGGGCTACAACGCCGGCCCCGGATTCTGCGCGGTAGACGCGCGGAACATCCCCTGGGGAACGCGGTTTTACGTGCCCGGCTATGGACACTGCTATGCCGCGGACATCGGCAGCTGGATCAAGGACGACATCGTCGACGTTTGGCTGCCCGGCACCCAGGCCAACGACTGGGGCGTCCAGCAACTGACCCTCACCGTGGAATAGGAGGACTTGGCCATGAAAGAAAGAAGGACCTCGACCAGGGCCAAGTTCGTCTTCGGCTCGATGGCCGCGGCGGCCCTGTTGGTGCTGGTGCCGCTGGTGGTCTCGCCAGCGACGGCGGCCACCGCGGCTGCCGCGGTGTTCTCCACCGACTCCACCTGGGATTCCGGCTACCAAGGGAAATACACGGTCACCGGCGGCTCGGCCGGGTTGACTGGTTGGAAGCTGGAATTCGACCTGCCGGCCGGGTCGACGATGGGCTCGTACTGGGACGCGATTGACACCGCGACCGGGGCGCACCACTCATTCGTCAACCGCGACTACAACGGCACGGTCGCGCCGGGCGGGTCGACGACGTTCGGGTTTTTGGTGAATGGCCTTGGCATGCCGATGAACTGCAGGCTCAACGGCCAGCCATGTGGTGCGTCAGCACCCCCTACGTCAGCGCCGCCTACGTCCGCTCCGCCAACTTCGGCACCACCAAGCAGCCCGCCCCCGGGTGGCGGTGGTGCTGGGAAAGTCTCGCCGTACATTGACATCACGTACGCGACTCCGTCTCTGGTCTCGGTGGCGAACGCGACGGGCGTGAAGAACTTCAACCTCGCCTTCGCGTTGGCGGACAGCACCGGCTGCAATCCATCCTGGGGTGGCACAGTTCCGCTGACCGAGCCGCGAATCATCAACGACGTCAACAGTCTGCGTGCGATGGGCGGCGCGGTGACGGTCTCCACTGGAGGTGCGGCAGGGCCGTACCTGGAGGACACCTGCGGCTCGGTGGACGCGCTTTACAACGCGTACGTGCAGTCGTTGAATGCGGTCAGTAGTAACAGCCTTGACGTTGACGTGGAAGCATCGATTCCGATCGCCACGGTGAATCAGGCATTGTTGCGACTGCAGCAGAACAAAGGCACCAAGATCAGCTACACCATGCGGATCCAGGGTCAGGATTACGGCATGGATCCGTATTCGGTGCAGATCCTCCAGGACGCGGCATCGCGAGGGCTCAATGTCGTCGTCAATCCGATGCTGATGGACTTTGGCTACACTGGATCATGGGGTGACGCACTGGTCTCGGCGGCGAATGCCACCATTGGGCAGATGAAGACGATCTGGCCCTCCAAGAGTGATGCGCAAATCAAAGCAATGCTTGGATTGACGCCGATGATTGGGCATAACGACACTGGTCCGGTGACCGACCAGGCGGCCGCCCGAGAGTTGCTGAGTTTCGCGCAGGCGAATCACGTGGCGAGCATCGGGTTCTGGTCGGTCGGCCGCGATAATGGCGGCTGTCCGAATGGCGGGGTTGTTGCCACCTGCTCCGGGATTCCGCAGTCCACGTACGAGTTCACCAACATCTTCAAGGCGTACAGCTGACTGGGTTGCCTCACAAGTCACATGAGCCACTCTAACTCCAGTAGAGAA
>NZ_BAAANY010000001.1:0-474717 GCF_039530045.1 Fodinicola feengrottensis | reverse complement strand
ATAATTCCCCTCTCTCGCCGAAAAGTCACGCGTCGGGCCTATTCAGCCCATCGTGCGTTTAGAATGCGGCCAACCCGATGGGGCTGCCGACGCCGGTGGGTGCGTCGTAGCCGGGCTGTGCCGTGCACAGATAGTCATTCCCACAGTCAGCGCCAGTTCCTGAGTGGTCGTTAGCGCCGGTGGTGATGTCGTTGAATGACTCCGGGTGCTGGTAAAGAGTGTCGACTGTTGCGTTGTTGTTGACTTGCCCGTACATCCCGGCGATGAACGGAGCAGCGACGCTCGTGCCGGCAACGTCGAACCAGCCTCCGTTTCCGGCGTTGAACATGCTGACGTTGTCGGCGACCGCGGAAACATCAGCCACCGTACGCATTGAGCAGTGCGGATCATGTTGCCGTGCCGGTTTCGCGACGTAGGCGGAGCAGCCACTGCTGCCGTCCGCCCAGGTGGACTCGGTGAATCCACGAGTGTTGTCGGCTTTTGTGAGCTCCGTGCCACCCACCGCGATGACACTGGCGACCGTCGCAGGAAACGACGCCTTGGTGAATCCATCGTCTCCGGAGGAGACCACCACTTGGTGATTGGGTTGGTCGTAAGCGCCGGCGAATTGTTGGGCAAGGCCATTTTCAGGGCCGCCATAACTGTTTGAGACCACGGTCGCGTGCTGGCCGGCCATGACGGTCGCCGCGGCCAGGTTGTTAAACGAGTCGTCTGTCGCTTCCACGACGACGATACGGCAGCTCGGGCAGGACGCTGACACCATCGACACGTCGAGGGTTTCCTCGACCTCCCACCCGGGATCATTCTCTGGAACGGGCGTGGCGTCGCCGTTCTGGTTCAGGACTGTCAGACATCTATTGGCGACGGTGCAGGCCGACAAACCGTACTGTTTCCGGTAAGTGTTGAGATCACTTTCCAGAGTCGGGGAGTGGAATGCGATCGCAATCGCCACAGTCGCGCCCGCTGGTGGGTTTTGCGGAAGTTGATAGGCCTTGCGCAGGTCCTGGACGCCCAGTCCATCGGGCTTCGCGGCAGCGGCTTGAGGCGACTTGCCGTTGGCGTGCCGTGGAGCAATCAAAGTGAGGCAATGAAAATAATTGCCTGAACGAGCCGTACAGGCCTGCCGGTATCCCTGCTTGGCGGAGGTGGCCGGTGGGGTGGCCGAGTATGCGGGGGCTGCCGAGATCGCGCCGAGCAATCCCATCGCCAGCGTCAAAGCGCCCACTCTGGTGGCTGTGAAACGCAACATTCCCCCTCCTTTCATACTGTCTGGTAGGCGTGATTTACGGTCTGGATGATTGAGCCGCCAACTGTGTCAGTGCCGGACACTCGCAGGCTGACAAAGCCGGTGGGAGCCGTGAAAACAGCGAGGTAATGCCCGTTTCCCACTCGCACGGTGCGCGCCTGGTGCCAGGTCGTGCCATCGTCCGTGGAAAATTCCACCTTGGCGCTGGGGATGGGGGACTGCGGTGTCAGCTGGAGATGGCTCAGCGTCAGGTCCATCGTCTGCAACCCCGCGGGTACGGTGCCGTGCAGACTCATCCCACGTACGACCGTCTGCGCGGTCATGAGGGGTTCAACCGAGCAGTTCGTGGGCGACACAAACTCGAATCCGCATCCATAGCCGGGTGGGAGGGTGCCCTCTTGGTGGTGACTCTGCCAGGTCCATTCGGAGTGATTGCCAGTGGACAGTTTGTAGTCCGGCCCGGACCTTGCCGCATCAATAGTCAGATGTAGCGTCGAGACGGCGGCCTTCACCGTCGCATCTGGTATCTGGGCTGTCTTGGCTATGACGGGGCCATCCGCGATTTTACTGCCATCCTGGTCGAGCTCATAGGTCTCCGACTCGGGGTCCCTGTGATTCCCGATATCAAGCCATCCAACATGTCCTGTCTCGTTGTCGGAAAATGGTGAGAGGTTGAACGTCTCAGTGTCACCGGATCGTACGACTCCAGGTTCGAATTGCCCGTTTGTCTGCGATCCGGCCAGATTCACCGGGGCGCGTGTGGAGAGCGGGAATTCATTCCACGCCTCAGTCACCTTCTCACCGGGCGTGTAGCGTCTCGCTGAGCCGCCCTGACCGCCGCCACTCATCGGGAAGCCTGGGAATCTGGGGTCAGTCCAAACATTCGTACTCGCAAATGCCGCCCATGCGATCGAATTGCCGGCCGAAACGTATTCCAGTCGGCGGGTAGGCATCGACAGTGGGTTACCAAAACCGTGGAAGACAAAATAATTCAGTTCGAAGGGGTAAAAGGCTGTTCGGCCTTGGAAGCCGGTCGAGTCGATGTCCGAATAGTACGAAGCGTCAATGGTGGCAGTGTTGGCGGATGAGGCCGTGTAAACCTGCTGTGGGATGACGCCGGTGCTCAAATACTGCAGTGAGTACGTGTATGGCTCCCCGCGGCCGGCCGGCGATGTCAGCCGCCGGTACGGGTAGCTGTGCATGGTGCCGATGGTCACCGGTGTCGTGGTGGGCGACACCCAGATCGGTCCGCCCGGTGCGACGGCGACGTCGGTGTATGACCCGTACCCAGCGGCGCCGCCACGGTCCAGCACGAAACCGCCCTCCTGAAGCTCGGCAGGGCGCGGTGTACGCATGGTGACTTCGCTGGTTGCTTCGGTGGCGGCGAACGACATGGTCGCATCTTCGGTTACCGCGAACTGGGGTCTGGTCACCACCCGCAGGCCGGTGACGTCGCCATCGGTGTTGACGTCGAAATAGACGATGGTCGCCGCGTAGTTGCCAACCGGGACGCTTTCTCGTGCTTCGCCATCAAAGAACGGGTCGATCTCTTCAAAGCGGTTGCCGTTGTCCAGGTTCTGCACCAGAGCCGTCGCCGAGTTGGCCGGCGCGCCATCGATGTCGCTGGCCTTGAGTGTCAGGGTCTTCATCACATACATCGGTTTGGGCGCTGGCGTGGTGGCGCCAGCGAGTGACAACTTCGCTCCGCTGGTGAAGGTGGGGCTTGCCATCGGCTTCGGTCCTGATTTGCGATGGTCCGCTACAAACTGCCTGGCGACGGCGTCACCGAAAGTCCTCGCGGATTCGGCACTCAGATAGCCGGTGTGCGGGCCGGTCATGGTGACGCCGGCCACCGCCGGCTGATTTCCCTGGTAACCGAGGCTAACGGGGATACGTCCATCAACTTCGGCGGCACGCAACGCGGCTACGTCGAACAAACTCAGATCCAACCCACGTCCCAGGTACGGCAGCGCGGCGGCGGGAATCTCGTACTGCTTCCCGTTCAGTGTCAATGACATCAGGGTCCGGCCCAGTTTGGTCGTGCTGGCCGGCGTTACCGTGCCCATCCTCCCCGATCCGGCTCCCGGAAGAGTGGTCAGCCGCTCGCCGGTAGGAAGCAGGACCGCCGACGTGTTTGCTGGCTCGGGCCCAGCTGCGGCCGCTGGCAACTCGGCCGCGGCCGCTGGCAAGTCAGCCGCGGGTGCCACCCAACTGGAGACTGCCAGTGACACCGCTATTGCGGCGCAGACAGATGTTCGCTTCCTCATGGTCATTGGCTCGCTCGATTCTTGGCGGATTCATCGGCTCCTTGATGAGAAGGGCCAGGAGGAAGTCGTCGTTTCATGCGAATTTTCTCCAGTGAGTCGGGGGTCCTCATTGAAGTGGTGTCCGGAAGTCGCCCTGTATTTCACCGCTGGCCCATATCGGCCAGCTTGTGAGCGGAACTGTGATGGTGGTTTTGGACAGTAAGAGGCGTGAAAACAACAAGAACATCTCAGCGTTTGCGCAAGAGTGTTGTTGTGGTGGCCGCGGTCATTGCCGGCGCTACCGCTGGCGGCGCGCCCGCCATCGCGACGGCGGCCCCGCCGCCCGTCCAACCGGCTCGTACGGTCATCCTTCCGACTGGCGAAAAAGTGGCCCTGACCTGGGTGAATGGTCATGTACGGGTGGGCCGGCTGGCCGGCCAGCCGGCGTCCGCGCTGACCGTGGTCACAGTCGGGGCGGACGTGTACGCCATTCCGGCCGAGGCGGTTGGGCATCTCGCGACTGGGCTTGATCGGGAGCTGTTCGACGTGACCCGGCTGGCCGCGCTGCCCGCCGACCGGATCCCGGTGACGGTCCCGCAAGGCGGCCAAGCGGTGCCAGGCGTGACGATCACGTCCCGAAACGGCACTGTGACCAAGGGCTATTTGGATGCGGCTGGGGCCAGGGTTTTCGGTGACACACTCGGTAAAAACGCCAGTCCGGTGCGGATGGCGCTGGATGCGCCCACGGCCGGCACCGTGCAGCCGAACTATGCGATGGTGACGCTGACGGTCCGCTACACCCCGCCAGCCGGAGTGACTTCGCTGGGCACGCTCGCGATGATCACCAACACCGACGACAACCGGAAATACACGAACTTCGTGGGGATAGGCAGCGAGAACTATATCAAGGTCAGCCTGCCAAAAGGTCATTACACGATTATCGTCAATACGATCGCGAAGTCAGTTGACGGCAAGGCAACAGACAGCTACTTCGCGACCAGTACGGACAATGCCGTCACCGGCGACGGACAGACTGTCGCGCTCGACGGCGGTAGGGCGACCGCGACCCCGTCCTTCACCACCCCGAGGCCAAGCTCGGTCTTGGACGCTGGTGCAGACCTGATACCGGCTCGCGCCACCGACGGGATAGCGAATGGCTTCGGGGTGCTGGATGGCCCGAACGACCATGTCTTCGTACAACCGACTTCGGCGCCACGACACGGAATCCTGGAATTCGACGCGTACGAGCGCCGGTCCGCGACCGAGCCCGACGGCACTCCCGCCACCTATCACCTCACCGCCGACTGGTCCGCTGGAATTCCGGCGGACCTGCACCGTACGGTCCAGCCGAACCAGCTGGCGCGCGTTTCCGACCGCATTTTCGGTGGTGACGCGAGCGGGCAACGTGCGTTCGGCCGCGGTCCGGTTTACCCGGACCTGCGCGGCGAAACCAGCTCCGACACGGTGCCGAACACGCCGTCGTTGGTCGACTATTTGTACGGGCCGCCGAATGTGCGTTGGGACGCGGCTGCGTATCAGGGCGCAGCCAGCGGCGCTGAAGGCATGGAGACCGTTCCGCAGGCGTACCAGCCGGGACGGTCCTACCCGGTGGACTGGATGCATGGCCTGGCGACGGCCGGTTTCTTCGGTGGTAAGCCGTTTCCGCGGCCATACTGCGTGGCCTGCCGGACGGCTGACAAGCTGGCCTTGTCGACATTCGTGATGGACTCGAATCCAGACCATTCCGGCTGGGTCGGTGGTGCGAATCCGGGTTTCGAACGGCTCCAGGTGTTCCAGGACGGCACCAGCATCGTTGACACCACTGACAAAGACGACCTGACCGTGCCCCTTCCGGCGGACTCGCACACGTACCGTATTGAGGACACCGTCGATCGCGCGGCCATGGGATTCAGTACGTCGACGAAAATATCGTCGGTCTACACGTTTTCGTCGTCGGCGACCTCGGGCGCGGCGGTGCCGACCGGCTGGAACTGCGCCGCGAGTGCGACCGAGGCGTGCACGATTTTGCCGCTGCTGACGATGAATGTCCCGCTGCCGGTGAGCCAGGCCGGCACACTGCCGGCCGGCACTTCAACTTTCGTTGTCACAGCAGGACATGTGACCGCCGCGACGAAGTCCGCGATTACCGGTCTCACCTTCGCGACCAGCGTCGACGGTGGGGCGTACGTGCCGGCGACCGTCACCGGCCTTGGCAATGGCCGCTACCGGGTGACGCTGCGGTCCGCCGCGACCGGCCACCCGGTGTCCGTACGGGTCACCGCCCAGGACGCCGCCGGCGGCTCGCTCAGCACGACGACCGAAAACGCCTACACCGTGACCGGGAGCTGACCGATGACCCGCAAAACCCTGATCGCGTTCGCCTTCGTCGCGGTGCTCAGCGCCGCCGTCCCGGCCAACGCGGCTCCCGCCCCGGCCGGCACTGTGGGCCGCACCGGCTGCGCGGTCGTACAGGCCGGCCGATTCCACTGCTTCGCCGACATCGGCCGCTCGCCGGCCAAACGCGCCGCACGTACGAGCGCGCTGCCCGCTGGGTTGGGCCCGGCCGACATCGCGAGCGCGTACCAACTGCCGGCGAATGTGCAACCCAACAGCCTGGTGGCGGTCGTCGATGCGTACGACAACCCGAATGCCGAGGCGGACCTCGCGGTCTACCGGCAGACATACGGCCTGCCGGCGTGTACGAGCGCCAGCGGTTGCTTCTCCAAGGTCAACCAGCGTGGCGCGGCCACCCCGTTGCCGACGCCGGATCCGAACTGGGGAGTGGAAACGTCGCTCGACCTGGATGCCGTGTCGGCGTCCTGCCCGTCCTGCCGGATTCTGCTGGTGGAGGCCGACAGTTCGCTGCTCAGCCCCAACGACCTGGCCGCGAGCGTGGACACCGCGGTCGCCCTCGGCGCGCACGTCGTCTCGAACAGCTATGGCAGCGATGAGTCGCCAAGCATGGGCGCGGACGCCGGGCATTACCAGCATCCGGGCACTGCGATGGTCGCCAGCGCCGGCGACTCCGGGTTCACCACCGCGTCCTTCCCGGCGGTGCTGTCCAGCACTATCGCGGTGGGTGGCACCACCCTGAGCAAGGCCGCCGGCAGTGCCCGTGGGTGGACGGAAACGGCCTGGTCACACGGAGGCAGTGGCTGCTCGGCGTACGTCTCGAAGCCGTCCTGGCAGCACGACAAGCACTGCTCACTGCGTACGACTGCCGACCTGTCCGCGGTCGCCGACCCGGCCACCGGTCTCGCTGTCTATGACACGTTTGGCCTGATCAACGGCGGAGGTTTCATCGTCGTCGGCGGGACCAGCGCGTCCGCGCCGCTGGTGGCCGGGATGATCGCTCGGTCCGGCCACGTCATCACCGACGCGCAGCCCGTCTATGCCCACCCATCGGCGTTCTTCGACGTGGTCGGCGGAAGCAACGGCTTCTGCGGTGGCGACTACCTGTGCACCGGTAAGCGCGGTTATGACGCGCCTACCGGCATCGGCAGTCCCGCCGGCCTCAGCGGACTTTAGGCGGTTGTCAGGCGATAAAGACGCGCGGTGCCCGGGGTGCATTGGTACGAGATCGCCCGGGCACTGGTCAGCGGTGTCGGCTGGTACGTCTGTGAAGCATTGACGAATTCCTCGACGGTCGTGACCGCCGGCCCGACAGCCAGGCTGGCGGTCGCGGTCGTCGAGTAGGACCGGTTGGCGACGAAGATCCACCGCTGCTTCGTGCTGTTCCGGTTCAGCCGGGTGACGATGACCGGGCTGCCGCTGATGGCCGAAATCCAGCCGTCGTTGCTGAAACCGATCACCGCGGACGGCAGTGTCTTCTCGCCGAAATGCGCGGTCCGCTCGGTGGTCAGGGTGAGCAACTCCTTGCCCATCGGACGCAGGTAGTCGTTCTGGAAGTGTTTGAGATAGCCATAAACATCGCTCTCTGCGCCGCTTACCGTGAGAACCGCGTCGCCGAAGTCGGCGCCGCCGGGGGACCAGTAGGTGAACCACTGCAGGCCGCGGGCGCCGTACGCGAGTGCCGCGTTGATCTGCCAGATCGTCTCGCCGTAGTTCGGGTGCCGGAAGTAGTTGGCGCCCGAGTGGTGGGCGACGCCCTGCAGATAGCACCAGAACGGAACGCCATTAGCGACCGACTTCAGTCGGGAATTCGCGAGGGTGGTGAAAAACTGGCTTTCCGCGGTGGCCTGCTGGGCCGGCGTGTTGTGGTAGCCGTCCGGCATCAGCAGCATGTAGCGGTCGAAGCTGAAGTACGACGGGTGCACCTGGTCGATGAAGCCCTGCACGACCCCGCCCCAGTCGGGACCGCCGAAATAGCCGGCGAGGTTGTTGTCGACGAGCTTGGTCGGCGCCAGCTGACGGACGAGCCGCACAGCGGTGCCGATCGGGGCGTACTGCGAGGGCACCGGTTCGTCGCCGGTATGCAGCCCGGCGAAGGCCGGATAGGGGTTGTAGTCGTTCAGTACGGCCTGGGTGATGGGCTGCCACTGGTCCTGCGGTGTGGTGCTGGCCCCGACCTGGCCCATCCGGGTGTCGTTGACGATCGCCAGCAGACCGTGGTTCTCGCACAGTGGAAGCAAAGTCCGGTTCGCGGCGAGGTTGTAGACATCGCAGCCGCCGGTGCCGGCCGAGACGAAGGTGAAACCCGCGTCGGCGATCTCCTGGTACCGGGCGTCGGTTGTCTGGGACAGCGGCGGCGGCCGGAACATCCCGATCGGGAAGACGCCGTTGGACAGGATATCCGGCACAGTCGCGGGCGCCGCCGATGCCCTTCCCGGGCCGAGCGAGGCGGCGAGGGCGACTCCGCCGGCGGCGGCCAGCAGTTCGCGCCGGGACAGACGGGCACCACGGTTAGCGGGCATCGGCACTGGTCTCCTTCGATAAGGCCGCGCCGATAATCTGAGCAAAAATGACAAACGTCAAGTGCCAAACCCGCATATCGCCACTTCGACCGGCTATTTAGTTAGTCGGCGTTTCGTACGCGGAAGACATGCCGATTGTGCGAAATCTCAGCCGAGCAACCGCTGGCGCTGACCACGATCATCCTTCCCGTTCAACTTAGGGCAGCCTAACTTGCAGGGTGGGGCTAGCACCACTGAGGTCTAGGCCCAGCCGGATGTCGTACGCCCGATGGCGTCCATAACGTCAACGACAGCAGGCAAAACACGACTTTCGGGAGATCGTCATGGACATTTCGTTGAATCGCCGGAAATTGCTTACCGCGGGCGGCGTCGCCGCGGCGCTCGTCCCCAAGGCGGCGGCTGCCGCGGCACCGCCGACCCCGGCGGGCTTCGGGCCGATGAGCGTACGCCCGACCGATCCGCGCTATGAGAGTTTGTTGCGTGGCAACAACTTCCGCTTCGTTGGCCGGCCGGACGAAATCCGGGTGGTCGGATCGACCGACCAGGTGGTGCGGGCGGTGTCCGACGCGGTGCGGTCCGGGCGGCGAGTCGCCGTACGCAGTGGTGGGCATTGCTTTGAGAACTTCACCGCCGACCCGGCGGTGCGGATGCTGCTGGACCTGGCGCCGATGGACGCGGTCGGCTTCGACGCTGACCGCGGCGCGTTCGCCGTACAACCCGGCGCCACCCTCGGACACGTCTATAAGACCTTGTTCAAGGGCTGGGGTGTGACGATCCCGGCCGGCGGCTGCCCGGATGTCGGCGCCGGTGGGCACTTCGCCGGTGGTGGGTACGGGCCGCTGTCCCGCCGGTACGGGTCGGTGGTCGATCACCTGGATGCCGTGGAGG
The DNA here is from genome assembly GCF_039530045.1 of Fodinicola feengrottensis. Classification (NCBI taxonomy): domain Bacteria; kingdom Bacillati; phylum Actinomycetota; class Actinomycetes; order Mycobacteriales; genus Fodinicola; species Fodinicola feengrottensis. The sequence goes on along the minus strand of NZ_BAAANY010000001.1, from coordinate 465,463 downwards.
TCGTCGTGGTCGACCGGAACGGCACCGCCCGCGCGGTGGTGGCCAGCCGCGAACCGGACGACCCGAACCACGACCTCTGGTGGGCGCACACCGGCGGCGGGGGTGGCAATTTCGGTGTGGTCACTCGATATTGGCTGCGTACGCCCGGCACCTCGCAGCTGCTGCCGCCGGCACCCAGCCAAGAGCTCGCATGCTTGGTTATTTGGCCCTGGGAGCAGATGACCGAATCGGATTTCGGCAAGCTGATGCGAAACTTCGGCACTTGGCATGAGCGCAACAGCGCGCCCGGTTCGCCGTACGCCGGCCTCTACGCGATTCTGATGCCGACGCACCGCAGTGCTGGCAGCTTCCAGCTGTTCATCCAGATCGACGCCGGCATCCCGAACGCGAACGCGCTGGTCAGCGCCTTTGTGAAGGAGGTCACCGCGGGTGTCACGGTGAAACCGATCCTGAACGACCGGCGGGACGATGCCCTGGTTGCATTCGACCACCTGGCCGGGCGCTGGTGAGCCGGGCGATCTGATCACCCGCCGCTACAAGAACAAAGCGGCCTATTTGCGCCGCTCGTACACGGACACCCAGCTCGCCACGATTTACCGCCACCTGACCAATTCCACCGGCAACTCGGGCGGCGGCATGCTGCTGGTCGGATACGGCGGCGAGGTCCAGGCCGTCAAGCCGAGTGACACCGCGGTGGCCCAGCGGGATGTGGTCATGAAGGCGGTTTTCGCGGCGCTCTGGACGAATGACTCCGACGATGCCAGCAATTTGGCCTGGATTCGCAATTTCTATCGTGACGTTTACGCCGACACAGGTGGGGTGCCGGTGCCCGGCGAGGTCAGCGACGGCTCGTACGTCAACTACCCCGACGTTGACCTCGCGGACCCGGTTTGGAACACCTCAGGCGTGCCATGGTCCACCTTGTATTACAAGGAAAACTACCCGCGGCTGCAGCGAATCAAATCCCGCTGGGACCCGCGAAATGTTTTCCGGCACGCCCTCTCGATCGAACCAGCCTAGTTGTCTGAAAGCGTCGCGCCGGCAATTACTCCGTTGATGAGGAGATCGACGAGCCGCAGCGCGAGGTCCCGCTGCTCTTCGGCGATCAGGGTGATCCCGCCGAGGCCCATCAGCACGTCGTACGGGTCGAGGCCGGCCCGGATCGAACCGTCGGCGGCGCCCGCGTTGAGCAGCATCGCGATCGCGTCGCGCAACAGGAAGCGGGTACGCATGAGGTCGTCCGGGGAGGTGAGGACGACCCGCAATGCGGCGGCCATGCCCCGCTTGGCGGTCATGAAGTCGACGAACCGCTCCGACCACGCCTGCACAGCGTCCACCGGCGACAGCTCAGCCAGCAGGGTCTGCGCGGCCGCACAGAGGTTCGTCACTTCGTTGCGATAGACCGCTTCCACGAGCGTCTCGCGGGTGGGAAACCGCCGGTAGAGGGTGCCGATGCCGACGCCGGCCGCTTCCGCGATCGCCTTCAGCGACGCTCCCGTCCCGTCCCGTGCGAAGGCCTTCGCGGCCATCTCAAGCAACCGTTCGTGGTTTTGCTGGGCGTCGGCGCGCACTGCTCCTCCTTGCATCCGGAGCTGACTCCGCTTATTCTCGGATTTAGCGGAGCCGCATCCGCTTAAGCGTACAGTCATCGGAGGCGCCATCATGAACACCCCTTTCGGGGCCTTCTCGACAGCGGCCGACGTGGTCGCCGGGATCGACTTGGGTGGCCGGCGGGCGATCGTCACCGGCGGCGCATCGGGCATCGGCGTGGAGACCGCCCGGGCGCTCGCGGGCGCCGGTGCTGAGGTGACACTGGCCGTACGCAACGTGGAAGCCGGCCGACGTACGGCCCTGGAAATCGGGCGGAACGTGCTGGTCGCGCCGCTTGACCTCGCCGATCAAGGGTCGGTGGCCGCGTTCGTCGACGGCTGGACCGGACCGCTGCACATCCTGGTCAACAACGCCGGCATCATGGCTACCCCCGAGACCAGGACTTCGCAGGGCTGGGAACTGCAGTTCGCGACCAACCACCTCGGCCACTTCGCGCTCGCCACCGGCCTGCACGACGCCCTCGCCGCGGCTGGGAGCGCGCGCGTGGTGTCGGTCAGCTCGGTCGGGCACGTGAACAGCGATGTCGACTTCGACGACCTCCAGTTCGTCCGCCGGCCGTACGACCGGTGGCTCGCCTACGGGCAGTCGAAGACGGCGAACATTCTCTTCGCCGTCGAAGCCGCCAAACGCTGGGCCAGCGACGGCATCGCGGTGAACGCGCTCAACCCGGGCCGGATCACCGCCACCCACCTGTCCCGGCACATCGATGACCTCGCGGCCGCGCCGGCTTCCTTCGACTCGACCAGCACGGACGTGTCGTGGAAGACCGTTCAGCAGGGCGCCGCGACTTCGGTGTTGCTGGCCGCGTCCCCGCTGGTGGAAGGTGTCACCGGCAGTTACTTCGAGGACTGCGCGCAAGCTCCTGAGCACCAGCCCGGGATCCGCCGCGGGGTTGCCGCGTACGCACTGGATCCCGAGCGCGCGGCTCACCTATGGCGAGTCTCGCTCGACCTCATCAGACTCTGATGTGCACGACCTGAGCGACGCCGAGCGAATCATGGCCGCCCAGTTCCGCGACTCCTCGATGCCCTGACGCTTCCGTCAGTCGATACCACTAGCGTTCTAGCCGTCTAGGTTGCTAGCATAGTAGCCGTGGGAGACGACGACGTGAAGCAGTTCAACGTGTACCTACCGGTTGGGTTGATCAAGCAGGTCAAGTACCGCGCCATCGAGGCGGAGCTGTCGCTCTCGGCGCTGGTCGCCGACGCGCTGCGCGCCTACCTCGACCGCGCCCACCTCGACAACCCGACCGCCGCCGACAAGGAGAAATGACATGACCACCGAAGGCATCGAGACCGTTTTCCTGGACACCCACAACTGGGGCAAGTCCGCGAAGTTCTTCCAGGCCCTGGGCTATGAGCTGGAGTTCGCGACCGACCACAACTCCGGCCAGCTGCGCAACGGCGACAGTCCGCCGATCTTCATCGCCGAGGTGCCCGAAAGTCAGCAGTTGGGGATCCAGCTGGTGCTGAAGGTGCCGGACGCCGACAAGTTCGAGCCGGACGCGATCGTTGAGGTGGTGAGTCCGTTCGAGGAAACCCACTTCGGCAGCAAGATGATGACCGTACGCGACCCCGACGGCCGGACGTGGACGCTGCAGGCTCCCGCGAAAGATGCCTGAGGCGATGGTGAGCCAAACAGTCGACGCGCCGCCTGTCCAGGCGCGGCGCGGGCTGGGCATGCTGGTCGTGATGATCGGCGTGCTCATCGCCGCGATCGACGGCACCATCGTGGTGCTCGCGCTGCCCGCGATCCAGCATGAGCTGAAGATCTCGCTGGCCTCGGTCACCTGGGTGGTGGTGGCGTATCTGCTGGTAGTCACCGTGTTGGCCACCCAGGTCGGGCGGCTGGGAGACATGTACGGCCGGGTCCGGATGTACGAGGTCGGCTTCGGGATCTTCGTCCTGGGCTCGGTGCTGTGCGCGGTGGCCTGGGACGGGCCGTCCATCATCGGTTTCCGAGTGCTGCAGGGCCTGGGCGCGGCGCTGGTCGCCGCCAACAGTGGCGCGGTGATTTCCGAGCTCTACCCGCCGGAGGAACGCGGTCGCGCGTACGGCATCAACGCGCTCGGCTATTCGCTGGGCTCGGTGCTGGGCGTGCTGCTCGGCGGGGTCATCGTCACGTACGTGTCATGGCGGTGTATCTTCTGGATCAACCTGCCGATCGGTCTGGTCGCGCTGGTGCTGGCGGCGCTGGTGCTGCGCGATCGCGGCGAGCGGGTACGCCGGCGGCTCGACCCACTGGGAATGATCACGCTGGGCCTCGGGCTGTTCGCCGTGGTGTGGGTGATGACGAAACTGGCCGTCGAGCCGTTGAACGCCGTCCAGGTCGGTTTCCTGGTCGGCGGCGTGGTGCTGCTGGTGGCTTTCGTGTTCATCGAGTTGCGGCACAAAGAGCCGACGTTGGATCTGTCGCTGTTCCGCATTCCGACGATGGTGCCGGCGTTGGTGGCCGCACTCCTGCAAAATCTCGCCAGTTTCGCGGTGCTTTTCCTGGTGATCATGTATTTGCAGGGTCCGCGTGGACTGACCCCGATCGACGCGTCGTTGCTGATGGTGCCGGGCTATCTGATCGGCGCGATCACCGGCCCGTACACCGGGCGGGTCGCCGACCGGCTCGGGCCGGTCATCCCGGCGACCGCCGGTTTGGGAATTTCGGTGATCGCCTTGGTGATTTTCGCGCAGATGACCATTACCAGCAGCCTGTGGCTGCCGGCGATCGGTAATGCGGTGATCATGGTGGGCGGCAGTTTCTTCTATTCCGCCAACAGCTCCGCGGTGATGAAGGCCGCGCCAGCGGAGCGGCTCGGGATCGCTTCCGGTGTGATGCGTACCTTTGCCAGTGTCGGCATGGTGTTTTCCTTCACCCTCGCCATTCTGGTCGCCGCATTCGCTATTCCGCGGAGCACCGCCTTCGCCATCTTCGTGGGCACCGCCAGCCTGCACGGGCCTGCGGCGGTCGCTTTCACCAGCGGAGTCAGTGTGGCTTTCTACACCCTGACGGGAATCATGGTGCTGGCCGCCGTGCTGTCCGCGATCCGTGGCCGTGCGGTCCGCGCCTAGCCTGCGCACAGATGTCCGTACGAGCGACCGGGAGACTCGTTGCATTCCACCGCGCAGCACCTGGCCAGCATCGCGGAGATCGCGACCAAACTCCGCACCCTGCGCGACGAGAGCGCGAAACTGGAGGCATTCTGATGGGTTCGCCGCCCAACTCGCAGGAGTTGAATGCGCGCGCTCTATGTTTCGTTGGGATTATTGTGAAAGTATCCATTTCCTGATCACCCGTACGCGACCAAACTGTCGGTGCCGGCGGTAGAATTAATGTCATGGCCGCCGGCGACGACACCACCACTCCAGAACTCTGGAGGTGTGACCCAGACGAGCTCGGCGAGCTGCTACAGAAGAAAGAAAAAGCGGTCCGGCTACTGCAGGTCGAAGTACTGGACATTGTCGCCGCGATCCACCGAGGAAACGTCGGCAAGACGCTCGGACACCGCAACACCCTGGGCATGCTGCAAGACCTCCTTCGACTGTCCCCCACAGAGGCATCCCGACGCTACAAACGAGCCCTGAACCTGTGCCCCAGCCAAGCCCTGACCGGGGAAACACTCGCACCCACACTCAGCATCGCGAGCCATGCGATGCGCCGCGGGGAACTCGCCGACTCCCAAATCGACACGATCGTTGGGGTCGTTAACAGGCTCCCGGCCAGGGTGACCATCAAGGACCGTGAGGAAGCCGAGGCTTCCCTGGTGGAGCACGCGAAACGGTACACCGCACCCGGTCTGGCCAAAGTAGGGCGACGCATCCATGATCACCTGGACCCCGACGGACCCGCGCCCTCCGAACACGAAAACGAGACACCACGCCGAGAACTATCCCTCCACACCGGCACAGACGGACGACTGAACTTCAGTGGCTCCTTCGACGGCGAAACCGGGACCCTCTTCAGCGAGATCCTCAGCCCCCTGGCCAAACCCCGCCCGGCCGAGAACGGGACCCCTGATCAGCGGTCAGTGTCCGAGCGCAACGGGGACGCGTTAGCGGAAGCGTTGAATCTGATCGCGGACTCCGGGAAACTCCCGATCCAGGGTGCCGAGCGGCCGCATCTCACCATTACCATCAGCTGGGACATGCTGCGGGACCGGATCGGTGTCGCCTATCCGCACAGCGGCGCACCGATTTCCCCAGAGGGCGTCCGCCGGCTGGCTTGTGACGCGGACATCATCCCGATGGTGCTGGGCAGCGACAGCGTGCCCCTTGATGTTGGACGCAACGAACGACTCATCACACCAGCCCTACGCAAAGCCTTGATAGCGCGCGACAAAGGCTGCGCCAGATGCGGTCGACCACCCCGCTGGACACGGGGGCATCACATTTGTCACTGGGCGGACGGTGGAGCTACTTCCCTTGAAAATTGCGTGCTCCTTTGCGATAGGTGTCATCGGCTCGTCCATCACGGCGGTTGGGATGTACGCATTGTTGACGGAATTGTTGAATTCCTGCCGCCCGCGTACGTTGACCGCGAACGAAGACCCATCCGCGGCATCAACCAACTCGCCGCATAGAAAAATCCACCCGGCCGCCGGGCACCACTACGCCCGGCGGCCCACAACCCTGCTCTACTAGATGACCTATTCCAAGGACATGGCTTGCTCAGAGTCGAGGCGAGGGCGTCCATGATCGTTTTGTGACGAACAACCTGGACATCCTCGCTACTGCACTTGTACGTGACGGTTGACGACTTGCTCAAAGCCGCACCCGGGCTGGCGCCGTGGCGACCGGAGGTGGGATCGCCCCGAAGCTGACCGACGCTGAGTTGGTCACCTTGGCGGTGATGCAGGCCTTGCTCGGATTCACTTCGGAGTCACAATGGCTGCGCCCGGCCCGCAAAGGCGAAACCGAACGCCCCGGAGCGCACCTGTTCAAACCTTTGCGGCAGGTCATCGAATCGATCAACCAGACCTTCAAAAACCAACTCGACCTGGAACGACACGGAAGCCGCACCCCCAACGGCGTCATCGTGCGCGTCCTGCAACGCGTACTCGCCCTCACCGCCGCCATCTGGCACAACGACAAATAGGTCATCTAGCCTCGGGATTTCGTCTGTTGGCGAGTGACACGGTCTGAAATGCACGGAAGTGCCTGTCCAGTGCTGGAAACTTGGGATTGCGATGTCTCAAGTCACTGCGTCGGGCGTTGGCGCCGTGGCGGGGCAGTCGGGCCAGTCATGATCCGGGGAAGATCGTGGGTGATATCGCGACCGCGGTCGCGTTGGGTGGGCTGCTTCCATGATCAACTGGGGTCCAACACCAAGCCCATAGTCCAAATGTCAAGCTAAGGTCAGGGTTTGTGTGCGACGGCGCCGAGAATGATGTCGTAGATCGGGTCGAGGTCGCCGTTGGGCGGCCCGGCCGGCCACCAGCGGGGCAGCGCTACCAGCCCGGGCGGGACGATCTCCAGGCCGGCGAAAAGGGTTTCGATCTCGTGCCTGGGCCGCCAGTGGGTGGTCGCGTTGGTGGACCGGTAGCCGGCCTCGATGCGCTGCGCGAGCTTGCTGGCCTCGCTCCCGTCGGCCGGGTCGTGGACGTGGGTCATTGCCACGTACGAGCCGCTGACCAGAGTGTCCACATACTGGCGCATGATCGCCTGCTGGTCGGCGAGCTGGTCGATGTGGTGGATCGTGCCGCACTGGATGAGCGCGGCCGGGCGCTCCAGGTCCAGGAAGTCCACCAGCCCGGCCATCCGGAACAGCTTCTGCGGCTCGCGCAGGTCGGCGTTCACGAACCGGGTGTTCGGGTTGTCCTCCAGCAACGCCCGGCCGTGCGCGATCACCACCGGGTCGTTGTCGACATAGACCACCCGCGCGTCCGGGTCCACCTGTTGCGCGACCTCGTGGGTGTTCTCCATGGTGGGCAGCCCGGAACCGCAGTCCAGGAACTGGTCGATCCCGACCCGCTCGACCAGCCACCGGATCACCCGCCGAGACCAGTCCCGATGCGCCCGCGCCACCGTCGGGATCTCCGGGTCGATGAGCAACATGCTCGCCAGCACCTGGCGGTCCACCTCGAAGTTGTCCTTGCCGCCGAGCGCGTAGTCGTACACCCGCGCGATGCTCGGCTTGCTGGTGTCGATCTCCGGATGCCCGCCGGTGCTCATCGGTCAGCCCCCATCATCGGTGTTGCTGACCTCGATTCTGCCTCACCAGGCGGCTGTTCGCGGTCCAACCCCAGGCAATCCGGGTGTCGTACGGCTTCGGTCCGCTAGCGGAGCCTTGCCGGGTCCTGGCCCGGTGGTACGCCGAACTGGCGGCGATATTCGCGGCTGAACTGCGAAGCGCTGTCGTAACCCACCGAAAGACCGACGCTCGCCACATCCAGCGGGCTGCTCATCAGCAGCAGTCGCGCTTCCTGCAGGCGGATGCGTTTCTGGTACTGGATCGGCGTCATCGCGGTGACCGCCCGGAAATGCCGGTGCAACGCGGACACGCTCATGGTCGACAGCCGAGCCAGCTCGTCGATCCGGATCACCTCCGCGTGGTGCTCCCGGATCCAGCGGATCGCCCGACTGACATGGGAAAGCCGGCTGTCCGCGAGGCCGATCTGGCGGACCATCGCGCCCTGCTCGCCGGTGATCAGCCGCCAGAGAATCTCCTTTTCGACCATGGGGGCGAGCACCGGACGGTCGGCTGGGCTGTCCAGCAGCCTGATCCGCCGGATGACCGCGTCGATGAGCTCGTCGGTCGCATCGCTCACCGCGATGCCGGCCGGGGTCTGCGGCCGCCGGCCGGCATCGCCGAGATGTCCGGTCTCCAGTCCAGCCTCCAGCAGCAACGAGGCAATGGCGGCCGGCCGCAGCCGCAGGCCGAAACCGAGAAACGGCCGCTGGACACTGGCCTCGGTGAAATGGCCGGTGATCGGCAGGTCAACTGACACCACCAAATACTGGCCGGCGCCGTAGTCGTAGACCCGATCGCCCACCATCAGGCGTTTCGAGCCCTGGGCGACCAGGGCCAGCACCGGATAAGAGCTGCTGGCGGTCGGCGGAGTCGGCTTTCGGACCATCGACAGCAGCATGCCGTCGAGTCCGTCGGCGGGCCGCTCGGCGTACTTGGTGATCAGCGTGCGCAGGTCAGCCAGGGACATGGACCGATTGAAACACACGCTTGGTCCTGTCGAAGTCGCCACGATCGTGCAAGAGAGCGCTCGTATCGATCTAACCTTCGCCCAGGTGGCGGCGCTGTACTCGACGTAGTGGTTCGCAAGCGTCTATCAACGGAGAGCGAAAATGACATTCGACTCGTACGTCAGCCTCGGCCGGTCGGGACTCAAGGTGAGCCCGTTCTGCCTGGGTACGATGAATTTCGGCGAGGATCACGGGTTCGGTTGCAGCGTTGAGGAATCCGAGAAGATCGTGCAGACCTATCTCGACCGCGGCGGCAATTTCCTGGACACCGCCAACTTCTACACCAACGGCCATTCGGAGCAGATCCTGGGCGACTTTTTCGCCCAGCGGCCGGGATCGCGCGATCGGATCGTGCTCGCCACCAAGTTCTTCTGCAACCTGCATCTGGGCGACCCCAATGGCGGCGGCGCGAGCAGGAAAGCCATCGTCGCGCAGCTGGAGGACTCGCTGCGCCGGCTGCGTACCGACTACGTCGACCTTTACTGGCTGCACAACTACGACTGGTCCACGCCGATCGAGGAAACCCTGCGTACGCTCGACGACCTGGTCACCGCTGGGAAAATCCGCTACGTCGGTTTCTCCGACACACCGGCGTGGCTCACCGCGAAAGCACACACCACCGCGCTGCTGCGTGGCTGGACGCCGATCACCGCCCTGCAGATGGAGTATTCGCTGCTGGAACGTACGATCGAAGGCGAGCTGGTGCCGCTCGCGCAGGACAGTGGAATGGGAATCCTGCCGTGGAGCCCACTCAAGAGCGGATACCTGTCCGGGAAATACACGCGTACCAACGAAACCCCCGACGACACCAAGCGGTCGGCTGCCCTCGGTCGGCCGAATGAGGCCCAATACCAGGTGATCGACGTGCTGGCGGGTGTCGCGCAGGAGGTTGGTGCGAGCTCCGCCGCGGTCGCGCTCGGGTGGGTCCAGCAGCGGCCCGGCGTCTCGTCCGCCATTATCGGGCCGCGCCGGATCGAGCATCTGGAAGACAACCTCGCCGGACTGGACCTGCGGCTGACCGCTGAACAGATCGCCGCGCTGGACGAGGTTTCGGCTCCTACCCTGAATTTCCCGGCCGACCTGAACCGCGAGCTCGCGCCGATGCTCAAATACTCCGGCGCCACCGTCGACGGACAGCAGACGCAGGCGTACCCACCGCTGCTGGCGAACCCTGCTCGCTATTGACCACCCTTCACGTACGGCGAGCTTTCAGCCAGGTGTCGATGTCCTTTTTCAAGCTCGGACAGTCGGTGGCCGGGTTGCTTCGAGGACATTTCAGCGAGTGCCGCAAATACGCCTTGGCCGCGGTGAGGCGCTCGATTTGTGCGTCGAAGGCGTCGATGCGGTTCTGGACGACATCATGCCAGTCATGGGCGTCATCTCGGCCGGCGAGCACCGCGCCGATGTCGTCGAGGCTCATCATGCCGGTTTCCTGCCAGAACCGGATCATCGCCGCCCGGCGGACCTCCGCCGGGCGGTAGTGCCGCCGGCCACCCTTACGCTCTGCCGGCGCGAGCAGGCCCTGCTTTTCCCACCAGCGCAACGTCGAGGTGGCGACACCTAACAGCTCGGCGACCTCGCCGATCGACAAGGACTTCATCCGCTAAGAGTCTCACTCTATCCGTACGTTGTAGACACGTAGCCACTCAGCGACCTGCAGGAGGAAGGAAAGCGTGTCGGCCGAACGCCACATGGCCTGCTCTTGCTGCTCCCCCGCGACGAGATCCAGCACAGCGGCGGGTCGTACGAGCGGCCGCAGCGCAGACTGCGGATCTGCCAGCTCGGCCCGCATTTCCTCTCGGAGGGCCTGCTCGTACGCCGGATTTTGGCTGACGGGGAAGGAAGTCTTCTTTCGGTTGAGCACGGCTGCCGGCAGCAGGTCCGCCACGGCGTCACGCAGGAGGCCCTTGATTCGGCCGTCGGCGGCTTTGAACGCCCAGGGCGTGTTCCAGACGTATTCCACCAGCCGGTGGTCGCAGAACGGCACCCGGACTTCGAGGCCGACCCGCATGCTCATCCGGTCCTTGAATTCCAGCAACATGCTGAGCCAGCGAGTGAGGTTGAGATAGAACATCTCTCGTACCCGAGCGTCGGCCGGCGCCTCCCCAGCAAGCCGCGGAACTTCGGCGATCGCCTGCGAATAGCGGTCAGCGACGTATTCGCGTGGCCGCAACGCCTGCCAGAGCCCCGGGTCCAGCAACGGCTCGAAAGCCGCCAAACTGGCAGCCCAGGGAAAAGTCGGCGCGTCCCGCATCCGTGGATCGAAAAACCACGGGTAGCCACCGAAAATCTCATCCGCGGACTCGCCGGACAGCGCTACTGTCGAGTGTCCCTTGACCTCACGGAACAGCAGATACTGGGCCGCGTTGATGTCGGCGAAACCGGGCAGATCCCGAGCCCGCAACACTTCTGGCCGGGCCTTGATCACGTCGTCGGTCCGCAGTAGCAACTCGGTGTGGTCACTGCCCACGTGCTGGGTGACCAGCCGCGCGAACGGTGTGTCCTGCTCCGGTCTTATCGCGGTGGGTGCGAAATTATCTTGATTGCCCTCGAAATCAATCGAGTACGTGGCGAGTGTGCCGCGCTCCTGTTCGCGCAGGACCTCGGTGGCCAGTGCGGTCACCGCACTGGAATCCAGACCACCTGACAGCAGGGTAGCGACCGGAACATCGGCGATCAGCTGTCGTCGCACAATGTCGTCGAGCAGGCCCCGAACCGTACCAACCGAGGTGGGAAGGTCATCGGGATGCGGTGCGCTTTCCAGCGCCCAATAACGCTGTTCGTGGCAGCCCTGGCGATCGATCCAGGCGTAATGACCTGAACGCAGCGGCCGGATATCGCGGAAAATCGGCACGCCCGGGGTCTGCGTGAAGCACAGAATCTCGGCGAAACCTTCCAGCCCAACCGCCGGCGACGCGAGTGGATGGGCGAGGACAGTCTTCAACTCCGAGCCGAACACCGCACCGGTCGCATACGGAAAATAGAACAACGGTTTCACGCCCAACCGATCACGTACGAGCAGAAGGCCCTGCCGGTTCGGGTCCCAGATCCCGAAGGCAAACATGCCGTTGAGCTTCGGCACGCATTTCTCGCCCCATTCGAGGTAGCAGTGCAGCAAGACCTCGGTGTCCGAACTGGTGCGGAAATCGTGGCCCAACTGCCGTAGCTCAGCGCGCAGCTCACGAAAATTGTAGATCTCGCCGCTAAAAGTCAGCACACACGGCTGCTGGCCATGGCGGGCCGCCCGCATCGGCTGCACCCCACCCGCAAGGTCAATCACCGCCAGCCGTCGATGTCCCAGCGTCGCCTGCGGCGAAAGCCACACACCGCCGGCATCAGGCCCACGCGGCACGAGCGTGTCGGTCATTGTCTCTATCGTCGTGCGTTCCTGGGTAAGGTCCCGCTCCCAGTCCACCCAGCCAGCAATGCCACACATCGTCTGCGCTCCTTGTCGTCGTACGAACACCACAAGGCTCACAGTTGAAGTCAACTTCAAGTCAAGCCTGTAGGTTTGCGGGCGGCCCTCGGAGTGAACATGTGTCTTGCGGCAGGATGGGGAGGTGTCCGATCCCGAATTGCCACCCATCCGTACCGGCCGTCCGCCGCTTACCTCGCGTGACCAGATCATGGCGGCGACGCGGCGGCTGATCGATCGGGATGGGTGGGAGCGGCTCACGATTCGGCGGTTGGCGGCTGAGGTCGGGGTGGGGGCGACGACGCTTTATCACCATGTACGGGACAAAGATGACCTGCTGATCCAGTTGCTCAACGACTCCGCCGCGCAGATTCAGCGGCCGGAGCTTCCGAGTGACCCGCGTGAGCGAATTATCGTGGCCACCACGGTCATGCACGATTCGCTGGGGGACTGGCCGCAGGCCGTTGAGATCCTGACCGCGGACGACCTCCTTGGCGAGTCCGCGCTGTGGATGGTGGAAACCATCGTGGGCGGTGCGGTTGACTGCGGGTGTACGCCGGAGCAGGCCGTGGAGCTTTACCGCAACCTCTGGTATTTCACGGTCGGCGAGATTCTCGTACGAGCGCACTCAAAACAGCGCGCGAACGATGACCGGCCTCGTTATCGCGACACGGTTTTCCAGAGCCTGGACGAATCCCGGTTCCCGCACCTCGCGGCGGTCGGGAACCGCTGGCCCAGCCTGGCTTCCCGGGACACCTTCCCGCACGGGCTGCGTGCCTTCGTCGACGGACTCCTCATTAGGAGATGAGCGTGTGGTGCCAGGGAGTGACCGCGCCGACGTGGACGACCGCGTCGTACGCGGCCAGTGGGTCCAGCGGAGACGGCTGGCTCCCGGTCATCGTCGAGCGGGTCGCGGCGAACCTTTCGGCGACCACTCCGGTTGTGGGCACCGAGCGCAGGTCGAGGAGGAAGCGTGGCATGCCGGAAGAAGCGAGCAGTTCGTCGATGCTGTCCGGGGCGAGTTCGGGCAGCTCTTCGACGCTCGTACGGGTGTGGCCTGGGAGCCCGCCGGGAATGGGCCGGTGGACGAACAGCTCGCCACCGCCGAAGGTCGTACCAATCACCACCAGTTCGTCGCCAAGGCTCGCGGCCAGGTGCTCGCCGACCGTGGTCAGCGGGTCGTTGATGATGGGTGGCGCCGAGAAAGGCCAGCGTTGGACGTGCCCGTTGGCGCCGGCGAGGACGATGCGTTCCTCGCGGCCCAGGATCCATTCGACGTTTTCGGCCATCGCCACATCGCGGATGTTCGCGCCGGCGTACGTACGCTCGGCACCGGCCGCCATCGCCTGCAGAAACGCGTCGGTATGGCGACCGGTGATCGCACATTGGTACGCCACCTCGAAGGCTTCTTCGCCGGAGCGGCTCACGTACGTGACTCGCATCGCCCGCATCCGCTCGACGAGTTCGCCGATGCGGGCCGTCATCTCGAAGCGGGCAGCCGGTGGCAGCGCGAGATATGCCTGCAGCGTGGGGGCCGACCAGGCCAGCCCGCCGCGGTCGGTCGGCAGGTAGTCGTACAGCGGCATCAGCCGGCCTCGGGCCGCGTCGGCGTACGGCTGGTCGACCTTGTCCAGGTAGGTCAGCGCGGTCTGCGTCGCTGGTCGCGACGACGCGCTGGAGTCCGGTATGTCCATGCCGTAGAAGTGCACCGGTAGTTCCTGTGCGCGCATCCACCTGAGCTGGTCACGCATTTCCGCGCAACGGCCCATGTGGTACGTGATTCCGTGGCGCAGCAGCGATTCCAGGTCGCCGGCGCCACCGGTGACCCACTCGTTTACCGCGAAACCCTCCGGAAAGCCGGACTCCATCACGAAGGCGGTGAATCCCAGTTCGCGGACCAGGAATCGGGTCAGCCGGTGGCGGATCTGATAGAACTCGTGGATCCGGTGGGTGTTCTCGCCAATGGCGACCACCCGGGCCGTGCCAACGATGTCCCGCAGCGGTTCCAGGTCGCTGAAGTCGTCGTCGTTCGGGTCGAGAGTTCGCAGCAGGCTGGCGTTGTCCCGCAGCCAGCCGCCGATGTCAGGGGTGGTCATACGGCGACCCTAGAACCTCACGTCGGGGGAGGTTCAACCGTTCCGGCGACGGAAATGGCCGTGGCGGTGTGTTTCTCCGCCCAGTCACAGATCGCGGCGAGCAGTGGGGCGATCTCGCGGCCAGCGTCGGTCAGGGTGTATTCGACTCGCGGTGGCACCTCGGGGTAGGGCGTACGGTCGACCAGCCCGGCCCGGATCAGGTCGCGCAATGTTTGGGTCAGCATTTTTTGACTTATTCCGCCGATGCGGCGACCGAGGTCGGCCGGGCGGCTGACGCCCTCGTCGAGCGCGTGCAAAACCAGTACGCTCCATCGCTGGGCGATCAGGGTGAGCAGCTGGCGCGACGGGCAATCGGGATCGTATATGTCGTAGGCGGACGGCAATTCTCACTCCCCGGAGGGTTACGAACCTCGGCGTACGTACTTCCGCCAGGCATCGGCCGGCCTTACCGTACCTCTGCGGGTCTCTCAAAATCAGCCACCCGAAATCAGCAATATCACGCAGGAGGACGAATGCCGCTCGACCCGAAGAACGCCGAGACGATGTCGCGCTATTACGAACGAACCAATACCGGGGATTTTTTCGGCGCGTTGGACTTTCTCAGCGACGATGTCGTCTACACCGTTCCCGGCCCGGCCGACCTGGTGCCGTACTCCGGCCAGTGGCGCGGAAAGAGCCAGGTCATGCTGTGTTTCCAGGCGTTCACCGCGGCTTTTGGCCTGGTGGACATGGTGGAGACGCGTTCGGTCGCGGGGCCCAGCGAGGTCTTCTCGCTGAACGACGAGATTTTCGTTGGCCGCTCGACCCGGCAGCCATGGCGGGTCGGCGTCGTCCATCACATGATCTTCGACGCTGACAACCGGATCTGCCGGCTGGACAACTACACCGATATGGTCACCGCGGTGCAGGCGCTCGGTGGGCAGAGCGCGATCGAGGTGCCGGTGCTGCCTCCGGACCTGGTCAGCGGTGAGCAGGACATCTCGGCGGACGCGGCGATCGCCGCGGTCGAGCGCTTCTATGCCGCGTTCCCGGACGTGCGGGAGTTGCTCGACGAGAAGGCGACCGCGCTGATGCCGGGCGACCCGCGCCGGCTCAGGTTCGCTGGTACGTGGCATGGCCGGGACGAGTTCGTCCGGATGACGGCGGCGATGCGGGACAGCCTGGAACTCACCGACAAACCCGTGCCGCATCTGGTGGCCGAAGGCGGTGCCGTCGCGGTGACGACGACCGTACGCGGCACCTTCGTACCGACCCGGACCGCCGTCGACCTCGGTGCGGTGGACTTCTTCCAGGTCACCGGCGAAGGCCGGATCGGTCGCTGGTGCCGTTACTTCGACACCCACGCGATCACCCGCTTCTGATCCGCTGCAATGGACGACAATAACCGGGTCCTAAAACCTTTCAGGACCGCAGCCACTTTCCGACCTCGCTCATCACGTCCATGTCGTAGTCGTCGCCGACCATCCGGCGCAGGTCCGCGATCGACACCTCGGCAAGCGCGGCCCGCCAGGCGCGGTCGGCGGCGAACATCGTACGAGCGATCGCGCACGGCGCGGTGCACGCCTCCGGCGGTGCGGCCAGCGGGCCACGCTGGCGGATCTCCGTGCACACGTACGTCGGCTCCGACCCGTCGACCGCCTCGACGACGTCCAGGACGGTGATCTTGGCTGGCGAGCGGGTCAGCACGTACCCGCCGGATTTTCCCTGCACGGAGTGGACGAGATCGGCGCGGGACAGCGCCTGCAGCTGTTTGGCGAGATAGGTCGCCGAGACGCCGTGCAGCTCGGCCAGCCGCGTCGCGGGCACCGGCTCGGCCGTCGACGTCAGCACCACACAACAGTGCAACGCCGATTCCACCCCACCGGACAACCTCATCCCACGAGCCTAACGGCTTGCCCGGACAATGTATGTCCGAGTTGTGGCTACCTCGCCGGGACGGCGTTCATCGCCCTCGCCAGCTCTGGATGCGCGGCCAGCCTTTCCAGGTGTACGGCCGTGATCCGCTCGCTCAGCCGCGGGTCGAGGTCGTCGGACAGCCGCATCGGATGCAGTCGGGACAGGTATGGCAGCAGTTCCAGGTCGCCGTCGATCAGGTAGTCATGGTTCATGTAGTGGTAGAGCGCCTCCTCGTCCGGCAGCATGGCGCAGTACGCGTGCGTGTAACCCTCCGCCGGATCCCCCAGGTCCTGCCCGACGGCCGAGCCCAGCGTCCCGACCGAAGCGGTTCGCTTCATCAGCTCCAGCACTCTGGCCTTCTCTGTGTCGGTCACGTCATCACGGAACGCGAACCGCAAAACGATAGCTATCATCGCGAAAACTCCTCTCGAATGAACCTGCGGGTTCAATGTAATGTTCCCGTGAGACCTGACGCAAGAGGCTGAGATACTGAACTCGCGGGTTCAGGTACGATCGGGGTCGTGAGCAGCACCGGGCGGATCGACAAGCGACAGGCGATCCTGGACGTGGCGTTCGAGGTCTTCGCCCGACAGGGCTACGCGCAGACCCAGGTGCGCGAGATCGCCGATGCCGCCGGGGTCGCGAAGCCCACCGTCTACAGCCATTTCGGGGACAAGGAAACGCTGTTCCGGGCGGCGATGGCGGCCGCGGCGGCGCAGGTCGACGCCGAGAACCTGCCGATCCTGGACCGGCTGCGCGATCCCGGCGACGACCTCGCCGCGACGCTGCGCGACGTGTCGTACCGGCTGATTCAGGCGTGTTGCGCCGAGCGCTCGCGTTCCCTGCGGTGGCTCACATATGCCCAGGTCGGGCGCTTCCCGGACCTGATCGCGACGGTTCAGGAGCGGACCCAGGTGCGGTTGCGCGAGGCGCTGGCCGATCGGCTGGGCCGGCTCTGCGCGGCTGGCCGGCTGCGGGCCGCCGACCCGGTCCAAGCGGCTGAGCAGTTGCTCGCGCTGCTCACCGCGCCGATGGAGATCCGGTCGCGGCTGGGCACCCGGCGGGTCCCCGCGGCCGAGGCGCGCAAGGTCGCCGAGGCCGCTGTCGAAACGTTCCTTTGCGCGTACGCGTGACTTGGCGGTCAATTCGGTTGCCAAGGCCTGCGCTGGTACGGATGATCTTCCGGTGAACAGTCTTCCCGCCGATGGTCGTGCTGGGATCGATGCGGCCCTGGTCGAGCGCCTTATCGCCGCACAGTTTCCGCAGTGGAGCGGCCTGCCGATCATTCCGGTCGCGGTTGATGGCTGGGACAACCGCACCTATCGCCTGGGTGAGCAGGCGACCGTACGGCTGCCCACCGCGGCCGGTTATGTGCCGGCCGTCGCCAAGGAGAACTACTGGCTGCCGCGACTCGCGCCGACGCTGCCGGTCGCGGTGCCGACCATTCTCGGCGAGGGCGAGCCGGGCGAGGGATATCCGTTTCCGTGGTCCGTACGAGGGTGGCTGTCCGGCGAGACGGCAGCGGATCTGGACCGAATCGGGGATCTGCAACGGTTCGCGCTCTCCGTAGCCGAATTCATCCGAGCCCTGCAGCGCTGCGATCCCACCGGCGGTCCGCTTGCCGGCGAACACAGTTTTTACCGTGGAGCCCCGCCAAAACACTATGACGACGAAACGCGGCGGTGCCTCGCCGAGTTGGCTGGGCACATCGACACCGATCGTGCCACAGTCGTCTGGGAGGCCGCCTTGGCGGCCGAATGGACCGGTCCGCCAGTGTGGTTCCACGGTGACATCGCGCACGGGAATCTGTTGGTGGAGGACGGAAAACTCGCGGCCGTCATCGATTTCGGCACGTCCGGGATCGGCGACCCGGCCTGCGATCTCGTTATCGCGTGGACGATGTTCTCCGGCCAGAGCCGTGCGGTGTTTCGGCACGTAGTCGACCACGACGACGGCGCCTGGGCCCGGGCGCGCGGCTGGGCCCTGTGGAAGTCGATGCTGACGCTGGTCAGTTCTCGCGG
Source organism: Fodinicola feengrottensis (assembly GCF_039530045.1). NCBI lineage: Bacteria > Bacillati > Actinomycetota > Actinomycetes > Mycobacteriales > Fodinicola > Fodinicola feengrottensis. The sequence goes on along the minus strand of NZ_BAAANY010000001.1, from coordinate 447,237 downwards.
CAAGGACGACAAACTGGCAGCGGTCAACGAACACATCATCGAGCAGGTGCTGGCCGACCACGACCTTGCTCCGCGTTTTCGGTGATGGCCGCGTCGACCTCGGCGGCGTAAAGGAGCGCCGGATCGAACGCCATGCCGACGAAATGGCCGGCCAGTTCCAGGCTGAGGACGCCGTGCACCCGCGTCCAGAAGGCGAGCGCACGGTGCAGCGCCGAGTCGCCAGCGTGCTCGTTGCCGGCCCAGTCGCGGTGAGTGGCCAGGTGTTTTTCCAAGGCAGTGGCCGATTTTGAGCCAGGTGTCGACGGGATGTCCGCGAAGGCGTCCAATAGCAGCGCCATGAGACTGGCAGCGAGGGTGGTCGCTTCCGTCGGCGCCACGTAACCCGGCACTGGTGTGCCGTAAATAAGTAGGTAGCGATGCGGTTCGGCGAGCGCCCATTCGCGGATGGCCAAGGCGATCGCGGCCAGCTGGGCGGCCGGCGTTTTGGCTGCTGCGGCGGCGGCCTGGCCAGCCGTGGACAGGTCGCGGTAGGCGTCCAGGATGAGCGCGGTGATCAGCTCGTCTCGGCTGGCGAAATAGCGGTAGAGCGCCGGACCGCTCACCCCCATCTGCTTGGCGATCGCGTTGAGGGACAGTGCCGTGGCGCCGGTGGTGGCGACCTGCCGCCAGGCATGCGCCTTGACCTCGTCGCGTACCTGCTCGCGATAACGCTCTCTTGGACTTCTCAACTCACACTCCTCGACATTCACGATCGCGAACACATCGTACTCTTGTCAGACCATCTCACCCAAGTTAGCGGTAGTAACCACGCATCAGGGCCTTGCGAATAGTTGGTTATGCGCATAACGTTATGCGCGTAACCAACTCGCTGAGGAGGTCGCGTGGATTTCGAGAGCGCCGATGTCCTCAACCAGGCCATCCGCCTGCTGTGTCTGCGGCACCGCGCGAGAGCCGCGGAGTTGCTGGCCCCGCTTGGTCTCTATCCCGGGCAGGAGGCGCTGTTGCTCGAGCTCGCCCGTACTGGCCCGATGATTCAGGCCCAGCTCAGCGAGGCGCTGGGCTGCGAGCCGCCCAGCGTCACGCTGATGAGTCGCAAGCTCGAAACCATCGGGCACATTCGTCGTACGCCCGCGCCTTCCGACAAGCGCGCCAGCATCGTTGAGTTGACCGACCAGGGTAAAGCCCTCGTCGACCAGGTCAAAGAGCTGTGGCGTGGACTGGCTGACGAAACTGCCGCCGGCCTGCCCGCTCGGACGGTGGCCGAGTTGCCCCACGTTTTGGGTGCCATGACCGACAACGTCGACACCAGACGCTCCAGTCGTCGGTTTTCGGAGAAGAGAAGCTGAACTACGGAGGTTTCGATGGACTTTCTCGATTACGAGACGATATTCGCCCAGGCGTGGGCCGATCCAGCCAATACCCGCTATGAAATGCGTCCGATTGATGTCAACAGCGTGCTGGCCGAACGGTACGAACCGAGTGAACGCCTGAGCCGGGCTCAGCTGTGGGATGTCGAGGTACGCAAGGCGCGCCGACCCGATCTGTTCATTCCTGGTGTGGTGGCCAAAGGCAGTGCGCAGGCTTGGGGAGGTGACGACACCTTCGTACGCACCTCGTCCCAGCGTCTGTGGCTCGCGCGTGAGCAATACGGCTTGATTATCGAACAGACCCACCTCAACCACGCCGAACAGAAAGTCACCTTTGTCGGGGCGGCCGAACATCCGGACCGCGACGGTGTGCAGCTCCACGCCAGCACCGACCAGCCGATCTTCCATGTCGAGCATTCCGTTGGTGGCGACGAAAACCGGCCACTGAACGAATGGCGGATCGTCCATCTCGCGGCTCAGCCGGACGAGCGGCTGCTGGAAGTGTTCGCCAGGATAGACGCTGATCCGTGGTTGCCGGAGTTCATCGAGATCTACATTCGCGATGTCCTTGGCATCGGCCTGGCCCGCCGGGCGGACCTCGCTGGTGGCGATCGGCCGGTGGAGCTGGATTCTGGCGCACCAGTTTCCTAACGCGAGAGCCCTTGGTATTTTCATGCCATGAAGCTGCGCTGGGTCGTCGCCACCGTCCTGATTTCGCTGTCCGGGTCTCTCATCGCCGCCGCGCCGGCATCGGCCGCCGCCCCGGTGGTCCGGTGCACCTTCACCCCGACGCCGGAAAATCCGGCGGCCCGCCCGGTCCTGCGGCCGACGCCGTACGCGCTGACCGTAGGGACTGTGGACGTCACGTTCCGTTTCAACTACGGGCCAGTCACTGTACGGCTGAACCGCGCCGGAGCCGCGCCCTGCGCTGTTCACAACATGGCGAGCCTGGTGCTGCAGCATTTCTATGAACACAGCCAATGCTGGCGGCTGACCAACAGTGCGCGGCTGGGAGTGCTGCAGTGCGGAGATCTCGTTGAGGTGGAGAAGGGCGGTCCCGGCTATAAATTCCCCGACGAGGTCAACGGCACTGAGACGTACCCTCGGGGCACCATCGCGATGGGCAACCAAGGGCCTGGGACGAACGGCAGCGAATTCTTCATCGTGCATTCTTTCGCCCACATTCCGGCGAACTACTCGGTGCTGGGCCGGGTTGTCAGCGGCATGGACACCCTCGACCGGATCGTCGCCGCCGGCATCATTCCCAGCGACCGCGGCCCACTCGACGGCCTGCCGGCCAAGCCGGTCGTCATCAAGCGTACGAACTTCGGCTTCTGACTGGTTTAGAGTACTCGACGGACGCCGGGGAGTTTGCGGATCGCGCCGGCGAGCAGAAAACAGACCGGCAGCGCGACGACGGCCCCGATAGCGAATTTCGCCAAGGTGGGTACGGCCGCGGTGCTGAGTGCGTAACCGGCTGCCGTCACCACGAAAGCGTGAATGACGTAAACTGCGAACACGTTGCTGGACAGGTATCGGCGTACCGGTCCATGCCCGTTGACCTTGCCGCGGAAGAAAGTCAGCAACGCGAGGACCATGCCAACAGCGAAAGTGGAGTCCCAGAGGGCGTAGAACAGCGAGCTGAGAGTGCCGTGTCCGAAGATCGCCGTGGTTCCGCCCATGAGTGCGACCGGAAGGAAGATCAGGGTGGCACCGGTGGCCAGTCCGAGCCCGCCCCAGCCCATCGCGGCGGTGATGGTGGTCAGCCAACCGCGTCGGTACGCCACTGTGCCCAGCACGAAAAAGCTGATGTACTGCGGCAAGTAGCCACTGCTCGGGAAGCCGATGATCGGTACGAAGGTGCCTTCCGGAACGATGACACGCCACGCGTAGGTCGTCAAAGCGAGCGCTAGTACGAACCCCAGCACCATCGGGTAGGTGAGTGGCTGGGAACGGCGTTCGCGCGGCGTGCGGTTCCTGGTCAAGTGCCGAAAAGCCGCGTACGCGCCGTCGAAGACGAAAAGCGCGAGCACGAACCACAACGGCCCGGACCCGATGGTCCGCAGGTAGAAGTCCACTGGCGAACCGCCTGGGTAGGCGCCGAGGTAGAGCAATGGGTTGAGCACGAAATAGAACACCGCCAACGGGATCCCCAGCCGGACCAGCCGGTCACGCAGGAACGCGCGCGGACCCTTGCGATCGTACGATCCGGGCGTGAAATAGCCGGAGAGCAGGAAGAACGCGCCCATGAACCAGGACTGGTTGACCAGCGCGAAGATGGTCAGCCCGAGCCCGACGGCCGCGCTGGCCGGCTTTTCGTTGTAATACCAGACTGAAAGCCCACTGTAGGTGACCGCGATGTGGTGCAGGATCACCAGCGCGGTCAGGATGACCCGCAGATTGTCGACGAACCACAGTCGTGCGGCGGGCAGGGTGCTGGGAGCGGCCGAAATCTGGTCGGCCCTGGTGGGTTTCAGGTCTGTTTCTTTTCTCGGGGTGAATGTCATGGATGTGACAGTAGGAAACGCGGGTCATCGGCGGAATGGGCCTGGCCGCACGGTTGGGTGTGGCTAGACCTACTTCACGCTCTCAACGGCGAGAATCGGGCCGTCCAGCGTGCACAGTTGACTCACCGAAGTCGTTCCCGGCCGTACAGTCGGGTCACAGAATTGCGAAGAGGGGTCATGAAACAGCTAATGGGGTGGCTTGCGAGCGCCTGCATCGGGTTCGTACGAGCGAGTGTCGTCCTGGCTGTCGCGCTGGTGATTCCGGCTCTGTGGGCGGCCGTGGTGGTGGCGGTGATCTGGTGGGGCCTGTGGGCCTCGATAGCGCCGATTGTCTGGGCGGGCATCGGAACTGTCGCGCTCCCGCGCCCACTGTCCCGGCTGGTTCGGTTCCTGGTCGCGAGGTGGACGGGCACCGCGATTGCGGCCGGGTACCGCAAGGCCGTCCCGGTGACCCGGATGGCGACCGGCTACTGGTGGAACGGGTTCACGTACGCGCGAAGCCAGCGAGACGCCCGCCAGCAGCAGCGCTGGCGGCTGGTGTGGAACGACCCGGCCACCTGGCGTGACCTGCGGTTCGTCTTGATCGCGCCGCTGACGATGGGGGTGGTCGCGGCCATCCCGCCGGCCGCCGTGGTGGCGGCGATCCTCGGGTTCACCCGCTTCGGGGTCGCCGCCGCGGTTGCCGGCGCGATCGTCGCGGTGGGCACCGCCCCGTACGCGTGGCGGGTTATGAAGCCGGTCGCCGTCCGTTTCCTGCGCCCGTCGGCCGCGATGGAGCTGGCGGAGCGGGTGGGTGACCTGACTGACCAGCGGGCCGACGCGACGGTCGCGCAGGCCGCCGAGATCCGCCGGATCGAGCGGGACCTGCACGATGGCGCGCAGGCCCGGCTGGTCGCGCTCGGGCTTTCGCTGGCGACCGCGGAAAAGCTGATGGAAACCAACCCCGACCAGGCCCGGGCGCTGCTACGGGAGGCGCGGGTCGGCGCCTCCACGTCCCTGACCGAGCTCCGTGACCTGGTCAAGGGCATCAGCCCGCCGGTTTTGAACGAGCGCGGTCTCGTCGATGCCGTACGCGCCCTCGCCTTGGACAGCCCGTTGGAAACGACCGTCAACGCCGATGCTCAGTCGCGTCTGGACCCGCCGATCGAGTCGGCGGTGTATTTCGGGGTCGCCGAGTTGCTCACCAACGCCGTCAAGCATGCCCACGCGTCCCAGGCGCGGATCTCCGTCGCCCACGACGGCACCGGGATCGTCGCGGAGGTCGAAGACAACGGTCAGGGCGGCGCCAGCGTACGTACCGGCGGCGGACTGGAGGGGCTGCGTCGCCGGCTCGCGGCCTTCGACGGCACCCTGGAGGTCGACAGTCCGGCCGGCGGTCCGACCCGCGCGAGAATGGTGGTGCCATGCGAATCGTTGTAGCCGAGGATCTTTACCTTTTACGCGACGGAATAGTGCGCCTTATAGAGGCGTACGGGCACGAGGTCGTGGCGACCGCGACGACCGGGCCCGAGACCCTCGACGCCCTGTTGGCCTGGCAACCGGACGTCGCCATCGTGGACGTACGGATGCCGCCGACCCAGACGGATGAGGGACTGCGGGCGGCGCTGGAGGCCCGCCGGAAAGTCCCCGGCCTGCCGGTGTTGATCCTGTCGCAGCACGTCGAACAGCTCTATGCCCGGGAACTGCTGGCCGACGGCGCCGGGGGCGTCGGCTATTTCCTCAAGGAAAGCGTGTTCGACGCCGACCAGTTCATGGACGCCCTCACTCGGGTTTCTGGTGGTGGCACCGCCATGGATTCGGCTGTCATCACCAAACTGTTCGCCAGCGGCACGTCGAACCGGCGGCTGGGAAGCCTCACCGAACGCGAACAGTCCGTCCTCAGCCTGATGGCCGAAGGCCTGTCCAACCAGGCCGTCGCCCAACGGCTTTTTCTCAGCGAGAGCGCCATCAGCAAATACACCACGTCGATCTTCGGAAAACTCGGCATTACTGACGACGACAACAACAATCGCCGCGTCCTCGCCGTTCTCAGCTATCTCAACAAACCCTAATCGCTGCCGGCGGCGAAAAGGGGTCGCTGAATTCGGTCGCTGCCGTTTCTTTAGTTGGCCTGGCGGTACGCGTCGATGATGGAGCTGGACAGCCGGCCGCGGCCAGCGACCTGCATTCCCTGCCCCTGCGCCCAGGCGCGGACGGTCTGGGTGTCGATCGCGGCGCGACGGCCGGGGCGCTTCGCGGCCTTACGTGCCGGTGCGGCGACCTTCTTGCGCGGACGGCCGGGGCCGCGTTTGGCCACTGCCGGTGCGGCCTTTGCCTTGCTCGCCTTCTTGGCGGCCTTCTTCGCCGCCGCTGGCGCTGCCTTCTTGGCAGCCTTCTTCGCCGCCGGTGGAGTCACCTTGCGACTGGCCGCGACTGGGCCGCCGTCCATCGCCTTTTCCAACGCGGTGATGAACTGTCGCAACGGAATCTTCTTCGCCCGGCCGACCCGGCTGGCGCCCTTGCGCCACTCCACTCCCGAATGGCCGATCCGCACGTGCCCGACGACCGAACCGGAGTTATCCGAAAGCGACAGCTGAACTCCCTTGTCGCCAATATCGATAACCGCGTCCGCGACATCCAGGTTAACTCGCATGATGACCTTCTCCTCGGGGGAACTGTGACATGTTCCCGCGATACTAATACGAAGAGGTGATTCGCGCGCGTGGAAACGCTGGGAGCGCCACTGGAAACTGTCGGGACACTTTTCCGGGCGTTTCGGGTCTGATTATTTACCGAGGAAGGCGGCCGATGCCAACCGCAGCACGAATGGCTGTTCGGAGCCGTCCTTGTTGCCGGTCGGGTTCAACACATAGACGATTTTGCGCTTCAGGTCAGGGGTGGCGAACACGCCGTCCGTGTAGCCGGGACGTGAGCCGGTCTTGCCCCACGCGAAAATCGTGGTGCCGGGCAGCGAGACCTTCATCAGTCCCATGCTGTAGCAGGCGTTGCCGCCTGGGCAGTTGGATGCGTCAACGTACGGGACTGGTGTGCCGTCCGGGCTCACCGGCAGCGTGAACATCTCGTTGAGCTCGCTGGCGGGTACGATTTTTCCCTTGAACAGTGCGGTAAGGAAGTGGTCCAGGTCGGCGGCGCTGGAGATCAGGCCGCCTTCGGCCCACGCCCACGGGCTTTCCTCGGTTACGTCCACCAGCTTGTCGCCAACAGCTACATATCCGTGCGAATGTGGGCCTGGAATCGCGAAATCGTACGGGCCAGGGACGGACGTGTCGTGCAGTCCCAGCGGGCTGATAATCCGGTGCTGGACCTCTGCCGCGTACGTGTTGCCGGTGATTTTCTCGATCAACAAGCCGGCCAGGTAGTAGTTGATCCCGTCGTACTTCTGTTTCGTACCCGGCGCGAACTGCATCGGATGCCGACTGTCGATGGCGACGATCTGCGCTGGGGTCCACACGTCGAAACGGTGGTCGACGAACCATTGAGCGTCGCCGGTGGTCTTGAATGGACTGTCGTCGTCCGGAAGTCCGCTGGTGTGGTTGAGTAGCTGGCCGATGGTGACCGGTGGCAGATTTTCCGGTAGCAGGCCGGGAAGGTAGTGCTGCACGGTATTGGTGAGAACGATTTTGTGTTCAGCGGCGAGCTGCAGGACGACGGCCGCGGTGAAGACCTTGCTGATGCTGCCGATCCGGAACCGGCCGTTGAGTGGCACCGGCTGGTGGTTCGCGATGTCTCCGGCACCGGACGTGCCAGACCATTGGCCGGCCGAACCGGTGATCCGCAACAGCGCGCCGGTGACTTTGTCGGTCGGCCGGACTTGCAGTGCGTGGCGCAAGACCGAGTCATTGAGCGGCGGCAGGTCCTGGTGCGGAGCAGCGATCGCGACACTGGCCACCAGTGCGGCCGCGGCCAGTGCGAATGTTTTTACCATCATCGGTCCTTTGGCGTGGCATAAGGGAAGTATGCCGAGCCTGACACGGCTGGCCGGGTCCGGTGAGTCGTGTCAACCCACCAAAGCAGGGTAGGGATGCCCCTACTGTGACAAATGATGCAGGAGCCGGTTGGCTTGCCTGTGTCGCCTGGTGGAGACCTTGTTGAGCTGCGAAGATGGCCGCATGACGAGTCGTTTGAACCCGTACCTCAGCTTCCGCGGCGACGCCCGTGCGGCGTTGGAGTTCTACCAGACGGTCCTCGGGGGGACCCTGACGATGTCGACTTTCCGGGAGTTCGGCATGCCGGACTCGCCGGAGGCGGATCAGATCATGCACGGCCAGTTGGAAACCGACAGCGGCTACACGCTGATGGTCTCCGACACACCGCCGGGCATGGAGTACAACCCCGGCACCAACATCACCGTCAGCCTGAGCGGAGACGATGCCGACGAGCTGCGTGGCTACTGGGAGAAGCTGTCCGCCGGCGGCACCGTGTCGACGCCACTGGAGAAGCAGATGTGGGGTGACGAGTTCGGCTCCTGTACGGACAAATTCGGCATCCCCTGGCTAGTCAACATCACCGCCTCCTGACCTCAGGCCCAAGGCTCGATCCCAATGATGAGCGCTGTCTTTGATTGCATCATGGCGCCCATACTCTGACGAAACGCGTCACCCACCTGGCAAGTCATAAGCGGAGCCTTCCCGATCGAGTCACGCGCTTTTCCTGATCGGGCAGATGGCACGGCCGTGTCACGTCTTCTCGGTGAGTGCGGGTGAGCGGAGGCGACAGGTGGACAAGACCGGGGTGGACCAGGCCAAACAGTGGGAGGCCCGGCCGGCGCCCGCGCGGGCGGTCCCACCAGATCGCCCGGTGGCCCGGCCAGTTCTGCCGCGCGGTGGCGATCGCGGCGCCATGGCGAGGGCGATGGGAACCATCCAGCGCACGGCCGGCAATCGCGCGGTGCAACGGCTCGTACGGTCAGGCCGCCGTGATGAGGACACACCGCTGGGCAGCTGGACAGTTCAGCGGGCGCCGCTGGACAAGGACGCGGACCCGAACGGCTATTCCTCGAAGGACGGCCGGTCGTTCAAGGACGAAGGGGTGGTCCGGCGCGAGGTGCATGGGCTCAAGTACGGCCTGAAAGGCAGCTTCCAGGACAAGTACACCAGCACCCGTACGACGGTGGACCCGGTCACCAAAGAGAAGAAGACCGTCACGGTGGACCATCAGAGCACCGAACGGACCAAGACCCACGAAGACGTCGACCACATGGCAGTGGCGATCTTTCCCAGTTCGCTGGGCAAGGAGCCGGTCCAGGTGGTGCTGCACTTCCACGGTTACGGCTTCCGGGGAGGCGATCCGTACGCCGGTTACACCGTGTCGGCGGAGGCGGGCAAGAAGGGCACTGTCCGCGATGTCGATCAGGAGCACTGGGAACAGCAGCTGGGTGCGGTCGACAAGGAGCGCGAGGCGGCCAAGGGGCCGTCGGTGGTGACGATTTTGGTGCAGGGCCGTGGCATGTCCGACTTCGGCAAGGTGCCGACCTTCGACTACATCGCGGACGTGTTCAGTAAGGTGCCCGAGCTGAAGGAAATCACGAACTACTCGTTGATCCAGACCGCGCACAGCGGCGGTGGCTTCGCCCTCGCCAACAGCCTGAAGAGCGGGACCGCGAAGACGTCCGATCGGGGCAAGCTGCCGGCGGCCGAGGACGGCAAAGCCGCGCCACAGCCGTCCGACATGGTGGTGGTGTTCGACGCCGAGGGAGAGGTTGAGGTCACCAAGTGGGCGATTGAGCAGGTCAACGCCCTGACGATCGCGCTCAAAACAGTCGCCAGACCTGAGGACGCGCAGGCGGCCATCGCGGCGACCCCGAAGCTGCGGGCCTACTTCGCTGCCGGCGGGTTCTACGTGGCTCGCTACCAGAAGCAGAACGCGGCGCTCGGTGAGGCGATCGAGAAGGTGCCTGCCCCGTGGCGCGACCCGACCTCCTCAGCTGTGACTGTGGCGGACCTGTTCCGGTTCATCGAGGTTTCCGCGGCGGGTGTCGACCACGAGCATTTGATCAGCAAGGGCACCAAAGGCGGCGCGAAGAACGGGGCAGTGGCGGACGCCTTGCGCGCGTCTACGGACCCGACCAGCGACCGGGGTCAGGCAGTGAAATGGTCCTGGGCCGGTACGACGAAGGCAGCCGCACCTGTCGTACCAACCAAAATCCCGCCAGCGGTCAAGACCACGCCAGCGGTCAGCGGAACCGCCACGACCATGCCGGCCGCTATCAAGGGGACGACCGCGACGGCGCCGGCCACCGCACCCGCGGCGGCGGGCGCGCTCAAGGGCTGGCGGGCGAGTAGCGCGGCGTCGGAGTATTCATTGACTCAGGCCCAAAAAGACGCGATCGCCGCGCAGACCCCGGAGCAGCGGGCGACGGACGCCAAGGCACTCAAGGACGGTACGAAGCGGCTCGCGGCGCTGATCAAGGCCGAGAAAAAGGCCACCAAGGCCAAAACCGAGATGCCCGAGGCGGACGCCAAGGAGCTGGCCGACCTGCGAGCCCTGCGGACCAAGGTCGCGGCCGCGCAAATGGCGCTGAAGACCGAGGATGTCGAGGACATCTTGAAGGCGGCCGGTCACACGGTCGTCGGCTGGTACGGGGACGTTCAGCAGGGGAAGTTTCTCAACGTCTCGGTACGCGTACACAAGGACCTGGCCGAGGCGCTCCAGCGGGCCGAGGCGGCCCTGGTCGCCGACCCGAAAGCCAATCCGGACAAGCTGGACGCGGTCGCGCTGGGCAAGAAGCTCGGCATGAGCCCGCGGGCCGCCGACATGCGGATCCCCAAAGCCGCCGTCGGTGGCACCAGCATCAGCATGCACACGTTCGGGCTGGCGGTTGATCTGAACTACGCGGGCAACCCGTACCTGGTGCTGAACGGCCGGACCGCGCCCAACGTCATCGTGCGCGCGACCAGCCTGGTCGCTGGCAGCCCGGTGGATGTGGGTACGTCACTTGGCGACACCAAGACGTCGTACGACAAGCTCACCGGCGCCTCCAGTGCGCTGATCACGTACCTCTCGTTCAAGGATCCCGCGAACAGGCCGGCCCTCAAGGCGGCGGTCGACGCGCACACACCTCGCAAGGGCGAGCCGACGGACGAGGCCGGCTGGCTGGCCCAGATCGAGAAGGACGACAAGGCGATTGTCGGGAGCAAGGACTTCGCCGGCCACACCTCGCCGGAGAAGGGCTTCATCGACTTCCAGGAGTCGGTGGTGATGGCCCTCGCCGGCGCCGGTCTCACCTGGGGCGGCACGTACGGCGGCACCAAGGACCTGATGCACTTCGACCTCCGCTCCGGTGAGGGCGCCAAAATCGACGCGGCCCGGCAGAAACACAAGGCCGAGAAATAGCTGTTTCTCAGATCATCCGACGCAGCGCGGTCTCGACGGCATCGACCAGCGGATCCCCGCCGGTGCGTGGGTGTCGGGTGAGGCCGAGTTCCACGTCCGGCAGGGTGGGCAGGGCGTCCGGGTGGTGGCAGGCCATGGCCGGGTCGACGTTGGCGGGCATGAGGGCGGTGACGCCGAGCCCGGCCTGCAGCGCGGCGAGCAGGCCGGCGAGGGTGTCGCTTTCGAACGCGACCCGCCAGCGCCGGTCCGCGCCGGCCAGCGCCTCCAGGGTCGAGGTCCGCCACGTGCAGGTGTTCGCGAACAGCACCACGGGCAGCGGATCCGCGGCCACGTCGACGCCCTCGCCGACCGCCCACACCAGCGGACGGTGGACCGTCCAGCGGGGTGGCGCCGGCAGGTAGATGACCTCGTCGAGTACGAGCTGGACGCGGCCCGCGTCGTAGGCATCGCGCATCGCGGCGGCGGGGAGGCAGAGGACCTCCAGCGTCACGCCGGGGTGCAGCCGGGCCAGGTCGGCCAGGACCAGCGGAAGGTGGGACGGAGCGAGGTCCTCCAGGAGGCCGACGCCGCAGTGGCCAGTCAGCGCGCGCCCGGTCTCGGTGAGTGCCTGTGTGCAGAGTGAGAGGATGCGTTCGGCGTACGGCAGCAACTCCTCACCCGCCCGGGTCGGCGAAACTCCGGACGGCGACCGGTTCAGCAGCGGACGACCGACGGTGCGTTCGAGCCTGCGTAGCTGCTGGCTGAGCGCCGGCTGGGTGTGCCCGAGCGCGGTCGCGGCCCGGCTGATGCTGCCGGCCCGCACGGCGGTGACGAAGGAGCGGAGCAGAGCGGTCTCCAAGTCCCGGGCCATAAGCAGACGTTATGTCAGCTCCAACGGATTCACCAGTTCCTATGGCGTAAGGGGCGATCTATGGTTGCGCCGGTGACCAGCTACCGACAGGTGCTCGCCGCGCCGGGGATGGCGCCGTTGCTGGGCGTCTCGCTGGTGGCCCGCGTCGCGATCACGGCTGACGTGATGGCGCTGACTATGTACATCGTGCTGGGCCTGCACATGAGCTACGCGGCGGCCGGCGGTGTCGCGGCGGCCATGACCGCCGGGATGGCGCTGGGCGGGCCGCTGGCGGGTCGGATGGTCGACCGGCGAGGCCCGCGGATCGTCCTGCTGGTCACCGCCGCCGCGCAGGTGGTGTTCTGGCTGGGCGTGCCGGCACTGCCGTACGGGATCCTGCTTCCCGCCGCCGGTGCGGCGGGCCTGTTGATGGTGCCGGCCCAGTTGGTGACCAGGCAGGCGATCACCGCGACGACGACGGCGGGACAGCGCCGGGCCGCGTTCGCGCTGGAGTCGGTGCAGGGCGAATTGTCTTATATGGTCGGCCCACCGATCGCGATCCTCTGCGCGTCACAGCTGTCGTCGGGCGTGGTGGCGTGGGGCGTCGGCGCGGCGATCGCGGCGGGTGGGGTGGGGATTGCCCTGCTCAATCCGCCGCTGCGGGCCGACAGCGAGATCGATGCCGGGCCGGCCGGCCGTCCCCGTCTCCGGGAGTGGATGGGCCCGCGCATGATCGCCGTGCTGGTGATGGCGTTCGGCACCACGATGCTGCTCAGCGGCACCGACCTCGCCATCGTCGCCACCCTCAAGGCGGTCGGCCAGGTGTCCTGGGCCGCCGTGGTGGTGGCCGTATACGGGGCGTCCTCGGTCGTCGGCGGGTTGGTGTACGGCGCGCTGTCCCGGCCGCTGTCCACCTGGCTCCTGCTCGGCCTGCTCGGGCTGGCGACCATCCCCGCGGGGCTTGCCCCCGGCTGGGCCTGGTTGTGCGTGGCCGGTGTCGGTGCCGGGCTGCTCACCGCGCCGACCTTGTCCGCGGTCGCCGACGCGGTCAGCCGGCTCGCGCCGGCCGGCGTGCGCGGCGTCGCGACGGGCCTTCAGTCCTCGGCACTGAGCGCGGGCTTCGCACTCGGCTCCCCGATCGTCGGAGGAACGATCGACGCCTGGGTGCCGGTGGGCGGCTTCGCGGTAGCCGGGCTCGCCGGCCTCGTCACCGCACTCACCGGATACCTGCTGTCACGCCGACCGCCGGCCCAACACCGGCCTTCGCCCAGTGCTCCCGGGCCAGCCGAGCCACCGGCTCTCGAGTCGTGCACCGCCGCCGTCCGGCCCACCATGTGAGCGCCGGCGGCTCGCCAAGTGCCACACTTTTCTTGCCACTGAGTAGGAAGCAGCTCATCGACTGCAGCACAATGTCCCGCACTCGACATCGACTGCGGGACATTGTCCGGCGCTCGACGGCTAGCAGGTGATTTCGACGTTGGAGTAGCCAGGAATGGTGAAGTCCTCGAAAGTCGTGGAGAAGAAGGTCTCTTCGGGGGTGTCGCGTACGGAGTTAATCCGCCATTCGCCGTAATTATTGTTGTTGCTGTAGCCGTCGAACCGGTAGCCCACCTTCCAGTTCGGCGCGTTGTCGTACGAACAGAAGTGGCCCATGACCGGTGGGCTCGGGGCCAGCGACTGGCTGTTGCCGGCCCAGGCCGGGCCGGCCGTGGCGACCAGGCCGGCGAGCAGTGTCGCGGCTATCGAGGTTCGCAGTCCCCATCGCCAGCAGCTCGTACGACGCATGGAAGTGTCCCTTTCAGTGGTGGCGGGCATCTTCAGCAGGTCCATTCGACGTTGGAGCTGGAGCCGGGCGGATCCTGCTGGTAGTAGGTGGCCCAGTAGAACGTCTCCTCAGGCGTGTCCCGGATCGCGTTGATGACCCAGCCGCCTTCGGTGTTGTTGTTGGCCGTTCCGGAGAAGCCGTAGTCGACATGCCAGCCGGCCGGGTTGGAGCAGAAGATCGAGTGAGTGGGTTCCGAGGGCGCGTTCGGCGAGCTGTTGCCGGCCCACGCGGGCGAGGAAATCAGTACGAGGCTGGCCAGCGTGCCGCCGGCCAGCGTGACCGCTCGGGCCCAGGTTTTCTGACGGTTCACCATCACGTCCTTCGTCGGTGCACGGGTACGGCCAGTTCTGTCTAGCCGACCAACGTTGTTCGGCATCGACGATCGCGCACCGAACGACAAACCCCGAACATCCCCCGGGCGTACGAGTGCGGCCGGTCGAGCGGTTGTCCGGTGTTTGTCGTTCGGTATGGGCGAACCGAACGCGAACAGCCCGGATCCACTAGACAAAGGCTGTCGAACGGGAAACCAGCGATCCTTGGGAGGATGGAAGATGCGAACAGCCAGACTGATCGCCGCGACCGGGTGCGCGCTCACCGCGGTCGGCCTCTGTGCGGCGACGGCGATGCCGGCCGCGGCCGCCGAGCAGACTTCGCAAGCCGAGCAGGTTGGGCAGTCGGGGGTGCACCTGCAGATCGTCAAAGCCACCATCGGGCCCAACGGCATCGGCCCGGGATCATGCAGCGATGCGTCCGCGATCGGATTTCTCACCGGTGTGGAGACCGGTGCCCCTTGGTGGTATTGCTTCTCCGGGCACGGGACGCTTAACGAGAAAGTGTCGGACGTGAGTGAATACAAGTCCTCTTATGGTGCGGCTGGTCAATTCACCATATCGTTCGCGCCCGGTTATAACTGCCAGACTGTCCGGATCTTCTATCACAACAACAGCGAGGATTACTCTCCCGCGGTCAACGTCTGCCAGATCACCCTGGACTGACCCGCGATCGCCGTCACGAAAGGAGGAGGCCGGCTTGAGCTGGATCCTGCTCGACGACGAGCGCTGGCGGCAGCGTTTTCAGGCCGACTTCCAGTTTCGCCCGGGTACGACGGTGTCCAGCTGGCCGGCCATCCGCGAGCCGGCCGGTGCGGTGACGATCGACCTGGCGCCGATCTTCACCGCCGCCGGCCGCGGTGCCGACGACCTCGACACGCAGGTGCTGGCCGCGATGATCGAGGCATTTCCCGGCGGCACCGGGCTGGCCGCTCTTGACTGGTTCCATTCCGGCTTCTGGTTCGTACCAGCTCATGGCGAGTTGCCGCCGGTCCGCCCTTTTCCGAACGGGGATTACCATATTTTCCTTACCGAAGATCTGACCAGTGGGCTTTTCGGACATCCATGGGAACAAACCCTGTGTGTTTTCGGCGCTGGCCTGGTCGCCGCGCTGGTGCCGGAACTGACGCGATGGCTGCCGGTGAAGCGGGATAAGAGGGCCGCACCAGTCAACGAATAGCGATGTTTGCGCTAAACCGGTGGACATCGGGCGGCAACCGGTTAACCTTCGTGATCATGCCGCGTCCGGAGCGTCCGTTAGACACCGTGGACAGCGCGTTGGTACGGTTCGCCGCCGATTTGCGGGCGGTACGCGAAAAGGCCGGCAGCCCGCCGTACCGCGAGCTGTCCCGTCGTGCGCATTTCTCGGCCGGCACGCTGTCCGACGCCGCCGGTGGCCGCAAACTGCCGAGCCTCGCGGTGACCCTCGCGTACGTACGCGCCTGTGACGGCGACGACACCGAGTGGGAGCAGCGCTGGCATGCGGTCGCCGCGGCGGTGGCGGCTGAGGCGAGTGGTGCGGAATCCGAGGCCGAACCGGATCCGCACACCGCGCCCTACGTCGGGCTCGCCGCATTCCAACCCGCCGACGCCGACCGGTTTTACGGCCGGGAGGACCTGGTCGACGAGATCAGCCGCCGGCTGGAAAGGCAGCGGTTCCTGGCGGTGTTCGGCGCATCCGGGGCCGGAAAGTCCTCGGTGCTGCGCGCCGGACTGGTGCCCCGGTTCGGCGCCACCGAGTCGCGCCCGGTGCTGCTGCTGAGCCCGGGCGCGCGTCCACTGCAGGAGCTGGCGCTCGCGGTGGCCACGGCGACCGGCAGGTCCGCGAGCGCGGTGCGTACGGAGCTGGACGCCGACCCGGCGAGCCTGCATCTGATCGTCCGCCAACTGGTCTCGGAGACCGACGACGACGTGCTGATCGTGGTCGATCAGTTCGAGGAGCTGTTCACGCTCTGTCCTGACAAACAGGAACGCGAAAGGTTCGTCGACTGCCTGCTCTATGTGGTGAAAGCGCCGACGAGCAGGGTCCGGGTGGTCATTGGCGTACGCACCGATTTCTTTACCCACTGCGTCAGCCACCAGCCGCTCGCCGAGGCGTTGCAGGATGCGCAACTGCTGGTCACCCCGCTGACGGCGGACCAGTTGCGGCAGGTGACCACCAGGCCGGCGACGCTGGCCGGCTATGTCGTCGAGGGTGCGTTGCTCGCCCGGGTGGTCGCTGACAGCGTGGGTCAACCAGCCGTGTTGCCACTGGTTTCCCATGCATTGCTGGAAACCTGGCGGCGCCGCCGCGGAAACACCTTGACGCTGGCCGGTTATGAGGCCGCCGGTGGGATCGTGCATGCGGTCGCGCAGACTGCGGACGCCGTCTATCGGGACCTCGACGCGGCCCAGCGCAAGCTCGCGAAAGACCTCTTCCTGCGGCTCACCGCGCTGGGGGAGGGCACCGAGGACACTCGGCGGCGGATCGATCGTGCCGAGCTCTGCACCGACCGGCCGCAGGTCGAGGTCCTGCTGGAGCGGCTGGTTGCCGCGCGGCTGATCACCGTCGACGCGCAGTGGATCGAGGTCACCCACGAGGCGCTGATCCGGAGCTGGCCGCGGCTGCGCGAATGGCTAGCGGAGGACCGCGACGGGCTCCGGATCCACCGGTCCCTCACTGTCGCGGCCGCCGGGTGGGAGTCACTCGACCAGGATCCTGGCGCGCTTTATCGGGGTGCCCGGCTGGCCGCCGTACGGGACTGGATGGCGAGCCACGATGCTCACCTGACCGGCCCGGAACAGCGGTTCCTGACGGCCAGCGAGGCTGCCGAGACGGCGGAGAACACCGCGACCCGGCGGCGAACCAGGCGGTTGCGGCAGCTCGTCGCCCTGCTGACCGTCGCGCTCGTGCTGCTCACCACCGCGACCGGCTTCGCGACCTACGCCGAAGGGACGGCGAACCAGCAACGGGACCGGGCACAGGCGGACAGCGTCGCCCAGCAGGCCACTGCGCTGCGTGCCACCAACCCGGCGCTGGCCGCCCAGCTGAGCCTCGCCGCGTACCGGCTGAGCCCGACCACGGCGGCTCGTAGCAGCTTGGTGAGTACGCTCGCGCAGCCGTACGCGACGGCGCTGACCGGCCACACTGACAGCGTGGAGGCGGCCGCCTACAGCCCCAACGGGAAGGTGCTGGCGACCGCGGGGGTGGACGAGTCGGTCCGGCTGTGGAGCGTCACCGACCCGCATCATCCCAGCTCACTGGCCCTGCTGACGGGTCACTCGAACGTCGTTAACGCGGTTGCTTTCAGCCCGGACGGGACGATGCTGGCCTCCGCCGGCAGCGATGGCACCGTACGACTGTGGGGCGTCGCCAACCCGCGCCACCCGGTCACCGAGGGCGTGCTGCGGTGCGCAGCCGCGGTGACGTCGGTGGCATTCGCGCCGGACGGCCGGACTTTGGCCGCTGCGCAGGAAAACGGGGCGACGCAGCTGTGGTTGGTGGGCCATCCGCGGCTGGCGGGGACTATCCCCGGCACCGCCGCGGTGTTGTCGGTGGCGTTCGGCCACGACGGGGGGACGCTGGCTACCGCGACCGCGGATCACCTCGTACGGCTGTGGGATGTCGCCGATCTTTCCCATCCCACCAGCGATGCCAGCCTGACCGGCGCCGCGGACAGCGTCAACTCGGTGGCGTTCAGCCCGGACGGCCGGGAGCTGGCCGGCGCGAGCCGGGACCACACCGTACGGCTGTGGGATGTCGCGGTGCCGAGCCAGCCGAGTCCGCTGGCCACCGTCAGCCAGGACAACCAGGTCCTCTCGGTCGCTTTCAGTCCGGACGGCCGGACCATCGCCACCGGCGCGGTCGACCACACCGTACGGCGGTGGGATCTCACCGATCCCCGGCAACCGGTGGCGCTGCCGGTGCTCGGAGGGCAAACCGACGAGATCAACGCGGTGGCCTTCAGCCCGGACGGTCGGACGCTGGCCACCGCGAGCTCGGACCACACGGTCTGGCTGCACGACCTTCCCGGGCCGATGCTGGCCGGCCACACCGACACCGTGAACGCCGCCGCGTACAGCCCGAACGGCGGCATGGCGGCGACCGCGGGTGCGGACGGAACCACTCGGTTGTGGAATGTCACCGACCCGGACCACCCCGGCGCGATGGCCGTCCTCACCGGCCCGGCGACCGCGGTCTTTGGTGGCAATGCGATTTTCGGCCTCGCGTTCAGCCCGAACGGGCGGACGCTGGCGGTCGCCAGAAATGACGCCACCGTGCAGCTCTGGAACATCGCCCAGCCGCGCGACCCGGTCCGGCTCGGCGCCGTCACCGGTCACACCGCGGCCGTTTTCGCGGTCGCTTTCAGTCCGGACGGGCGCACCCTCGCGACCGGCAGTGTGGACGGCACCGCCCGGATCTGGGACCTCGCCGACCCGACCCACCCGGCCGTCGTCGCGGTGCTGCCGAACTCGCACTCCGATGGCGCGCTTTCCCTTGCGTACAGCCCAGACGGTCGGACGCTCGCGGTGGTGGACGCCAACACGATCCGACTGTGGAAGGTGGCCGATCCACACCACTGGTCGCTGTCGGCCACGCTGGGCGGGCATGGCGGAGCGGTCCAGTCGGTCATGTTCGGCCGAGACGGCCGGCTTCTGGTCAGCGGGGGCAATGACCGGACCGTACGGCTGTGGGATGTCAGCAACGGGTCGCGGCCCGCCGCCCTCGCCACCCTCGTCGGACCGACCGACGCGGTGGACGCGGTCGCCGTCAGTCCCGACGACCAGACCGTCGCCGCGGCCAGTGCCGACCACACCGTCGTGCTCTGGGACATCGCCAACCTCCGGCAGCCGAGCCCGCTGGCCACTCTCAGCGCGGCCACCGGATCCGTACGAACGGTGGCTTTCGGGCCGGATTCGCACCGGCTGATCAGCGCCGGCGACGACGAGACCGCGGTGCTCTGGCAGACCGATCCCGACCAGGTGGCGAACCAGGTGTGCGCACTGGTGTCGCCGCAGATCACCAAGGCCCAATGGAACCAGTATTTCCCCGGCATGCGCTACTCGCCGCCGTGTCGCGGGTCCTTTTCTTGATTTTGTACGGTAAAGGTCGTGGGTAGGATTCTTGGCTCCGACCAGATGAGGCAGACAAATGACGCAGGATTCCCAGACGCGAGCGCGGATAGCGGAGCACTGGACGGCCTCCGAGCGCGGGGACGTTGACACCGAGCACGCGGTCTATGCCGCCGACGCGATTTTGGACTATCCCCAGTCGGGGGAGCGGTTTCGAGGCCGCGCAAGAATCCAGGCGCAGCGTGGCGGACACCCGGCCGAGCGCCATTTCACCATCACCCGCATAGTCGGCGGTGGTGACCTTTGGGTGAGCGAATGTGTGATCACCTATGACGGCGTACCGACCAACACGGTCAGCATCATGGAGTTCGCCGACGGTTTCGTGACGCATGAAACGCAGTATTTCGCCGACCCTTTCCCAGCGCCTTCCTCGCGAGCGGCGCTAGCCGAGCCGATCACCGGCTAGATCGGCAACTTCCGGCCGTCGCGGACTTGAGCGTCAACCGACCGTTCACCAGGTGGGAGGCGCTCCTGCGGGCAGCAGGACTTAGTTCCATTCGCTGGCGAGAATGGCGTAGACGTACGTGGAACTCCACTCGCCTTTGAAGAACTCGTCTTCCCGGAAATGCGCCTCGCGCCGCAAACCAAGCCGTTCCATCAGCTTCGCTGACGCGGTGTTCCGGGCGTCGCAACGGCCAATCACCCGACGCAGTCCGAAAGCGTCGAAGGCGAGGTCAAGCCCGACCCGGGCGGCCTCGCTGGCAAATCCACGGCCTTGGTGGTCGGGATGGAAAATGAACCCGAACTCGGCCTGGTTGTTGACTTTGTCGTAGTCGAACAAGCTGATGTCGCCGATCAGTTCTCCGGTGTCCTTGCGTTCGACAGCGAGGATGAGGCCGTCGGAGTCGGGGTCGAAAACGGT
This sequence comes from Fodinicola feengrottensis, assembly GCF_039530045.1. Lineage (NCBI taxonomy): Bacteria > Bacillati > Actinomycetota > Actinomycetes > Mycobacteriales > Fodinicola > Fodinicola feengrottensis. The sequence goes on along the minus strand of NZ_BAAANY010000001.1, from coordinate 427,074 downwards.
CTTCTGCATGCGCCGGTCGAGCATCTCTTTGGTCTGTTCATGGGACTTCTCGGTCCAGTAGAGATAGCGCACCACGTCGGATCGGCGGTGGATGTCGTGCAGCTGATCGAGATCACTGTGCTGGTAAAGGCGGAGGAAGAGGCGGTCGGTGTCGATGGGGTAGGTCGGCTGGCGCATGCGCGGATAGTACGGGTGGGCGATCATGATGGCACCCGGTTTGTTTGCCTACCTCGCGCGTTATCTATAGTTTCCGATCATTGACGGTCCGGGTTTTGGAGAAGTGCTGCGCGGCCATCGGCGCGCGGCGCGGCTGACGCTGGAACAGTTGGCCGAGAGGTCGGGGGTCAGTGCGAGGACCCTGTCGGATCTGGAGCGTGGCCGAAGCAAGGGGCCGCACCATCGGACTGTCACGGCCTTGGTGGAGGCGCTTGCCCTGGAAGGGGATGCCGGCAAGCAGCTTGTCGAGCTGGCGCGGGACGGCCGGCTACGGGATCACTGGGCCCGTCCAGCCAGCCTCTGTGAACTGCCCCGACCGGTCGACGACTTCACCGGCCGTGCCGCGGAACTGGCCTGGACGAGTGAGCTGGAGTGCGCCGAGAGTGTGGTCTCGTTGATCACCGGCTCCGGGGGCATGGGCAAGACCACCCTTGCCGTCCGGGCGGCCCACGCCCTGCGTCCAAGCTTCCCCGGCGGAGTGTTTTTCGTTGACCTGCTGGGGATGTCCCCGCGGCCAGCGACCGCCGCGGACACGTTGTGGCTGCTCCTTCGTACGCTCGGTGTCGCGGACGAGGAGATCCCGGACGATGCCGGGGAGCGCGCTTCGGTGTATCGGTCGCTGCTGCGGGACCGGCATGCGCTGGTCGTGCTGGACAACGCCGGGTCGGAGGAGCAGGTGCGCCCCCTGCTGCCGGGAGATGGCGCGAGCCGGGCGCTGATCACGGCCCGGCGGCTGCTGGCTGGTCTGGAGGGCGTACGCCGGCTCGCCCTCGGACCTCACTCACCGTCCGAGGCCACCGAGCTGCTGGCCGGGATTCTGGGCGTGCGTGCCGCCCGCGACCAGGAATCGGCACTCCACCAGCTGGCCGAGTTGTCCGAGGGCATGCCGCTGGCGCTGCGGATCATCGGGAACCGGCTGGTCAGCCGGCCCGGCTGGGATGCCGCCGCACTGGTGGCTCGGCTCGCCGACGAGGAACACCGGCTGGATCAGTTCAAGGCCGGTGACCTGAAGATCGCCACCGCGTTCGGGATGTCGTACGAGCAGCTCTCGGACACCGCCCAGCGGGTGTTTCGGCGGCTGGCCGTGGTACCGGAAAGCGACTTTGACGCGGCCCTCGCCGCGGTCGTTGGCGAGGTGCCGATGGAGGTCGCCTGGGATGCGCTGGACGAACTCGTCGACCTTGGCCTGCTGATGGACAGCGTGGCGGGGCGCTACCGGTTCCACGATCTGGTCCGGCTGTTCGCTCGCCTGCGGCTGGAGGCAGCGGAGTCCCCAGCCGAACGTGAGGCACTGACGGCACGTGCGGCACAGGCGTACGCCACGCAGTCCTGACCGATCGGGAGCGCTCTGCGTACGCACTTCTGCGTGCTGTTCTGCGTGGTGCCGGCGATTCCCCGCCGGTTGACTTGACCGCAGCGGGACCGGCGTCACCGGTCAAGATGTCACTCGACGAGAAGGAAACAGCATTCATGTCGGATCACCCGACCAAGATCAGCTTCGTCTATTCGAACCCGAAGGACCCGGCCGCCTTCGAGGCCGCTTACCCCGACCAGCTCGCGCTGGCGCGCAAGCTTCCCGGTCTGGTTCGGCTCCAGGTGTCGAAAGTCTGGCCAAAGGAAGACGGCGGCCCAACCCCGGCGTACCGGCTGTTGGACCTTTACTTCGCCGACTACGCGGCGGCCAGCGCCGCCGCCGCTGAGGCGGGCAGCTTGGTCGGCGCCACCGTCGAGCACTCCACCGGTGGCGTAGCGATCGCATTCGCGGAAATAGTCGAGGACATTTAACCGCTTTTAGCTCCAGGCGGCCCGTACCAGGTTGGTACGGGCCGCCCGCGCGTTAGAAAGCGGTGTTGCTGGCCCAGACCGGGCGGCTGTTCTGGTTGTAGATCACCACGTTGCCGTCATTTTGGATCGCGAGTTGGCATCCGTCATACACCGCCGAGCACGCGCCTTTGGTGTTCGTCGCCCACATCGCCGCGCCGCCGGCCGCGTAGACGACCAGGTTGCCGTCGTGCTGCCACACCGCGTACTGGCCGTCGTTGTTGTTCGACGTCCATTCCGGGTCGCTCCAGTGAAAAAGCTGCAGCCCGTTGTAGCCCATCGGGAACTTGCTCAGCTGCAGGACCGTACGTCCACTTGGTGAGGCCACGCCCTGCCCCGGTGTCTGGAACACGAAGCCGTGGTTGACGCACGTGTTGCTGCCGTCGTTGCACAGGAACGCCGGAGCGGCGGTGGCTGCGCCTGGCAGCATGGCGACCGCGAGACCGATGCCGGCCGTCAAGGCGACGACCGTTCGTCTGACAAATGTCATTTTTTTGTTACCTCCCACCAAATCTTGCCAGATAGTGGTTCGATCGGGAAGCTTTTGGACGAGGTCCTGTCTGGTTATTGCGGCGGGCGATAGCCGAGCCCAGGAGCCGCCTGGCGGCACCGCGGAAAAGCCCCCATAGCGCTGCTATGAAGGCTTTCCCGCGGTGCCGCCAGCCGACTCCTGGATCTCGACTCTCATCCCACCGGAATAACCAGACAGGACCTAGCTGGCCATGCCGAACCACTGGGACAAGTGGCTGACGAGATCGGCCTGATCCTCGCCGGCCCAGGCCACGTGGCCGTCCGGGCGCAGCAGTACGGCCGGGGCGTCCAGTTCCTCGCTCACGTCGACGACGTGGGCGACTCGATCCGTCCAGCCCGTCACCGACAGTCGGCCGGTCTGGTCGATCAGCAGTCCGCGGCCGGCGTGCATCAGCTCGTACAGCCGGCCCCGCTTCAAAGCGATGTCCTTCAGCCGCCGGCCCAGCAGCGGATGGCCATCGCCGAAGTCATAGCGAACACTGATCGCGGTGACCCGCTCGATCAGCAGCCGGTTCACCTCGTCGAAGTCCATCAGCTCTGTCATCAGCCGGCGCAGGGCCTGCGGACCAGGCTTGAAGGACATCAGCTCGGCCTGCGCTCGTACGTTGTCCAGTACGCCGGCCGCGACCGGGTGCCGTTCGTCGTAGTAGCTGTCCAGCAGCCCCTCCGGAGCCCAGCCCCTGATCTGCGCGGCCAGTTTCCACCCCAGGTTGAACGCGTCCTGGACACCGAGGTTGAGGCCCTGACCACCGATCGGCGGGTGGACGTGGGCCGCGTCGCCGGCCAGCAGCACCCGATCGACCCGATAGCGGTCAGCCAGCCGGGTGGCATCGCCAAAGCGCGACAGCCAGCGCGGCGAGTGCACCCCGAAATCGCTGCCACCAAACACATTCAGCTGCCGTTTGATTTCGTCGAGAGATGGCGGCACAGTCCGGTCCTCGGCCACCGTCTCGGCTGGCACGATGACGCGGTACGACCCATCCCCGATCGGCCAGACGCCGTACCAGTGCTGGGTTTTGCGGACTTCGGCCACCATCGTGGCCACCTCGTCCTGCGGCGCGGTCAGCTGCATCTCACCCAGCAGCCACTCCATGCTCGCCGGCTCGCCGGGGAAGTCGACGCCGAGCAGTTTTCGCACCGTACTGCGACCGCCATCGCAGCCCACGAGATAGCGCGTACGCAGCTGCGTGCCGTCGGTCAGTTCGACGGTTACTCCCTGCTTGTCCTGGCTGAACCCGACCAGTTCAGTGCCGCGCCGAACCTCGGCGCCGAGCTCGACGGCGTGCTCGGACAGCAGGCGATCGATGACGCTCTGCGCGAGCCCGAAGACGTACGAATGCGCGGTGTCCATCCGCTCGGGCCACGGCTTGTTGATTCCGGCGAAATAGCCGCCGATCTGATGTTTTTTGCCGCCGTTCTCGATGAACCGCTCCAGTAGGCCGCGCTGATCCATGATCTCGGCGCTGCGTACGTGCATGCCCAACGCACGAATAACCTTGGTCGGCTCGGTCTCCTTCTCCAGCACCAGCACGGGTACGTCGTGCAGCCGCAATTCGCTGGCGAGCATCATGCCGGTCGGTCCACCACCGGCCACGATTACGTCAAACAATGAGCCATCCATTCACTACAGACTGCGTTTCGCCAATCCCGCGGATCTGTTTCCGCAGGTGGTGGCATCGGGCTCGCAGATTCTGCAGCACGATGGGGGTCTTGTGGCAAGCCCCCCCATGCGATATATGTTAATAATGGCGGGGAGTGAAACTCCTCGCTATCTTGGTTTCACCGCCGAAACCGCGCCTTTGTCGAGGTCAACTCGTCGGTGGGTTTTCTGGTACGGGACCGGAGTCCGCCGCGGTGCCGCGCGGCACGGTGAGGGTGAAGACCGCGCCCGCGGAGTTCGCGACCTCCAGCCGGCCGCCGTGCAGGGCGGCGTTCTCGTACGCGATCGCCAACCCCAGGCCGCTTCCCTCGGTCTTCTGGCGGGCGCGGTCGCCGCGGGCGAACCGGTCGAACACGAACGGGGCGAGGTCGGCGGGCAGCCCCGGTCCGGAATCGGCGACCGCGACGCGTACCAGGTCGACCGCGCTGCCGTCGATGGTGACGGTGATCGGTCGCGCGCCGTGGCGGTCGGCGTTGGTCACCAGGTTCCGTACGATCGTGTGCAACCGGCGCGGATCGCCGACGATAGTGGCGTCCCCGGTGACGGCCACCTGGATCCCGGCTTCCGGCGCGCTCAGCGCGACGGCGTCGGCCGCGAGGGGTTCCAGGTCGACGGACTCCGGCCGCAGCTCGGCCACCCCGGCGTCGAACCGGGACATCTCCAGCAGGTCCTCGACGAGCGAGCTCAGCCGCTGGACCTGACTGCTGACCAGCTCCGCCGAACGTACCCGGTCGTCAGTGTCCTTGGCGTTCAGGCTGGCCGCCGCCGCGATCATCGAAGCCAGCGGGGTGCGCAGGTCGTGCGCCACATCGGCGATGAAACGCCGCTGGCGCTGGTCGTTCACCTGCAGCTGTTGGATGGATTCGCTCAGTCGTTGGGCCATCGCGTTGAACGAGCTGGCGAGGTCGGCGAGTTCGTCCCGTCCGCGCACCGGCAGGCGGGTGTCCAGCGCGCCGTCGCCGAGCTTTCTGGCCGCCACGGCCGCGGTGCGTACGCGTCGCTGGATGCGCCCCGCGGCCACCACTCCGATGAGGACGCCGAGCAGGGCCGCCCCGGCCGCGATGCCATCGAGCTGCAGCCGCAGGGTGGACAGCTCGCTGTCCAGTTGATGGGTGTCGAACGCCTCGGCGAACAGCAGACCCGGGCCGAGTTGGCCGACGATGATCAGCTTCGGGCCGAGCTTGGTGTTGACGATACGGGTCACCGGCTGCGGACTTCGCCGCGCGAGGCTCACCGCGGATTGCACCATGTCCGCCTCGGGCAAGGAGAGCTGGCTGACCAGCAAGCTGCTGTTACCTGCTGTGACGACGAACTTCTCGTCGCCGGGGGCGGCATCGCGGCTTATGGAGCCGCCGGGGCTGCTGTCGACCTTGGCGGTGAGCACCGCCCAGATGATTCCCGGCCGGGTGAGCTTGTAGTCGCGGAACTTGTTGACGTCGATCTTGGTGGCAACAGTGGCCGCGTTGACTTGCTCGCTCAGCTGCCGGGCGTCGTAAAGGAAGTTCACCGTGGCGGCCCCGATGTACCGGTCCCTGGTGGGCCCGGTCTGCAACTGGTAGGTCACCAGTGCCATCACGGCCGCCGCGAGGGTGGTGACCAGCACGACTGTGAGCGCGATGCTGGCCCGCAGCCCCAGTCGCCACGTCATGGTGTGACCAGGCGATAGCCGAGCCCGCGTACGGTACGCAGCACGGTGGGGTTGCCGGGATCCGGCTCGATTTTCGCGCGCAGGCGGGACACCGCGGCATCGACCAGCCGGGTGTCGCCGGTGTATCCGTAGTCCCACACCCGTTGCAGCAGCGTCTGCCGGCTCAGCACCTGCCCGGTGTGGTCGGCGAACTCCACCAGCAGGCGAAGTTCGGTCGCGGTGAGGACCAGCTCGGTCCCGCCCTTGGTCACCACCAACGCCGTACTGTCGATCTCCAGGTCGCCGATCCTGCGGGTGGTCCGCTGTGCCGGTGTCGTACGCCGCAGGATCGTCTTCACCCGCGCGTCGAGCACCCGCGGTTCGACCGGCTTGACGACATAGTCGTCGGCCCCGCACTCCAGCCCCACCACGACGTCCATCGCGTCACCTCGAGCGGTGAGCAGGATGACCGGGAGCGCGTCGGCCGCCCTGATGCGGCGGCAGACCTCGAATCCGTCTATCCCGGGCAGCATCACGTCGAGCAAGACCACCTCGGCTGGTTCCCGCCGCTCGAACAGTGACTCCAGGGCCTGCTCACCGCTGGGAGTCACCACCACCTCGTGGCCGAATCCACGCAGTGCGCGGGACAGTGTCTCGGCCAGCACGGCGTCGTCCTCGACGAGCAGCAGACGAGAAACGGTGACGACTCCTTACCAGACAGTGGCCAGCACCGGTTCGACGCGACCATAACTACATTAAGCCAGGGTTATCGCAGACGTGCTGACCTGTCGACGAACTGTCACAGTCCTGGTACAAAGCCGCCCTAGCGTGATCGACATGTCACCGCTGACCTCGACGCCCCCAGCGCGCAGTCGATCGCGGTTCGCCAGTGAATGAAACCAGAACGCGGATCGCCGTTGTGTACGGCGGACCAAGCGGTGACCACGACGTGTCATGCGAGTCCGCCGCCAGCATCGTCACCCACCTCGACAGCCGTCGATACGACGTCGTCGCGGTCAAGATCAGCGTTGCTGGCCGCTGGCGGATCAGCGGCCCGGACTTCCCCAGCCGCGGGCGGCTCCCCGAGGCGGATCGACTGCGCAGCATCTGGGGCACCTTGGAGCGGTTGCGGGACGTCGACATCGTGCTCCCGGCCCTGCACGGCTGCCATGGCCAGGACGGCACCATTCAGTCGTTGCTGGAGCTGGCCCGCCTCCCGTACGTCGGAAACGGCACCTTGGCCAGCGCGGCCGGAATGGACCGGGAGTACGCCAGGAAGCTCCTCGCCGCCGCCGGGCTGACCGTGCCGGACGGAGTCGTGTTGCGAGCGGGCCGCAGTGACCTGACCACCGCGGAAAAAGAACGCCTTGGTTTGCCGGTGTTCGTTAAACCCGCGCGCGCCGGGTCCAGTCTTCATGTGTCCACAGTGGACAGTTGGGATGACCTGGCCGCGGCCATCGCGGCGGCCCGGCGGATCGACCCGAAGGTCCTGGTCGAAACGGCGGTCCGAGGACGAAAGATCGGCATCGGCGTACTCGAGACGCCCGACGGGGCCGTGCACGTGAGCCCGCCGCTGGATTCCACCGCTCTCGAAGTTCCGGCCAGCGTGGATCAGCAGACTCTCGTACGGCTGGACCGGGTGGCCCGGCAGGCATTCGCCGCGTTGGACTGCACGGGGCTGCTTCGCGTCACCTGCTTCGTCGACGCGGACGGCGAAGTCGTCGTCAACGAGGTAAACACCTTTCCGCGCTTTACCTCCGCGTCGCCGTACCCGCGAATGTGGCAGGCGGCCGGCCTGGACTACCCGGAACTGCTGGACACCTTGATTCAAACCGCTTTGCGCCGCCGATCGGGGAACCAGAAGTGATCCCGCTGTCAGACCGTCGCCCCCATGCCGTCCCCGTCACGATCTATGGATGCGAGCGGGACGAAGCCATCTTGTTCCGAGAGCTGGCGCCTCGCTTCGGCGTTATGCCCACCATGACCGAAACACCGGCCTCTGAGGGGAACATTCACCTGGCGTCCGGAAAACGATGCGTCAGCGTGGGCCACAAAACTCACATCACGAACGCCACGCTGCTCGCGCTCAGCCGAGCCGGCGTCCGGTATATGTCCACCAGAAGTATCGGATACAACCATATCGATGTGAAGTACGCCCGGAGCGTTGGCATTTCCGTCGAAAACGTCACCTATTCGCCCGACAGTGTGGCCGACTACACGCTGATGCTCATGCTGATGTGTGTACGAAACGCAAAGTCCATGGTCCGGCGTGCGGACGTTCATGACTACCGACTGGATGACGTACGCGGGAAAGAGCTGCGCGACCTGACCGTCGGAGTGGTGGGAACAGGACGCATTGGTGCCGCGGTGATTGACCGGCTGCGGGGCTTTGGCTGTCGGATATTGGCCTATGACACGTTTCCCGCGACTTCCGTCGACTACGTCCCCCTCGACGAATTGCTCGGTCACAGCGACATCATCACGCTACATACGCCGCTTAACGCGGACACGTACCACCTCTTGGACTGTCAGCGTATCGAACAGATGAGCCGTGGCGCGTACCTCGTCAACACCGGGCGCGGTCCGCTGCTGGACACCGAGGCTCTCGTCTCGGCATTGGAATGCGGTCGACTGGGTGGTGCCGCGTTGGATGTTCTCGAAGGAGAGGAAGGAATATTCTACGCGGACCGTAGAGACAGGCCCATCGAAAGCAAGTTGTTGCTGCGGCTTCAGGAACTGCCGAATGTGATCATCAGTCCGCACACCGCGTACTACACGGACCACGCTCTGGGCGACACCGTCGAAAACTCCATTATCAACTGTCTGAGATTTGAAAGCGAAAATACCGCATGAACAAGACGAAGATCGGCATCATTTTCGGGGGCGCCTGTGAAGAGCACCCCATCTCCCTCAAGTCCGCGCGAGAGGTCGCGAGGAGCCTCGATACCGACAAGTATGACCCTTTCTGGATTGGCATCACCGAAAGCGGCGTCTGGAAGCTGTGTGACGGTCCTGACGAGGGCTGGGAAAATAACGGCCGCCGTGCCGTGCTGTCACCAGATCGCAGCACCCGCGGATTGCTGGTCATTGACCAGGCGAAATGCGAAACCATCAGTCTGGACGTCGTGTTTCCGGTGCTGCACGGCAAGCTTGGCGAGGACGGTGCGATCCAGGGCTTGTTCGAGCTCTCCGGCCTCCCCTATGTGGGCTGCGATGTCCAGAGTTCGGCTCTGTGCATGGACAAAGCCCTTGCCTATACAGTCGTCGCAGGCGCGGGCATCGCCACTCCGAAGTTCTGGATTGTCACGGCGGACCAGGACATCGATCCCGACCAGCTCACCTATCCGGTCTTCGTGAAGCCGGCCCGTTCGGGTTCATCCTTCGGCGTCACCAAGGTGTCCGGCGAAGAAGAACTGCTGAGCGCGGTGGAGGCCGCGAGGGAGTACGACTCGAAGGTGCTGATCGAAGAAGCCGTCGTCGGCAGCGAGATCGGCTGCTCCATCCTGGGGAACGACCAGGACCTGATCGTGGGCGAGTCGGACCGGGTCGCCCTGTCTCATGGGTTCTTCAAGATTCACCAGGAAAGCCACCCGGAAACCGGTTCGGAAAACTCGTCTTTCATCTGTCCGGCGGACATCTCGGCGGAGTCGCGCTCGCTCGTACACGAGACGGCGAAGGCCATCTATCGCGCCTTGGGATGCGGTGGGCTGGCGCGAGTGGACGTGTTCCTGAAGGAGGACGGAAAGGTGGTGCTCAACGAGGTCAACACCCTCCCCGGCCTGACCTCCTACAGCCGCTATCCGCGGATGATGGCGGCCGCTGGATACTCCCTTGCCGAGGTGATCGACATGCTGGTGTCGTTGACCTTGACCGGAAAAGCCCAATGAAAGACGATTTCGTCTTCGTGGATGAATACGTACCCGGAATACGTTGGGACACCAAATACGCCACCTGGGACAATTTTACCGGCAAGCCGGTAGACGGATATGTGGTGAACCGAATCGTTGGTACGAGGGCGCTGTGCGCAGCTCTGGAAAGAGCCCGAGAAGCGGCCGCATCCCTGGGGTTTGGCTTGCTTCTCTGGGATGGCTACCGGCCGCAACGCGCCGTCGACTGTTTTGTTCGCTGGTCGCAACAGCCCGAGGATGGCCGGACGAAACTCAGGCACTATCCGAATATTGACAGAGCCGAGATGTTCGAAGAGGGATATGTGGCCGCCAAGTCGGGCCACAGCCGAGGCAGCACCGTCGACCTGACTTTCTACCACCTGGCTACCGGTGGGCTCGCTTTGATGGGCGGTGACCATGATCTGATGGACTCCGTTTCGCACCATGGAGCGAAAGGAATCACGCAGGTCGAAGCGCAGAACCGCCACCACCTTCGCGCTGTCATGGAAGTCAGTGGGTTCAGCTCGTACGAGTGCGAGTGGTGGCACTACACTCTGAAAAACGAACCCTATCCAGACACCTATTTCGATTTTCCTGTCACCGACTTGAGTCGACCGAGGGAGCTGGCGAAGCGTTGACAGGGAAAGGCATCCGGATACGGCTGGCGCACCCCACCGACGCCGCGGCCGTCAACGAACTGCTTCGCCAGCTGGACCATCCCCAGGACGACACCACGACGACAGCGACTCGCATCCAGGCCTGGGATGACGATCCCGCGAGCGCGGTGTACGTGGCCGAGGCGGACGGTGATCTTCTCGGTCTGGTCGCCGTCCACATCTGCCCGTTCTTCGAGCGCGCCGGTTCCTGGGGGCGGATCGTGGCTCTGGTCGTCTCCGATCAAGCCCGCGGCCAGGGTGTGGGCACTGCGCTTGTCGCAGTGGCGGAAACGTTCGCGACAAGTCATGGATGCGTACGCATGGAGGTCACCAGCGCGGACCGTCGCCAAGCCGCACACGAGTTCTACCGGCACCGTGGCTATCCCGACCAAGCGGGGAAGTCATCCCGATTTTTGCGCGATCTCAACGATCCGACCTGACCCGGAAACGGCGGTCATGCTCTCGTCCACGGCAACACTCTGGGATGCACCTCCGGGGCGGGTAGGGTTGCCCTCCCTGTCAGGCCGTGTTGAGACATCCCGGAGCCCGAAAATGTCGCGTACCAAAGGTGGGTGCGGCGCGAAATTGTCGTAGGTGTCTGTTTTTCTTTCCCCCTCCCTTTGAACGGGCGGGGGGTGGGTCGAGAGGTGGACCTTAATTTTTAGTTGAACATCGGTCCTCGAACCCGCCCCCCACCCGTCACTGGGTGGGGGTGATTTTTGGGGGTGGGTACGACAGTTTCGCGCCGCACCCTGTGCGTGCGCGTTCAAACCCTAAGCAATGTGGTGAGAATGGTGCCGCGACAGGGTCTATTCAGGCGGGGTTCGCGCCGGCGAGCAAGCCGTCGACGACAACGTCGACCGCGAACCGAAACCGCTCGTCGCTGTTGCCCGCGGTGAGCTGTGCGGCATGCGTGGAGATGAGCGGGAACCGGTCGGACGGCAGGTCGGCGAACGTCTGGCGGAGCTCGCCGACCCATTCCTGACCAGCGCCGCGCCGGAGGTCGTCTTCCACCGCGGCATGGCTGACCAGGGCGGCGAGGACATCGGTGGCCCAGACCGCGCGTTGCGGCTCGATGTCGCCCGCGAGCAGGATTCCCAGCAGGTTCTCCAGGAGGCGAAGCGAAGCTTCGGTACGAGGGGGGCTGCCCATCGCCGCCGCGGCGATTCCGGGATGCGCGAGCAGCGCGTGGCGCATGCGGCCAAGCAGTGAATGCAGCTGCGTACGCCAACGTGACGAGTTCGGCGTTTCAAGCTCGATGGTGGCGATGACGCGATCCTGCATCGCCTGCAGCAGGGCATCGCGGCCGGAGACGTAGACGTAAAGCGAGCCGGCTCCAGTGTCGAGAGCGGTCGCGACCCGCCGCATCGAGACCGCCGCCAGCCCGTCGGATTTCAGGATGGCCAGCGCCGCGTCAATGACCGCGTCCTCGCTGAGCGGTGCCTTCGCGGGGCGGTCCCGCGTCGAACGCTGGCGGCTGGTGGGGCTCATCGGTGGCGACCTCCCGGCGAGAGAAAGTGTCTTAACGAACAGTGTTTGTTACGAACGCCGTTCGGGGCGTACGGTGTTCGTAACAAACACTGTACCTGGTCCAAGCTCAGGAGGACCTCATGGAGACCGTCCCCATCAGCAGTTCCACCGCCCGGCAGCGCTACCGGCTGCGCTGGGTCGTGGCGGTCGTTGTGCTGGCCGCGAGCACCATCGACGTACTCGACGCCACGATCGTCAACGTCGCGGCGCCAGCCATCCACCGTGATCTCGGCGGCGGCGCGGCCACGATCCAGTGGCTGAGCGCCGGCTACACGCTCGCCTTCGCCGTCCTGTTGATCGCCGGCGCGCGGCTCGGCGACATCCTCGGCCGGCGTCGGCTGTTCCTGGTCGGCTCGGCCGGTTTCACCCTCTTCTCAGCCGCGTGCGCCTTCGCGCCGAGCATCGGCGCGCTCATCGTTTTTCGGGCGCTGCAAGGAGCCTTCGGCGCGCTCATGATCCCGCAGGGCTTCGGCCTGCTGAAGGAGGTCTTCGACGACGACGAGTTCGACAAGGCGACCGGGCCGTTCGGTCCCGTCACCGGAGTGGCCATGCTGATCGCTCCGCTGCTCGCCGGCGCGCTCGTGGACGCCAACCTATGGGGCACCGGGTGGCGACTGGTGTTCCTCATCAATGTGCCGATTGGCGTACTAATGCTGCCGTTGGCCATCCGCTCGTTGCCGCGGGGCGCCAGCCATCCGGGCGTCAAGCTCGACTTCGGCGGCGTTGGCCTGGTGGGGCTGGGGTTGGTCGCGATCATCTATCCGCTGATCCAGGGCCAAGCCGCCGGTTGGCCCGCCTGGTGCTTCGGTCTGCTCGCCGCCGGGGTGGTCCTGCTGCTGGTCTTCCTGCTCTGGGAACGGCGCCGCAAGCACAGCCCGCTGATCGAACCAAGCCTGCTCACCAACCGCACTTTCCTCGGCGGCATCGCCGTGACGCTGGCCCTGTTCGGGGCGTTCAGCGGGCTTCTGCTCTGCATTTCGTTGTACGGGCAACTCGGCGAAGGCTGGTCACCGGTGCACGCGGGTCTGGCGCTCACGCCGATGGTCATCGGCATGGTGCTGGGCATGGTCGCCTCGCTCGCCCTCGTCAAGCGGTTCGGCCGTCACCTGCTGCACGCCGGCATCCTGTTCATCGGCGGCGGCTCGACCGTACTCGCCCTGACGCTGACCGGTGCCCGTACGTCCTCGGGCTGGGACCTTGTCCCCGCGCTCCTGTTCATCGGCGTGGGCGTTGGCGCCTGCGTCGGGCAGCTCTTCCGGTTCATCCTGACCAGCGTGACCATGGCCGAAGTCGGTTCGGCCTCCGGTGTCATGGAAGCCGTCCAACAGTTGTCGTCCTCGCTCGGAGTCGCCGTCCTTGGCACCATCTTCTTTTCCGCTTTCGACCGCCACGTCCCGACACACGCACTGCAGATCACCGCGTGGGCCTGCCTCGTACCGCTCGCAGCCGCCTTCGTGCTGGTATTCCGGCTGCCTATGCAGCCTCGGCAAGAGGCGCATTAATACGCGCTTGAGCACCGCAGAGGGTGACATTATGTGATAGAACCAGTGAAACTGGGCCTTCGTATGGTGGGAAATTGTTGTTCGGCGTGCTGTCGCCCGATTCCGAACAATCGAAGTCTGCTAAACAAAAAAAAGCGTGTCGTCAAGACGCGAGTTGGCTTCGCATTTCCCACTTTTGGAGAGGTCTCATGCGCGGAGTACGAGTCACTAGAACTGCTGCCATCCTGCTGTCAGTTGCCGTCTTCGCGGCGATGTCCGCGGGGTTCGCGTCGCCGGCGACCGCGGCGGCCGCGAAACAGATAAACAGTGGCTATTATGGCTGCCTCGACGCGAATGCCACTCAAGGTGGCAACGGTACGACCGTGCAGCTGTGGGCGTGCAACGGCAGCGTCCAGCAGCGGTGGTACGTCAACGGAAACACCATCGTCAACGCGAAATTCAATCGCTGCCTGGACGCGGACGCGACCCACGGCGGTAACGGGACGCGGGTTCAGCTGTGGGACTGCAACGGCACCGCTCAGCAGACCTGGAACAACAGCGCCAATTTCGGCCTTGTCAACTACCGATTCGGACGGTGCCTCGATGCCAACATCAACTATTACGGCAACGGAACTCCGGTCCAACTGTGGGACTGCAACAGCGCCGTACAGCAGCGGTGGTACGTGCCCACCAGTTGACCTGCGCACGAGAGCGACAGTGCTGGGGTGGCGCGGCAATGCGGGGGCCGGCATTCGCGACCGCATGGGGACATAAGTGAACCTTGGCCACACTTGTGTCGTGTCTGTCGATGTCGTGAATCCGCCCCAAGAATGACGAAGGGATATCGGGGAGCAGCGACCAACCGTCCGGTGGTGAGACCACCTGGCGGTCCGAGATCCCTCTGCAGAAAGGCCAAAAAATGACGACTTCGATAGCCCGCCGGCTAGCCTTGACCGTGGCCGCCGCTGGTGCGCTGACCGTGGGCTTCGCGGCTCCGGCCATCGCTGCTCCAAGCGCACCTGTCACCCATTGTGAAAATACGACAAACCTGCAGGGTGGCGGCACTGTCACCCCGTGTCTGTCCTTCCAGGGCGGGCAGGTTCGTGCCTACGCCGTGTTTTCCTCGGCTCCGGCCAACTGCACTTTCTCTTTGCAACTTTGGCACAACCACTCACAGTTTTCGCCAAGTACGCCCTGCAGTGACGTGGCCAGCCTGGTTTTGACGGCCGCCACCGCCGCGAACGACTCCTACTTGACCGGCGTACTGGTCCAGCCCGGCAACGTGCAGGCCTACACGAGCTATTACGACGCTCCCTGACCCGACCTTTCGTTGTTGGTCATGGGATTTGTCCCATGACCAACAACGCCTACGGGTGTTCTCAAACCCACCCCCGGCAAGCGAGTCCGGCGGTTAGCTTTCGTAGCGGGGGTTGGTGGCGTGCCATTCGAGGCCACCGCCCATCCATGCCTTGACTCCGTTCAGGAAACGGTGCAGTTCGGGTGAGGGCACGGTTCGGAGTTTTCGGTGACCTGCCTCGAAGTCGCGTACGAGATTGTTGTGAAGATCGACGGTGATCTCGGTTGACTCCTGGATGGAGCAGTTCCGGTCGGCCGCGACCTGCAGGACCATGTTGCAGACCGGCTTCTCGTCGGCGGCGTCCTTGGCCACCGAATGGAGGTCGTTCACGAGTACGGACGCGGTGCCTGCCTGCATGAGGGCCTGTCGAACGCGAGGGTCGTAATACAGGCCCGCCGGCAGCTCGTATCCGCCGACGGGGTCCACCAAGGTCATCGAGGTGTAGAAGCTGTCGTGCTGGCGCGCGGCGAGGTATTCCCACGCCGGTGGGTAGGCACCGGTGTGCCGCCACGCCGCGTAGGCGCTCCAGGTGACGAACATCGAGAAGGTCGCGTAGCACACTCGCTGGACTTGTACGGGTGTGCCGTGGCGGGCCAGGTGGCCGACGCTGGAGTGCAGCGCCACCAGAATGGGATCGCCCCGAAGGGCCTCGTCGAGCTGACTGGAGAATTCGCCAGCGGGCGCGACCGGGTCCATCGCCGCCATGACCAGCGCGAGCCGTGGCGGGAGTTTCGTTGGCGTGGCACCGAGTTCGCTGTCGTCGGCGTAGTAGTCGTCGGCGGCCCACCAGGCCGCGTTCAACTGCGCCGCGATCAGGAGCAGATCGGGATCGTCGGCGTCGGCGTGGGTGAGCATCGCGAGCCGCCCGAAGCCGGCCTCGCGGATCTGGTCGAGTCCCTCGCCGGTGAATCCGCACTCCT
This sequence comes from Fodinicola feengrottensis, assembly GCF_039530045.1. Lineage (NCBI taxonomy): Bacteria > Bacillati > Actinomycetota > Actinomycetes > Mycobacteriales > Fodinicola > Fodinicola feengrottensis. The sequence goes on along the minus strand of NZ_BAAANY010000001.1, from coordinate 411,388 downwards.
GCGCCCAGACAACCAGGCGGCGGTCGACCTCCTCGGCGAGTGGCTCGTTGACCCGCTCGACCACTGGGCAGTAGAGCGGTGACGCCGACCCGTCGCCCCAGGGGATTTCCGCGTACCCCCGATCGGGTCCCCCAGCGGACGCGAACCGCGCCGTCATGCGGGCCGCTGACGTACCGAGGCCGGTCGGTCCGGTACGCAACGCGGCAGCGGTGTCCATCACCGTTGACTCCTCCTGTGGTCAGATCCGGTCGGCGGCGATGAGCAGGTAGTGGAAGCTGCCTTCGCGGTACGCGGTGAGAAACGGCTTCTCGATGCCGGTGGCGACCGCGGACTGCTCTCGCAACTCCCAGTACGGGATCGTCGCTGCCGTCAGGTCGACAACGGCGATGGGGACGAACCCGTTGGCGGCCAGGGCCTTGAAGTATTCGCTGCGGGGATGGATGTTGCAGATGTAGTGCTGATCGATCTGGCTCACCGCCCGCGACCGGCCGCCGGTGACATCGTTGTAGCAGCCGGTGATGGTGACATAGCGGCCGCCGGGCGCGAGTTGGCGGGCGTGTTCGGCGAACAGGTCGTACAGGTCGACGTACATGGTGCTCTCGTTGTTCCAGGCACCCCTGAACGATCCTGTCTCGAAACCGGTGTCCAGCATGTTGCGAAGGTGATACTTGACCTGATCCGCAACTCCGCGTTTTTCCGCCTGCCCGTTCGCGAACCCGACCTGCTGCTCCGAGATCGACACCCCGTCCACCTGGCAGCCGAAGCGCTGGTTGGCCATGATGCTGGTGCCGCCTCGGCCGCATCCGGCGTCCAGCAACCGGTCACCGGGACCGATCGCACCGAGATGGTCGAGCAGAACGTCGGCCTGCGCGGTCTCGAGGCGGTGCATCTCCTGGACGATCGCGTCGTCGCGAACCGCGGCGGCAGCGTCGAGCACCGCGGGATCGTACGCACCAATGCCGTAGTGGTGATGGTAGAGACCGTCGACATCGCCGAGCCGCAGGTTGACGGGGTCTTTTTCCTTGTTCCAGTAGTCGGCGATCGACTGCTGGTACGCGGTACGCACCACTCGCTGGTCAATGGTCGTCATTGATGCCGCTCCTTCAATTAGGACGTAACGGCATTCTTATAGAACGCGACCACCGAGAAGCCATGTCACCTTGGATCCAACCTTTGCGGGAAAGGACGCCCCAATCGGCCGCGCTATCCCAGCGGTTTCGCGAAGGTGGATCGCTGCCGCAGGGTCTGCTCGGCGATTTTGATGGCCAGCTGTACGCGCTGCTCCAGACTGCCGGTGAGCAGCGCCCAGGCATGGCCTGCCTCTTGGAGCGCGGTGGTGAACCACGCCGTCATCTCGGCCCTGACCGCGAGGTCGCCTTCGCGTAGGCCGTCGTTCAGCCAGGGCACGCCGACGTGGTCTGTGAGCAGGTAGAAATCCCCGAGTCCCCGTCGCGGTCGCCACGACCCGAGATACCGGCGCTCCCACACCGCCGTCGCGAACGCGTCCGTGTCGCAGACCAGCAGCGGCGAGCCAGCCGCTGCGGCCTCTTCCTCACGTCGGCGTTGTTCCACGGCGATCAGGTCGAAGTCTTTTTGGTCCCAGACCAGCTGATCCAGCTCGCCGCCCTCGGCCCGCCACTTCTCGTACGTGTAGTCGCGGCCGTACTCCCGCACCCAGCCGGTCCGCCGCCACCCCCCGCCCCGGTCGCGGAACGCCTCCGCGACCAGCCGGGACACCGTGGTGGTGCCAGTCGACTCGGCGCCGACGAACACCAGCCGAGCCGCGAGCCCGGCGCGTACCACCGGGTCCAGGAAGTCCCACTGGCCGGCGAGGTCCGCCCGGATTGCGGTCGCGGACACGGGTACGTGCAGGCGGTCCGGATCGACGACAACATGCTCCGCGCCGAACCGATGGGCCAGCTCGTCGCCGTACTTCTCCGAGGAGAACACGGCGTCTACCGGTGCGTTCCCGAGCGCCGCGCGCATCACTGCGACCTGCGCGGCCCAGATCGGTTCGTCCGCCATGTCCACCGGCACGTCACAACGGGTGCCAACGACCTCCACGTCCGGGTGCACCGCGCGCATCCAGGCCACCCGGTCCGCCAGCGGGATCGACTCCACGCTGGCCGCCTCCACCAACACCGTCAGCCGCCGGCAACGGGCCGCGGCTGTCCGTACGAGGTGATGGTGGCCGGTATGCGGCGGGTAGAACTTGCCTACCACCAGGCCGTGTTCGTACGTCATGCGGTGGCCAGGCTTCGCCGCCATTGCCGCAGGCCGAGCACACACAAGCCGAGGAACAGCACGTACACAATCGCCGTTAGTTCCAGTTGTTTGGCCAGGTAGAACGGCACGTAAATGATGTCGGCGGCGATCCAGAAAAACCAGTTCTGGATCTTCTTCGCGTTCAGCAGATACTGCGCGGCCAGCGAGATCGCGGTGGTCAGCGCGTCCCAGAACGGCGCCGCGTCGTGCACCGCCGTCAACAGGACCGTCAGGCTCGCCGTACCGACCAGCACGAACACCAGGCAACCGGCCAGCGTCAGCGGGCTCGCCCGCCCTGCCTCCAGCGCCGACCGCTGCGGGCCGCCTCGTACCCACTGCCACCAGCCGATGAAGCCGAGCACGATGTAGACCACCTGCAGGCCCGCGTCCGCGTAGAACTGCGCAGACACGAACAGGACCAGGAAGAACGCGCTGTTGGCAATGCCCACCGGGAAGTTCGCCACGTGGGCGACGACCGTCAGTACGACGCAGGCCCCGCCAGTCACGAATCCCAGCAGCTCAGCCACCGACACCTGGTCGTCGCCGAGCACGAACAGCACATGGTTGAGCCAGTCGATCATGCCGCCCTCTCCCGTGGTGCCTCACGATGCCACAGCTATGACATCGAGATCGGGAGTGTCACTAATTCGTCATTTGCGCAAGACCGCGTGGATCCACTGCAGTTGGGCGAAAATCTGCCCGGCGTTGGCGGTGCTGTCGCGGTCGGAGCCGTCTAGGACGCCGACCAGCACCTGCGTCCCCGCTGCCGCACCGGTCATGACCGGTCCGCCGGAGTCGCCGCCGGCGGGAATGCCCCAGACCTTCTGCGCGCAGAAGTCGGTGCCACCCGGTCCCACCAGCCCCACACAGCGTGGGTCGTGAGGAGACACCACTCGCAGGACCGATTGCCGCAGTACGTTCGACTGGCACGCGTTCTCGTCGCTGGTGCAAGTGGCGCCCCAGCCGTACTGGCGCACGATCTGTCCAATGTGGACCGACGTGGTGGCGAGCTTGGCCACCGGGACATTCATCGGCTGCACCTTGATCATCGTGATGTCGGCGTGCGGGTTGTCCACCCGGCTGTGCGGGATCGGGTGGACGAGCCTGCCCTTGCGCTGATCCAGGTTGCCGACTCGAAAGGAGAGTCGCGAGTCGGCGAAAGGAGCGTCCGGCTTGTCGAAAAAACAGTGCGACGCGCTGATGACCCACTGCGGCGAGATCGCCGTACCGGTGCACCACGGATGGCCGTCCAGCAATATCCGTACGGCCCACGGCCCGGACGGGCTCACCGCTCCGCCGATGACGGCCGAGGCTGGCGACGCCGTCGCCAGTACGCCGGCCAGCAGGAACGGGATCATCATCAACAAGACACGAATGCGGCGTACCACCCCGGAGCTCCTCTCAACGAAAAAGTCGATCAGAAGACGTCCGATGGCACCTGCCGGTTTGCTCATCAGCGGTGATGTGTCGGTCAGCTCAGTGCACCAGCAGGTCCTCGATCGTGATCGGGATGTGGCGGACGCGGATGCCGGTCGCGTTGTAGATCGCGTTGGCGATCGCCGCCGCGACGCCGACCACGCCAATCTCGCCGATGCCGCGGGCACCGACCGCGTTGTGGAGGGTGTCCGGGTACTGCACGAACTCAACATCGATGGCGGGGATGTCGGCGTTGACCGGGAGCAGGTAACTCGCGAAGTCGGCGTTCGCGAGACGGCCGTCCGATTCGATCTCCAGGCCTTCGTGGAGTGCCGCTGACACGCCCCAGATCAGGCCGCCGGACAGCTGGCTGCTGGCCAGTTTCTCGTTGATGATCCGGCCCGCGTCGAACACTCCCAACAGGCGCGACACGCGGGCCTCGCCGGTCAGGCGGTGCACTCGTACCTCACAGAACTGGGCCCCGAACGAGCTGAACGAGTGCTTGGTCATTTCCTCGCCCGGCGCCGAGGATCCCTTGGCGGACAGGGACTCGCGACCTACTGCTCGCAACAGCTCACCGAACGGCACGGTGTCGTCGGTGCCGTACACCCGGCCGTCGGCGTAGGTCACTTCCTGGCCTTCGTACGGTCCACCCGGCGCCGAGGCGAGCGCCAGCAGGTCGTCGATGACCTCGGTCGCGGCGACCATGATGGCTGTACCAGCGCTCGCCGTGGCGGTCGAGCCGCCGGACATGCCACCGGACGGATATCGGGAGTCGCCGAGTCGCGGGGTGATCCGTTCCGGTGCGATGTCCAGCGATTCGGCGCCGATGGTCGACAGCACGGTCAGCAGGCCGGTGCCCGGGTCGGCGCCACTGGTACGGACCTCGGCTGTCTCGTCCGCGTTGAGCGTGATCTCGACGGTGGCCGGGAACCGCAGCGCCGGGAACATCGCGGTCGCCGTGCCGATGCCGACGAGCCAGTCGCCGTCCACGCGCCCGCGTGGTGACCGATTAGCCCAGCCGAACCGCCGCGCACCGATGTCGAAGCACTCTTCGAGATGTTTGCTCGACCACTGCAGGTCCTTGCCGGGCGGCGCGGTGGAGCTGTTCCGCCTGCGCAGCTGGATGGGGTCCATCTTCAACGCGACGGCCAGCTCGTCCATGGCGCTTTCCAGCGCGAACGAGCCGGGCGCCTCGCCGGGAGCACGCATGAACGTGGTCAGCGGGACGTTCAGCGGGACCATCTTCTGGCTGATGGACAGGTTCTCGGTGGCGTACCACTCGCGCGAGGTGCCATGCGAGGTCGGTTCCACGAACGAGCGATCCATCGCGGTGCTGGACCACGAGTCGTGCCGTACGGCCAGCAACGTGCCGTTTTTGTCCGCGCCGAGGGCGATCTTCTGCAGGGTGGCCGCGCGGCCCGCGGTCGCGGTGAAGACCTGTTCACGGGTGAGCGCGCACTTGACCGGGCGGTTCAGGGCCCGGGCCGCGGCCGCGGCGAGGAACGCTGGCACGGACGTACGCCCCTTGCCCCCGAACGCGCCGCCGACGTACGGATTCACCGCGTGTACGGCTGAAATCGGCAGGTTCAGCGCACCGGCCACCTCCATCGCCTGCAGGTCACTGCCCTGGTTTCCGCTGTAAATGGTCAGGGTGCCGTCGGCCCAGACGGCGACCGCGGAATGCGGCTCCATCGGAGCGTGGTTCTGGGTCGCCGTACGGTAGGTCGCCTCGACGACAACCGGGCTGGCCGCGAGCGCGTCCTCAATGGACTCGACGCCCGGTGCGAGCACCGTGGCCGAAAGTTCGTTGCCCATGAACGCGGGTGCGTCCTCGGCGGTGGCGATCCCGGCCTCGAAAGACGTACGCGCCGGCTTCTGGTCGTACGACACCTGAACGAGCGCGGCGGCGTCGCGGGCCTGCTCGAACGTCTCCGCCACGACGACGCCGATCGGCTGGCCGCGGTACGCGACGTCGGTGTTGCGCAGCGGAACCCAGGTCTCGCCCATCATCGGCGACGACGCGACGGACAGCCCCAGCCCTTCGAACGGCGTGTACACGGCGACGACGCCAGGCGCGCTCTTGGCCGCTGCCACGTCCATGGCGGCAATCTCGCCGCAGGCGATCGTGCTGAGTACGACATAGCCGTAGACCATGCCGGGGAAGTTGTTGTCCGCCGCGTACTTGGCCCGCCCCGTGACCTTCGGCACGGCGTCCAGCCTGCCGGTCATCGGTGGCTCCCTTCGGTCAGCTCCAGCAGCGCGCGGACGATGGTCCGCGTCAGCAGGGTGGTCTTGAATTCGTTGCCGGACAACGGATGCGCGCCCTCGGCCGCCACCGAAGCAGCGTCCGCGAAGGCCTCCTCAGTCAGCTGCGCTCCTTGCAGCGCGGCCTCGACCGCCGTCAACCGCCACGGCACCGTCGCCACCCCACCGACCGCGACCCGGGCGTCCAGGATCCGGCCGTCGCGTACGTCGAGGGCGACCGCGGCCGAGCACAACGCGAACTCGTACGACTGGCGGTCGCGCACCTTCACGTACGTGGAGGTGGCGGCCCAGTCCAGCCGGGGCACGTACACCTCGGTGATCAGTTCGCCGGCACGCAGGTCGTTCTCCACCTCGGGGGTCGAACCCGGAACTCGGTAGAAGTCCCGCAGCGGGAGCGTCCGGGTCCCGTCCGCGCTGGTCAGTACGACCTCGGCGTCCAGTGCGACCAGCGCTACCGCGACATCGCTGGCGTGGGTCGCCACGCAGGCGTCGCTGGTGCCCAGGATCGCGTGCATCCGGTTGGTGCCGCCGATCGCGGGGCATCCACTGCCCGGAACCCGCCGGTTGCACGGCATGGTGACGTCGCGAAAGTACGAACACCGGGTGCGCTGCATCAGGTTGCCGCCGATGCTCGCCATGTTCCGCAGCTGCTGCGAGGCACTGAGCACCAGGGCCTTGGAGATCGCGGGGTAAACGCCGGGATGTGCCGCGACGTCGGCCATCCGTTCCAGCGCGCCAAAACGCATGCCGTCGGACGTACTGATGCCGCGCAGCGGGAGGTCGTTGATGTCCAGCACGCATGGCGGCGTGAGGACGTCCAGCTTCATCAGATCCACCAGCGTGGTGCCGCCAGCGAGGAAGGCGCCGGTGGACTCGAGTGCGTCCTGCACCGTGGCGGCCCTGGTCAGCTCAAACGGTCGCATCGGCCCGCCTCGTGTCTGCTGCCGCCTGCTCTGATGCCTGCTTTATCGCGGCGATGATGTTCGGGTACGCCGAGCAGCGGCAGAGGTTGCCCGACATGAACTCGCGTACATCCGACACATCCTCACGCACCGCGGCGACCGCGGACATGATCTGGCCGGACGTGCAGAAGCCGCACTGCAATGCGTCCTGATCCACGAACGCCCGCTGAACCGGATGCAGCTCGTCCCCGGTGGACAGTCCTTCGACCGTGGTCACCGGCCGCCGTACGGTGGCGGCGAGGGTAAGGCAGGCGAGCACTGGCTTACCGTCGACGTGCACCGTGCAGGCGCCGCACTGGCCGCGGTCGCAGCCTTTCTTCGGACCGGTGACGCCGAGCCGTTCGCGCAGGGCGTCCAGCAGCGTCACGCCCGGATCGACGCTGAGCGGCTCCGACCTGCCATTGATGTCAAGTGAGATGTCCACTGGGATCTCTTTCCCGCGGATCGCCATGCAGCCAGGCTTCCGGCCGCATGGCTTGTGGGTATTCTGGGGTTGGCGCCGATCCGGATAGAAATCCGCTTCGGCTTGCTCGACCGAGGCTAGCGGATTAAAATCCGCTTGGCAAACGAAGGCCGGGCATTCCAGAAGCGCGCTAGCGAGACCAGGAGGAAGGATGCCGACGGGATCGGTCAGCCCGCGCCGGGCGGACACCCGACGCAATCACGAGAGCATCCTGGTTGTCGCGGCCGAGGCGTTGAGACGCACCGGAGACGTGTCGTACAACGGGATCGCGAAACTGGCCGGCGTCGGCGTCGGGACCGTCTATCGGCACTTCCCCACGCCAGAGGACCTGATCCTGGCCGTTTACCAACGCGAGGTGAACCACCTCATCGACATCGTGCCCACCCTGCTGGAACGGCAGTCACCCGACAACGCCTTCCGCGTCTGGGTGATCGACCACCTGGCGCACTACATGATGACCAAACGCGGGCTGATGACCGCCCTGCGGGCTGGCCCGGGCGAGCTACCCACGCACACGTACAAGTCGCTGCTGGATGCGCTGGACACGCTGCGAAAAGCCAACGTCGAGGCCGGCCTGATCCGAGCGGACCTGACCGTCGAGACCCTGATGCGCGGCCTCGGCGGCCTGATGTTCCTCGACCCGGAAGGCAACTGGAAAGCCGACACGAAAGCCCTGGTCGACCTGCTGTGGGCAGGGATGCGGGCGCAGGTTTGACCGCTGCTCAGCGAATGCGGAGCCGTCCCGAGGTGAAAGCGGCCAGCGCCTGGTCGATCTCCGGAACCGGCTGCCGGAGAACTCGGGTCGCGACCCGAAGTCCGGTGGTGCCCAGCACCTTCCGGTGCAGGACGCGCTGGACCTCGGGGTGCGCGATGCCTTGTACGCCGGGGGTCGCCGGACTGACCCCGGGCATCAGGTCGATCACGAGGGACTGCTGACCTCGCCAGGCGTGGCGGCGGAGTCCCGCGACCGTGCTCCACGGCAGGAAGACCGAGTCCGGCGCCGCGTCGATGCTGGCCCGCAGCCCGAGCGGGGAGAACCGCATCGCGACCGGAGCGATCCCGCTGGCCGCCCAGGTGGTGCGGAGCCGCCGGATCCTGGCGCGCTTGCGGCATCCGTCGTACGTCAGGAAGAGTCCTGGCACGACAATCGGGCCAAGCCAGAAGGCCTGTAGCGGTTCGCCGCCAACGGTCGCGATCAAGAAGCCGACCAGGATCCCGATGCCAAGGATCAGCCCGCCGCCGACCAGGCTCACCCCGGCGGAGAAAGTCAACGCCCGCAACGTGGTCGCCCGGGCCTGGGCCACGACGCCCTGATCGACCTGCACAACGAACTCATTCGGCGCCCCCGCCCGCGCGTTCATCAGGCCACTATACGACCGCGCCAAATGTGCGCCGGCGACCCGAAATCCCGAGAATTCCAGGTCTGCCGTGCTTAGGTCCGGCAGACGAGGTTGGCCGCGGGGAGCGTTCCGTTCGCGAGATATCCGTCGATCACGCCGTCGGCGCAGGGTGAGTTGTCGAAGGCGCCATGGCCGTCGATCGTGGCGGTGACCAGTCGGCTGCCGGCCAGGTCGCTGGCCAGGCTCCGGGTCCATGCGTACGGGGAGATGGGGTCGCCGGTGGTGCCGGTGACCAGGATGGACGAGCTCGGCCGGACGCGGGCGGGAAGGGTGTACGGATGGGCTGTCGGCTGGCCGACGCAGCCGGCCATCGCCTCCCAGGCGATCGAGAGGCCGCCGGTGTGGGGTGCGCTTCGTCGGACCAGTTGGGCCAGGAGTCTCAACCGTGGCAGGCCGGCGGGTGCGGGGCTGTCGGCGCAGGTCTGGATGCGGCTGGCGGTGTAGTCGGGGTCGGTGTACGTGAGGGCCGAATAGGTGGCGAAGGTCTGGCCGTTGCCGTTGGCGGCGCTGGCTATGCCGGCGGCCAGGCCCGGCCACGCGAAGGGATAGCCGGCCAGATACTGCCCGGCGGTGATGCGGATTTCGGCGCCGGTGAGTGGTCGGGGAGACGGCGCTTGGTTCGACACACCGCCGGCGTCGGCCTTGGCGACGACCTGGTCGAAGACCTTGCCCACGTCCTGGCCGTGCAGCGCGCAGGTGGTGTCGGTGTCGCACCAGGTCGCGAAATGGGTGAACGCGGTCTCCTCGGCGCTGGCCGCGTCGATCGCCCGTACCGCCGCCGACCGGTTCGGGTCGACCGCCGCGTCCAGGACGATGGCGCCGGTACGGCCGGGATAGGCGGCCGCGTACGCCGCTCCGCGTTCGCCGCCGTCGGCCTGGCCGAGCCAGTTCAGCCGCGACTCGCCAAGCGCTGAACGGATCGCGTCCAGGTCGCGTACCTGATCGTGGACGCCCATGTGCGCGGTCAGGCCCGCGGTGCCCTGGCAGCCGGCGAAGGTGGCGGCATTGTGGGCGAGCAGCCGGTCGTACGTGCCGACCGAGGTCGCGAAGCTGGAGACAGCCGGGTCGTGGCCTGGCACCGCGCAGTGCACGCCGGCGCTGCCGCCAAGTCCGCGCGGGTCGAAGATGACGATGTCCTTCGTGGCGTGCGTACGGGGCAGCCGTGACAGGTAGTTTCCGCCGTGCTGAAGGAAGAACGAGATCTGGGAGCCGCCGTAGCCGGCCAGTTCCTCCGAATCCGACACCACCGTGCCGGTCGAGTCGCCGGTGGCCGGAACTCGCAGCAGCGCCAGCGCGATCGACGGTCCCGACGGCTTCGCCCAGTCCACCGGCACTCGTACGGTGCCGCACCGCGCCTGGTATTTCGCCGCCGCCGGCTGTTCGCACGTCGTCCACGCGATGGCCCCGGCGGGAGCAGCGGCAGTCGTACCGGTGGGGGCCGCCAGCGCGGCGACCAGTGTCAGACCGGCAAAGGTGGCCGGCAGCCGACTACCGAGCACGACGGTCACCGGCCCGTACCAGCCCGGTCCACGACACCAGCTCGCCGAGCGTGGAATCCACCGCCGAGCGTCCAGATCGGATGGTGTCCTTGCCGGCGATCCAGGACAGCACTCCACCGGCCAGTTGGTCGGTGAAGTCGATCAGACCGTGTTCTTGTTTTTCCTTCGACATCGGGAACCCCTCCGTTATGTTTGACTATCAAGCAAGTAGGACACTAGGGCAAGTATGCTTGATTGTCAAACATCTTTGGAGGTCGAATGCCGCCGAGTCGAAAGGCGCTGGTCGCTCAGGTGAGCGCGGCCCTGGCCGATTTGCAGGCCGTCTATGACGACCGCGACCAGGCCTTGGCCGACGCGTTGGGGGTCAACCGCACGGACCTGCGCTGCCTGGACCTGATCGTGCGGGAAGGACCGCAAACCGCCAGCCAGCTCGGCGCTCGGCTGCACCTGACCCGCGGTTCCATGACCACCCTGGTCGACCGCCTGGAACGCGCTGGATACGCCACCCGGCACGATGACCCGCAGCACGGCCGGCGCAAACTGGTCGTACCCACCGCGAAGCTCGTCGACGCGATCACCCCGCTGCTGGCCCCCGCCCGCCAGCACGGCGAAGCCCGCCTGCACAAGTACGGCGACGGCGAGCTGCGGCTCGTACTCGACTTCCTGCGGACCACCCACGCGGCGCAGGACGCCGTCGTCGAGTCCATCCGGGGAACGTCGAACGGGGACGCCAGCCAGCGTCATCCCTGACTCGTCTCGGTGGGCAGCAGAATTCCGACATCACTCGTACGCCGGTCGGATCTGGCATGAACCTGACAAGGCTGTGACACCCCACCCGGCACTGCTGAGACTGAGTGACAAATCGCAGCCGTGGGATGGGAGCACGCAAATGGCAACCGATTCTGGTGACATTTCCATGATCACCGACGATGCCCGATACGCCATGACAGTACTGGGACAGGCAGGTCAGGACCTTACGTCCAACTGGTCGTCCGCTCATGGTGCGATCAGCGGTGCATCTGGACAGACGGGCAGCGACCTCCTCGGTCAGACCTTCCTCCAGACGTACCAGCCCAGAGCCACCATCATCGCCAAGGCGATGCGGAAATCGGTCCAGGTTCCCGGTCTGCTCGCCGACGCGGGCCATCGCGGCATCGACAACTACGAGGCCGCCGACACCATGTCGCGCGGCTTTTTCGGGGAGATCAGTCATGACTAGCGCGCTCGACGGAACGATTCCGGAGCCGACCGGGCCGTTGTGGGGCGCGATCGTCGCACAGGGAGATCCCTGGCCGCAGGGAAACGAAGCCCAGATGACCGCGCTCGCCGACGCATGGCAGCGAGCCAGCCAGGACACCGCGACCGCCACCGCTCAGACCAACAAGGCGTTCGGCGAGACGCAGGCGGCCTGGCAGGACCCGGCCGGCTCGAGCCTCGGCTCGGCAATCGACTCGCACGGACAGCAGCTCCAGCTCCTCGGCCAGGCAATGGCGAACCAGGCGACCAAGGCCAGCAACTATGCCGGCGCGTTGACCAGCACCAAAACGTTCATCAGCAACGCTGTCAGCCAGTACGACGACACGTACGCCCAACTGGGTGACCCGCAGATGGGAGCGGACGGGCCGGCCATGCAACAGCAGTTGGCGCAGGAGCTCTCGACGTTGTTCCAGCAGAAAGTGGCACAAGAGGCCGCGGACCTGAGCGACAAGAGCAATGTCGGGGACGACGACTTCGACCGGCGGCTGAGCAGGTTCGGAGCGGGATTCGCCGCGGGCGCGGCCATCGGTGGTGGTATTGGAACAGTTCTGGAACCCGGTGGCGGCACCGCCGTTCTCGGACTGGCCGGTGGACTGATCGGTGGCTCACTAGCGCTGCTCAGGGAGATATTGCGGCAGGGAGCCGCCAACGCGGGCGGCGACTCCGGCGACAGTGGCGACTCGGGCGACAGTGGCGATTCTGGGGATTCTGGGGACAGCGGAGACTCCGGCGACAGCGGCGATTCTGGTGACAGCGGTGATTCTGGCGACGGTGGAGATTCCGGCGATTCCGGAGACGGTGGCGACTCCGGTGATTCTGGCGACGGTGGAGATTCCGGCGACTCTGGAGACGGCGGTGACTCCGGCGATTCTGGTGACTCCGGTGACAGTGGCGACTCTGGTGACAGCGGCGATTCCGGTGATAGCGGTGATTCCGGTGACTCTGGAGACAGTGGTGACTCCGGTGACAGTGGCGATTCCGGCGATTCTGGTGACAGTGGTGACTCCGGTGACAGCGGCGACTCTGGAGACAGCGGCGATTCCGGCGATTCCGGTGATAGCGGTGACTCCGGCGATTCTGGAGATTCCGGCGGCTCCGGCGACAGCGGCGATTCTGGCGACGGTGGAGACAGTGGCGGCTCCGGCGACAGTGGAGGCGGGGACGGAGGCGGGGACGGCGGCGGGGACGGCGGCGGAGATGACGGTGGTTACCCGGTCGAGGCATAGCTGCGGGAAGTGGTGGCCGCGCTCGACGCGTAGGTCAATGCGTACGGCCTCCGCTGTCTCATCTTCCTAGTCGCACTCAGAGGGCCACGTTTGGTGCGCTCGCACCAAACGTGGCCCTGAGTGACGGTTCCTCCGAACCAGGGAAACGCTCCTCGGTTCGGGTCCGAGGCGGCTTACGGAATGACGCGGTTGCGGAGGTTGTATGGGTACGGGCCCTCGCCGTGGATGTTCAGTTCGGTGGCCACATCGAAGCTGTAGTACGGGTGCGAGGTGCGGTAGCTGTCCAGGTTGTTGCCGCCGAAGCAGATGAGGTCCGCTCCGCCGGCCGAGTTCGGCCCGTTGCAGAGGCTCAGCGTCGGGTACTTGAATCCGTCGAGCGGACGGTCGCCGGTGCCACCGGGGCCGGGCACGTTTAGGTAACCGATGAGCCCGCCGGGGTCGCCCGGCCAGTTCGACTCGCCGGGCTGGCGGCGGCCGTCGGAGAAAAGCACGCCCTGGATGTTCCGGCCCGGCGGTTCGGTTTCCAGGACGGTGCCCGCGACCAGCGCGCCGAGGCTGAACCCGACGATGTAGACCTTCGTGCTGAGGTCACATCCTGAGGTGACGTACAGGTTGTAGAGCGCCGTCCTGAGGTTGGCGACACCGGCGTCGACATCGCTGTAGAGGTTCACGTCGGTGACACTGTTGGGGTAGGGGATGCGTACGGGGTCGGCTCCGCCGGGCGAGAAATTCCGGTCCAGGAGTTTGAAAGCCCCGCCGTCCTGGTAGCCGGGAACCACGAACATGACCGGACCGCAGGCCCCGGCTGGGCGTACCGCGGTGGCCTGGGCCGCAGCGGCCGACCCGATGGTCACGCTGGCGGCGGTGGCGATCGACAGCACGATGGCCAAACCCCATCGCAGTCGTGGCGGACTGAGCCTTCTCGTCACGGTTTCTCCTCGTCTGTGGTCGATGCTGCGGATGACCCAGGGTGTGGGGTCAAAGGCAAGATTGATCGTTTCGTCCGGATCGTCCGCGTACCAGGCCAGCGGCCGGCCATTTACGACCGGTCGTCGCCGCGAGCTGCGAAAGTACGGCTGAGGTGGTCCTGGAGCCGGGCGTGGCGAAACTGGTAAACCGCACCGGCCTGACGCAGGACGCCGCGCCGGTAAGCGTCGTCCAGGAAGGCGACCGTCGCCCAGGGCAGCCGGCCCGTCAGCGGCAACCAGATGCGTGACAGGACGACCCATTGGCCCCAGGCAGTGAAGGCGAACGCGTACGAGAGCCCGCCTCCCAGCCCGCCCACCGCCCCGATGACGAGCGAGTCGGGCATGCCCCAGACGAGCGGTCCCAGCGTTCCCTGGAGGAGGTCCACAACCAACTGGCCGCCAAAGATGATCGCGACCATGAGCAGCACGCCAAGCATCAGCGCCTGGCGAACCACGGTCGTACGGTTCGTGACGAGCAGCCCGGTCGGGCTGGTCGCCGCGCTCAGATCCAGCGGTGCCTCCAGGACCGCGGTGAGCCCGAACGTCGACCCGGCCGCGAGCCCGAACACTGTTCCGGTCACCAGGGTGTTGATCAGCGCGACCTTGACCACCACCCCGAGGTCGGCCGCAAACCCGTAGAACAGCCCCCGCGCCACCGCGGTCACCGGCCCGTACCCGAGGCCCACCGCGAACCCGCCCAGCAGGCCGCCGCCGAACCTGCCGGCGAACCTGCGGACGAGGCCGCCGCCGGTTCTGCCGCCCCGGCCGGGCAGCCGTACGCGGACGCGGGCGGGTTCGAACCGGACCCCGCCGTATCCGACCATCAGCCCGTACACGAGCCCGAAGGCGAGGCCGACCAGCGAGCCGACCAGCACGCCGTCCAGCAGCCCGGCGCCGAGTCCGAACGAGCCTCCGTACCTGGTCAGGTCCAGGGGCAGCGAGACGAGCCAGTCGGAACCGGCGGTGGCCAGCGCGGCCGTCAGCACGACAATGAGGATGCGCGACGAACGGCGCAGCGAGTCGCCGAGCTGCCACCACGCGAGGTCGTACGTGCCGCGCCGATCCAGGTGCCGCGCGAGGTAACCCAGCCAGCGCTGGACATCTTCGGGGTCCCATTTCCGGTGGTGGTGCGGCTGGTGCCGGTAGACGGTGCGTACGAAGCTGCCCAGCAGGTGCTCTTCCAAGGCCTGCGAGCTGGGGAAACGGTGCGTGTCCAGCAGCGCCGCCGGGTCAGGGTCGAGGGTGTCGCTGTAAACGGTCCTGGCGAGGACGACCATCAATGGGGTGCTCAGGACCGCGGCGAGGGTGGCGCACGCCGGGCGTTCCGGGTGGGCGGACAGCTCGTTCAGGACGGGATCCCACACGGTCCCGGTGGTACCGCTGCTGGTGGAGCCATTGCCCGGCGCGTTCGGGCGGGTGCTGCGGGGGAGGTAGTTGACCAGGTCGGCCGGGGTGAGATCGGTCAGCTCGACCCCGGCGGCGCGGGTCAGCACATCGGTCGCCGCCACCGCTCGCGCGTACTCGCCGGGACGGCTGGTCAGCAGCAACGGCAATGAGGAGGCGTTGAGTGCTTCCAACGCGGGGCCGTGCAGACCGTCGGCGATCTCGTCGAACCCGTCCAGCACCGGCAGGATCAGGTCGGCCCCGACCAGTGCGGCGGCCAGCGTCGACCGGGCCGGTGCCCTCGCCGCGAGGCCGGGGTAGTCGCGCAGCAGCTGATCGGTCAGCCAGTCCCGCAGGGCGGTGGTCGTCGGATCCCAAGACCCGAGGCTGAAGATCACCGGCACCGGGTCGGCGCTGGTCCGCGTGCGCAGGTAGTCCAGGGCGAATCGCGAGGTCAGGACCGTCTTCCCAGATCCGGCGCGGCCCAGCACCACCAGCCGTCCGGAGGGAATCCGCTGGTACGTGTCGGCGATCGCGGCGAGGTCGCCGGCCAGGTCCAACGGGCCGGACGTGGCCCCGGCCGGAATGCGGCGGATGTTGTCCCAGTGGTCGGTCAGCTCCGCGGCCACCGGCCGCCACCGGACCGGCAGCGGAAACGGGTCGTGGATCCGGCGCTGTTCCTCCTCGCGCTGCCAGCGGTCGCTGACCACCTGGGCCAGCTGGCCGGCGGCTTCGGCCAGCGCGATCCCGGCCGCCGAGGGCGTACCGCGCTGCTGGCCGGCCGGTTCACTGGCGACCGGAACGGCGTCCGGGGGCGGGTCCGGGGGCGTTGCGCCGCCGGCTTCGGACAGCAGGTTCTGGCGCTCTTGCGGCGCGATGCCCAACGCGTCGGCAAGCAGTTTTACTGTTCCCAACCGGGGGTCGGTCGGCTCGCCGGTTTCCAGTCTCCGGATGGTGCGTACGCCCAACCCGGACTGTTCGGCCAGTTGTTCCTGGGTCATCCCGACCTGCCGCCGCAGCTGACGCAGCAGCGTTCCGAACTGGCTCGTCACCCCGCCGACCTTAGCGGGATATCCGGCCATATTTGGCCGGTCCTCCTGCCTGGTCCGTTTATGCGTACGAACCGCATCATGAGCGGCGCCGACGAAAAGCCGGCGCTCGCCGACGGGGCGAGGTCATCTCTGGCGAAGGTGGAATGCGATGAGAATCCGTTTCCGGGCGTTACTTTGTGGTGGGGCGGGTCTGGCCGTCGCACTCGTACTGGCGGCCGCCCCGACCGAAGCCGCCGAGGCTGCGCCGCCGCACTTCGCCGACGGGTTCGGGCTGACCGTGGTCAGCCAGCCGGCGTGGGTGGATGCCAACCACCGCACTTTTACTTTCGCGGTGAGCTCCGACCAAGTTCCGAATCCGACGTTGCTGCCGGGCCAGACCGCTGGGCAGCACCTGATCATGGTTACCCTGCCAGCCGGGTACGACGGCGCAGCCGCCACCCGCTATCCGGTCCTCTATAACCTGCACGGCAACCCGGACCGGCCGAACACCGTGGCGAACCTGCAGATCACCGAGCAGTCGACGCAAGGCGTACCACTGATCACGGTGGCCCCCAACGGCGTACGCAGCTGGTACGCGAACTGGGCGAACCCCGGCGCGCTCGGCCCGCAGAACTGGGAGACCTTCCATCTCGACCAGGTGATCCCGCTGGTCGACGCCAACCTGAAAACCGTCGCCACCAGGGCTGGCCGGGCGATTGTGGGCCACTCGATGGGCGGCTTCGGCGCGTTCCACTACGCCGAGGACCGGCCGGACCTGTTCAGCTATGTGGGCAGCCTCTCCGGCGGTCTGGACCTGCTCAGCCAGGAGCAGCGAGCCGCGGTGGTGGAGACCGAACTGGACCCGGCGTCGGGCACCCCGACGGTGGCCGTCGACTCGATCTTCGGCCCGCCGACCTGGCCGCTGGACGGTGCGTGGAATGCGCAGAGCCCGGCCCAGCATGTCGCGTCGCTGCGCGGCATGGGAGTCGCGATGTACGTCGGCAACGGCGGTGACCTGACCGTCGATCCGATCCAGGCCGTGATCGAGAACCGGGCCAGGGAAACCGCCCTGGTGACCGCGACCAACCTCAAGGCCGCCGGCATCCCGTACGACTTCGCCGACTACGGCGACGGCAGCGCCTGGGCGCCGGGCTGCACCGGCAAACATGCCCAGCAACCGTGCCTGCAGGCCGACATGGACCACTTCATCCCACTGATCATGCAGCGGCTCCAGCACCCCTGACGTTTGTCGTACGGGTGTGACCCCAGTAGTTGTCAGTCCGCGGGTGCCGGCTCGGTGGTCCGCGGGGTGAAGAAGCGGACGAGGTCGTCGGCCGCGGTGGGAGACATCATCATCGCCTGGATGCGCGCGGACATTTCGGCGATCGGCTGGATCCTGGTGAACATCGCCCGCTCGTACGCACGGATCGCCGAGTCGGGATCGGCGGGATTCGCGGCGAGTTCGGCGGCGAGTTCGGCGCCGTCGAGCATGGCCTGGTTGGCGCCCTCGCCGACCGGCGGCATGAGGTGTGCGGCGTCCCCGATGAGGGTGACACCCGCCTGCGGGTCCCAGCGTGCGTCGGTGGGCATCGTCTCGATCCTGCGTACGAAAGGCGAGCCGTCGCCGGCCGCGATAAGCGCGGTGACCTGGGGAGCCCAGCCAGCGAAAATGTCCAGCAGACCGGCTTTGCTGCGGTACGTGTCCACGTGGCGATCGGTCGGCCCCAGGGACATCCCGACTCGAATGCTGCCGTCGCCGAGGCGTTGCGCCGAGAGGATCTGGCTCACGCCGACGCACCACATGTTCCCCGGACCGACCAGCTCGGCGATGTCCGGATAACGCCGGTCAACATCGCTGATGGTCAGCGCCACCGAGGTGCCGACGTACGACAGTGGCGCGTCGGTCAGCAGGGACCGGACGACCGAGCGTGCGCCGTCCGCGCCAATGAGGACGTCGCAGTCGGCGCTGTGCCCGTCATCGAAAGTCAGCCCGAAACCTCCGCCGGCTCGTGGCGTCGCCGCGACGAGCCGACGCTGCCAGGCCACCGCCTCGCCGGGGAGCGAATCGAGCAGGAGATCGCGCAACGCCCTCCGATCGATCTCGGGACGTCCAGAGAATGAGCCGGGCTTGGGTATGTGGTGCACAAGGATGCGCCCAGCCGGGTCGAGGATGCGATGTTCCTCGCCCTCCGGCCGCGCCTTCGACTGGAACTGGCCGGCGAGACCGGCCTTGGCCAGGGCCTGCTGCCCGGACTCCGCATGCAGGTCGAGCATGCCGCCCTGTGATCGCGCGGATCGGGTTGCCTCACGCTCGTACACCTGCGCGTGGATGCCGTGCAGGTGCAGGACCCTGGCCAGGGTCAGGCCGCCGAGGCCGCCACCAGCTATCGCGATTCGCATCATCGTCTCCGTTACCGTACGCTGTACCTTATGGATACGCCGTACGGTAGCGCACCGCTGCCCGTCTGGGAACGGCCGGAGCCGCACCCGCGGTCGGCGCCCGTGCCGCTCAGCCGCGCGAAGATCGCCGCCGCGGCGATCCAGCTCGCGGACGTACACGGCCTCGACGGTCTGTCGGTACGCAAGCTCGCAAAGGAGCTCGGCGTCGGTCCGATGCGGCTCTACGACTACGTGGTCAACAGATCCGAACTGCTCGATCTCATGGTCGACGCCATCTACGCCCAGATCGCCGAAGCCGACCAGCACTCGCAGTGGCGCGCCACCGTTTTGGCCATATATCACCGAACCCGCGATGCCACCCTTGATCATGAGTGGTTCTCCGACCTGCTCGGCGGAAGGCCGCACTTGGGGCCACACGCGCTCGCCGTCGGCGAATCGACCGCGGCGGCACTCAGTCAGGCACCCGCCGTACGCGACATCGACGACCTCCAGCGAATCGTCGGCGCCCTCAACGCCTTCGTCATCGGAGCGCTCCGCAGGGAAGTCACCGAGCGACGCACCGCCCGTACCACCGGCACCGACGTGACCACCTGGCAGAAAACCCTCGGGCCGTACCTGACCCGCATGCTCAAAACGGGCCGCTACCCCACCGTCGCCCGGCTCGTCATCGACGGCGCCCACCTCAACCCCGAGGAAACCTTCCACCACAACCTGATCACCATCCTCGACGGCATCACCAGCTGAACGGACATCGTCGGCTGGACAACCAACGGCGGGCGAGCGGCGTCTTAGGCGGCGAGACATGGTTACCGGGACGGTATCCGCGGGGGAGGAACGATGGGAAAGAACAGCAGCCTGTTGGTGTCAATGGGGCTGGCCGCAGTCGTTTTGGCTGGTTGCGGGCAAGGTGGTGGCAACGCAGGCCCATCGCCGTCCTCGACACCGACGCCTGCTCCGACGGCGTCGACACCGGGCGGTACGGGCTCGTCGGACGGGTCGTCCGGCGGCACGTCAGGCAGCACGTCCGGAGCCGGCAGTGGCAACGGCGGCGCCTCGAACGCGGGCCTGACCAACTGCACGGTCGGAAAGGGCCTCAAGGTCACGGTCGCGAGCGGTGATGGTGGTGCCGCCGGCCACGTGGGCTACTACCTGCGGTTCACCAACACCACCAAGCAGTCCTGCTATCTGTGGGGCTCGCCGGGCGTCTCCTTCGTCGCCGGCGACAAGGGCACCCAGGTCGGCCCGGCGGCGGTTCGCCAGCCGAAGGCGAAGGGACACAAGGTGACCATTCCGGCCGGCGGCTATGCGATCAGTACGTTGGTGATCACCAGCAACGGGCCGCTGCAGCCGTGCAACCTGGTGCAGGTCCGTGGGCTGCGGATCTACCCGCCGGACGACTACGGCGCGGCGTTCGTGGCGATGTCGCAGCAGGTGTGTTCGAACCCGAAGCAGAGCCAGCTGCAGGTCGACACGGTGCACTGAAGCGGACCGTCGAATTGGCTCTGAACTGGACCTGTTGCCACTGACAAGCGCGGATAGCGTTGACAGCGATGGCATTTCTGGTGAGGAGCTGACGATGCGTGTTTTCTTGGCTGGTGCGACCGGCGCGTTGGGGCGTCGCCTCATTCCGATACTGGTCGCCGACGGTCATCAGGTCACTGGACTGACCCGGCGCGAGACGCAGGCAGATGCCCTTCGGGCGGCCGGAGCCGACGCGGCGTGGCTGACGTCTACGACCTCGATGCGTTGACCGCCGCCGTACGGCAGGCCGCTCCGGATGTCGTTATGCACCAGCTGACGGACCTCTCGGCGGGGGACACCGGCGCGAACGCGGAGATCCGCCGGCGCGGCACCCGCAACCTCACGGACGCGGCGCTGGCGGCGGGCGTACGACGGATCGTCGCGCAAAGCATCGGATGGGCGTATGAGCCGGGGGAGACGCCAGCGGACGAGCAGACACCGCTCGATGTCCAAGCCGAGGGCGTACGAGCGACGACCGTTGCGGCGGTCGCCGAGCTGGAGCGGACCGTACGCGAGGCACCCGAGTGGGTCGTGCTGCGCTATGGCCTCTTCTACGGGCCGGGCACCTGGTATGCGAAGGACGGCCTGATGGCGGACAAGGCGCGCGCTGGCGAGCTGCCGGCCACTGGCGACATCGCGAGTTTCGTGCACATCGACGACGCCGCGGCCGCGGCGGCGATGGCGCTGTGCTGGCCCACCGGTGCGGTGAACGTCTGTGACGACGAGCCGGCCGCCGGGTCGATCTGGGTGCCAGCCTTCTGCCGGGCCGTCGGCGCACCGTCGCCCACCGCCGGCGGCGACCGGCAGCCGTGGGCCCGGGGCGCGGACAACCGCCACGCGCGCGACCGTCTCAAGTGGACACCCGAGCGGCCATCCTGGCGTACCGGCTTCACCGACCTTTGATTTTCCCCTCTCCTCGGAGGCATGCCCAGCCACAAAACGACATCAGGCTTTGACAACAAGAAGGATTTCTGGACCGGCGCCTATCAGGCGGTCGATGCCTGGGCGCCTGGTTTTTGGTCAAGTCCCGGCGAAACTTTGCATGTCGCGTCCCGGTGCGAGATGTCGGCCGCCCAGATCCGGTCACGCAGTCGGCGAAATACTGAGCTGGCGGCGACAACGCCGATTCCGGGGACTCTGGGGCTGACAACTGGGCGGGCTATGGTGAGCACAGTCCGACCCGGAGGGCCGTCGTGAAGGTTGTCGTTGCCGAGCCGTACCTGCTGCCGCACCGTGACCTGATGGTCGAGCTTGGCCCGCCGGACGCGGTGTTTTCCTGGCACGACAGCTTTACCGAGGGCCCGGTCGGCGCTGACCTTGCCGACGCCGACGCGTACGTTGGGTCGGTGTTGACTCGGTCGATGGCGACTGGCGCGCGTCGGCTGCGGTTCGTACAGGTGCCGGGCGCGGGGACGAACGGCATCGATTTTGGTGCGCTGCCAGCGGATGCGGTGTGCGCCAACACCTACCACCACGGCCCGTCGATCGGCGAGTACGTCGTTTCCGCGCTGATCCTGCTGAACCGGCGGATTCCGGAGCAGGATCGGGCATTGCGGTCCGGTGACTGGCTGACGCCGAAACGGGCCAGCCTGATGGCCCAACCGTCCACTTTGGACGGTCAGACCGTCGGTTTCGTGGGATTCGGCCACATCGGGGTTTCCTCGTGGCGGTTTCTGCGCGCCTTCGGCATGCGTGGGATCGCCGTGACCGGCCGCGGCAAAGGTGACCCGGCCGAGTACGGCCTGGACTGGCTGGGCGGCGTCGACCGGCTCGCCGACCTGCTGAGCGAGTCCGACGCCGTGGTACTCAGCGCGCCGCTGAACGAGCAGACCACCGGCATGATCGGGCCGGCGGAACTCGCGGGGATGCGGCGTTGCGCCGTCCTGGTCAACGTCGGACGTGGGCCGCTGGTCGATGAGCGCGGCTTGTACGAGGCGCTGCGGGACGGAGTGATCGCGGGTGCGGCGATCGACGTCTGGTATCACTACCCGGGCCTCGACCTGCGAGCGCAGCCGAGCGACTTTCCGTTCCGAGACCTGAGAAATGTCCTCATGAGCCCACACATCTCCGGCGTCACCGCGGCCACCTTCCGCAGCCGGACCGCCGAGATCGCGGCGAACCTGCGCCGTGTCGCGGCCGGCGAGGCACCGCGGAACCAAGTGCTGGCCTAGGGGGTTCGATCCCGCTGGCGTTTGGTGAGCTTTCGTCGTTGGTGGTCAGTGTGTGGAGCCGCCTCCGAGAATCGAACTCGGGACCTACGCATTACGAGTGCGTCGCTCTGGCCAACTGAGCTAAGGCGGCGTAGTGCTGTTTGCCGGTAAGCAGTCTAGCTGAGTGCTGGTTTGTCCAGGTGAGGCAGGGGGCATGGGTCAGTTGGAGAACCCAACGATGTTGGTCTGTGCCGGTCTGTGGGGCCTGGTTGTGGTTCCTCTGGGCACGCTCTGGGCACGCAACCGGGGCGCCCAGCCGGCTTATGGGCCGCCCAGTCCAACTTTCCGGCGGTTACGGAGAGCCAAGACAAGGACGGGTTGCGCGCGCTCCGTGACTCCGCCGGCCGGCAGTTCTGGCTCGAGCTACCCCAACACGTCGGCGAGCATGTCACGATGGGCGGCAAAGATCCGACCACCTGTTGCGGCTGCACAGGCAACGAGTTCGTCATACGTGCTGGCACTAACCCAACGCGCCTCCGCGGCGTCGTCGGCGCCGGTGACTGCCGGGAGGTTGTCGCGGTCGAGGACGCCGAGGTCGGTACGGCACAACACAGTTACCATCCATGCCTCATCGCTAGCCCGCGCGGACGGCACAGATCCCGGACTATGGCTGTTTCCCGGCCTGCAGCCCGGACGACCAGCCCTACCCGGCACCATCACCCACCGGCTCCAGCGTCTGGGCATGCAGCCCAGCGACTACCGAGAATCCGCACTGCTGCACCTGGCCGGGAGCCTGCCACCGGCAGTCACCGCTGACCTCCTCGGCCTCTCCCACCAGGCCGCCCATCGATGGTCGGTCCTCGCCGGGCGCCCCTGGGGAACGTACGTCGCTGGCCGGCTGGCTCGGCCGGTCGACCGAGACCCGAGCTGACCGCAGTCGATGTACTCACGCGTTACCCCACAAGCGCGCCAAGGCACGGCTCGACAAGGAGGCCCTGGCAGCACCGCATGAGCACGTAAGCGGCACTGTCGCCGTGCGTGACCAGCGCGTTTAGCGCTGCCCGTTGAGGGTTGCCTGCACGAGGGCGGTCAGGTCGGACTTGTCCAGGATGAAGCTGGCCTCGTACACGACCTCTTGGGCGGCCTCATCGGAGTCGGGATCCAGCGCGTAGTAAGCGAGTATGTGGGCGCGGGCAACATTGCGCCACCGGCGCCGCTCCTGATCGAGCCGGGTGATGTCGCGCCCGTCCTGCTGGGCCTGCTGGATGTCTTCCTCCCGCATGAGGCGTTCACTGTCGGCCTCGTCGCCCTGCGTCTCCAGCCATTGCCGTAGCGGAGAGTCGCCGTATTCGCCAGCGCTCAGAGCGGCCAGCAACTCCTGGGCGCCGGTGATCGGCACCAGGTTCAACACGTAGGCGGTGACCGCGGCAGCGACCTGCCGCTGGGCGGACTGCCCTGCAGCGGTGATGCGGTCGGCCACAGCCCGGTCGCCCATCCGCAAACGGCTCACCACGACGGTTCCATCCCTCTCCTCGGCGTGCGGAAAATCGCAGGATAACCAGCCGGCGGCGGAGCCACCGCGCTGGCCGGCAGCACCTGAGCCTGCTGCATGGCCAGCTGGCACTGGTAGCAGATCCGATAACCGGCCGCGATCGACTCCAACCGGAACCCCCTCAACGGATACGGCTCGTCCTCGCCGGGCGGTAACGGCAGCTCCGCCAAGTCGGTGTAAGCGATCATCCGCCGCTCCGCATCCAGCGACACATCATCTGGCAACGTGGCCCGCACCTCGGTCGACAGATGCTTCTTGATCTGCCGCGGAATGTACCCGTCGCCGGACATCGCCATCACTTCCTGCCGCGCGCCGGCCTGACTCTTCGCTACTCCGAACGCAACGCAGGGACGCGACGGCCACCGGCCCGAACGGGTCGGGCCAGGCTGTGGGATCAGATCCTGGAACCAGGCGGCCTTTCGCTCAAGATAGGCAGCCCATTGTCGGCCCAGCTCGTCGAGCCCCTCACCTCCGTCCATGCCCGCAGCATGCCACCCGGCAACGTCGTGCCGCTGACCATCAGGGAATCCGCCCTGCGGGCCCGATCCACGGAATGCGAATGCGTTCTGGCCGTCGTCCTACGTCGAGGGCGGGGCGGTGTTGGGAGTAATAGGCACCCTCGATCCTTCAGGGTGGCGACCGTCTGTATCAGCGGTGGCGGCGCGTTCGCGCCAGGCGCGTGCGCCACCCAGATCTGGAGGCTGCAGTTGATCCGACAGCAGGATGCCGAGGCAGACCATGGCGTTGGTATTTCCGGAGTTGGCGGCGCGTTCGTACCAGGCGCGTGCCCCATCCAGGTCTGGAGGCTGCAGCTGATCCGACAGCAGATTGCCGAGGTTGACCATGGCGTCGGTGTTTCCGGCGTCAGCGGCGCGTTCGTACCAGGTCCGCGCCCCGTCCAGGTCCGGCCCCTGCACCTCGAGGCACAGCAGGACGCCCAGGCTGTTCATGGCAAGGGTGTGGCCGGCTTCAGCGGCGCGTTCGTACCAGGTCCGCGCTGCCTCCAGGTCCCGCGGCTGCACCTGATAGGCCAGCATGGCTCCTATGTTGTTCATAGCATTGGTGTTCCCGGCGGCTGCGGCGGCTTCGTACCAGCCACGTGCCCCCTCCAGGTCCGGCGGCTGCATCTTGCTGGACAGGAGGATGCCCAGGCTGTTCATGGCACCGATGTTTCCGGCGGTTGCGGCGCGTTCGTACCAGACGTAGGCCCCCTCCAGGTCCGGCGGCTGCACCTGACCGGCCAGCAAGCCCCCCAGATTTGCCATCGCGATGGTGTCCCCAGCGGTGGCCGCGCGTTCATACCAGACGCGGGCCCCCTCCAGGTCCGGCGGCTGCATCTGGCTGGCCAGGAGGATACCCAGGTTGTTCAGCGCACTGGTGTTTCCGGCGGTTGCGGCGGCTTCGTACCAAGAGCGGGCTCCCTCCAGGTCCGGCGGCCGCACCTTACCGGCCAGTAAGACGCCGAGACTGAACATGGCGTCGGCGTTTCCCGCGGTGGCCGCACGCTCCAACCAGGCACGTGCTCCCTCCAGGTCCGGCGGCTGTAGCTCGTACGCCAGCAGGACACCCAGGTTGTTCATGGCGTCGGTGTCTCCGGCGGTGGCCCCGCGCTCCAACCAGTTGCGTCCTCCCTTCAGGTCCGGCGGCTGTAGCTCGTACGCGAGCAGCAAACCCAGGGCATTCATGGCGAGTATGTTGCCTGCGGTTGCGGCGCGTTCGTACCAGGTGCGGGCCCCCACCAGGTCCGGCGGCCGCACACTGTGGCACAGCAGATTGCCGAGGTTGTTCATGGCGTCGGTGTTGCCTGCGGTTGCGGCGCGTTCGTACCAGGTGCGGGCTCCCTCCAGGTCCGGCGGCCGCACACTGTCGGACAGCAGATTGCCGAGGCCAACCATCCCGTCGGTGTGACCGGCAGTGGCGGCGCGTTCATACCAGACACACGCTCGGTCTAAGTCCGGCGGCTGGAGATAGTCGGACAGCAGAACGCCAAGATTGACCATGGCGGCGGTGTTGCCGGCGGTGGCGCTGATTTCCCAGGCTGATCGTGTGATCTGCAGATTGCTGCGTTCGTAGGCGGTGATGCCGATGGTGAACGCGTCTTCTGGGTTGGCGCGCTGGAGGGCCTGGTCCCAGAAGGTGGTGGGGATGGGTCGCGGGGCGTCAGTTTGGTTGTCGTCCTGGGCGATGAGGTAGTCGAAGACGCGGTATCCGCGTGTCCCGTCAGCCAGCGGCACGGTACGCAGCGCGGCGACCCTTCCAGCACCCCGCGGCGGCATGCGGGCCGTGTGGAGCGCAGCTGCGATGTCGGCATCGCTGGGGTCAAGTTCGGGATGGTCGTGGAAGAGGCGGTCGAGGGCGAGGGTGGTGAGGTCGTCGGCGGGGATCGGCCGCTGCATGCCGACCCGTGCCCAGTCGATCGCGGTTTGCACGATTGAGAGCAGAATCGGTTGCGCGTCGCGGTATTGCCGAAGCAGCTGCGGCGCGCCCGCCAATCGTTCGCCCAGTCCCACGATCGACAGATCCGCGGACGGGTAGGCGGCTCGGGCGGCCGCTTGTTCCTTGTCGTCGTCGCTGGTCGGTCCCAGTTCGATGACAGTCGCGTCGTTGAGAAGTTGGCGGGTGTCGCGGGTCAGCTCGCCAGTGTCGGCGGTGAGGCGGTCTCGTTCCTCCCGCCGCAGTGTGGCGATGAGCAGGGTCGGTCCGGGGCGGGCAGTGAGCTGGACCAGTACGGCCGGAGTCAGGGCGTCCGTGGTGGTCAGGAACCGTTGCAGGTCATCTAGCCACACCACCAATAGATCGGTCGATCCTTCGATTCGTGGGTGGCGTGCCAGTTGACCGAGCGCGGGAACGGGGGCTAGGACACGGGCGTCGGGCCAACGCTCCTGGACGGCTTCGAACGCGGTCCTGGTCTTGCCTGTCTTCGATGGCCCAACGACCACCACGAGCCGTCCGGGCACGAGTTTGTCGCGAAGTACGTCGTCAACGTTATTGCGGGTTCGCGGAACATACTGGTCTTGCTGGCGGTAAGTGTCACGGTCACCGAACTCGGTCGGTGAGGCTCCCAATTGGTACGGGTCCAGATCCCGCATCGCCGGCAGATCTCCGTCATCCAACGGCAGTTCGACCAATCCCGTCAACGGCTGCGTCGGCACATGGGCACCGGCGGCCGTTTGCGATATCCGGATGGTGTCGCCGAACCCGATGATTTCAATGTGTCCGGCGGAGATGACCGGCTCGACAGAACCCGCAACCGTGCTGTGAATGCCCGCACCCGCCGGTCGTCGGGAAACCGGCGGCGCGGTCGCCCCCGTTGCGTGAAGCGAAGCATCGGCTAAAGCGCTGGTCGGCCCGTGCGCATGCTTGTACTTGCGGCGCCACCCGGCGGGGTCGAACGAGCCCTCCGGCGTCGCCAGCCGCTGGCTCGTAGCGTGTTGCTGACATGCCAGCACGAACGCCTCGACCGTGGCCCACGCCGGCTTGCCGTCGTTGAGCAGATCGCCCACGGTCGAACGCGGCAACGACCGACCCGCACGGGCCGCCGCAGCCTCCAACGCCCGCAACGACGGACTACCCACCAGATCCCGGAGCCCGCGCAGGGCAGCAACCAACTCCGGGCGCTGCGATGACGGTGGCGGGGCGTCCACATGGCTATGGTCGCAGTCCGGTCAACCGCCTGACACCGCGCGTCCGTCGACGTGTCCCGCTGACCGTCCGGCGGTGTCCGATCTCTGGCACCGGACCACACCGGACGCCCACCTACGTTCAGTGGACAGCATGACCAGCAACATCGTGTCCATGCTCGGCCGGGCCATCGCCACGGGCGCCGGCCTGCTCACCGCGACTCACCTGCCCGTGGCAGCAGCCACCGGCGGCGGCGTATTCCTAGCCCTGATCGTCTGGCTCGCACTCACCAGCGCCCACGCAAAAACCAAAACACGCCGCGACGCCGCCCGCGCCACCCTCGCCCTGATCCTGAACTTCCTCCGGCGCCACAACACCAGACAGAATCCATAGCCCAACACCGAAATGGGGCAACCCAGGATTCGACAACTTCGAATACCTCGCGTTCCCAGTTGTCTGCGGAACGAGCGTGCGGTGCGGGATGGGCTGGAGCCAGATGAATTCGACGGCATCCGGCTAGAGTCGGTGGCCGCTGCGTATAACGTGTGTTGGAGGCGGTGCCAGCCGGTGTTGCGTCGGGAGCGGACCAACCCGTTGACCACGCTCGCGCAGCGGCCGCCGGGTCAGCCAGAACCAGAACCGCCCTTGGCCTACGGTCCGCCGCCACCTGCCGTACGACTGGGAGCATGCCAGGATCCGAAGAAAGGACCACGTCAGTGAGGTACGCGGGCTTACGTCCGGAGCTTTCCCGGCAGATCGAGTCCGCCGGCCCGCAGGTCCAGCGGCGGCTGGCACTGTCACTGATCGTCTTGGTGACCGAACGAGTGACGGTGAACCGCGGAGCCGAGGTGCTGACCGCGGTGCACACCGGAGACTTCGGCGACACCGAGCTGCGAGCCTGGGTCGGGCAGCAAGCGAAGATAGCCAACTCGGCTCACGACAAACTGTGGAACCGACAGCGCCAAGCCGAGGATGCTGGCGAACCAGTACCCGATGGACAGGACGACCTGATAGAACGCGCGCACATGGCGGCGTCGGCATACGAAGTCCTGTACGCGGCACTGGACTCGGATCCCAACACCGCGGCGCAGGAAGTGGCGTTCCTGGCACGCCGGGCAACGTCCGACGACGAAGCCGAAACAGCGGTCGGCTGGATACTGCGTGAGGCCGGATACGACGTCAGCCGTACGGTGTTCTGGCTGCCCACCCCAACAGCCGAGCAGCACATAACGATCGGCCGTGGCCACGCCAAGGATTCCGACAGGTAATACGCCGGACCTCCCGTCGGGCGGTAGCCGGATCTGATTCTGATAAGCCTCGCAGGCACCTTCGAATCGCTGCCGCGCGGTCTGTGACTGAGGTTCGATTACAGTCGCGGACTCCGACGGCGATTTCAGTGCAATAGAAGAAAAACATATCCGCATAGTCACACGCCTGCGGCGGACAGGTCAGCATCGACGATGCTTGGCAAAGCGGCTCTATGCTGTCCTGCGAGGAATGAGCGCGGCGCCTTTCTCAGCGGCAGCTTTTGCGAGCTGGGGAAGGACGCTCGTGTAGAACTTCGAGGTGACCCGATCGCTGCTGTGGCCGAGCATTTCTTGGACGACCTTCATCTGGACCCCCGCGGCCAGGTGAATGGTCGCCGCCACGTGTCGGAGATCGTGCAGACGTACCGGTGGTAGGTCGGAGAATTCGACAAGACGGTTAAACTGCTTGCTGATCTTTCCTGGATGCAGAAGGGAGCCGTCGGCGTTCGTGAATATCCGACCAGTCTCGGTCCAAGTCTCGCCGGCGGCCATGCGGGCTTCTAGCTGGCGCTTGCGGTGTCGACGAAGGACTCCGAGGGTCTTGGCGTCCAAGGCTATCGTTCGGTGGCTATCTTTGGTCTTCGGTGCTGACTCTACGATGTCCCACCCGTCCTGGACGAGCTGCGTGGCGATGGTCAGCGATTCCTCTATCTCGTTGAGGTCCATCCACCTCACCCCACAGGCTTCACCTCGCCGCAGACCTCGGTAGGCCATTAGATGCCACATCGCGTATAGCTCGTGGTCAACGATAGTGTCAAGAAATTGCCCAACTTGCTCTGGCATCCAGACCATCACTGGAGACGGCGTGAGGCCAGTCTCCTCCCAGTATTCGACCCGCGAGTCGGTCCACACCAGAGCCTTCGCTGACCGGCCGTCATCGGCGATCTCGACGTGAGCCGCCGGATTGAAGGTAATCAACCGGTATGGGGAGATGGCCCTGTTCAGCGCGGCACGAAGTGTCGCTTTGATGTGCTTCTGGGTAGACGTACCGGTGGTTCGCCGAAACGGCGGAAGTTCGCGTAACTCCGCACATAGCGCCCGTGATTCGGCGCGAGACTTTGCCGTCTTGCGTTTGGCGTTTATCTCATGGCGGATCGCGTTATTCGCGGCGATGGCATCATTGGCTTCGTTGATCGCATCAAACATGTCGATGACGTGTCCGATGCTTAGCTTGTCCAGACGGACATGCCCAAGGTGTGGTTTGAGGTGACAGCGCACGTCCATCTCGTAGCGTTTGATTCCGGACTTCCTACCTCGCTGGTTGGCCAACCACATGTCCAGATAATCAGCCACTATTACATGGGCGTTGAGAATGTGTGGCGTCTTCAACAGGCGACGAACGGTCTCGGCGTCCGGCAGAGGCTCGCGGGTACGAGAGACCCGCGCCAAAAGCGCGGCGACATTATCGATCGCATCATCGTCTCCCGGATCCGGAATAGCGAGAATTGTCCTCACGCGGTCCAGATCAACTTGCCCCTCAGTCTGCGTGTCGTATCCCTTGCGACGAAACAACCGTCGTTCCCCGTCCGCCCCAGTCGCGAGTTCCTGGCGAACTGTCCACGTGCCATGGCGCTTCTTTCCGAGATCTGGGCACTGCGCTCCCAACTCGCGACCGGTTTTCTTGTCGCGACAGGTGCAACGCTTTGTTACTGATCCGGATGCCATTTGCTTTTCCCTTTCACGCATGAGACTAACGTCGAAACACAGGACATCGCTGCATCCTCGATATCGCGACCAAAAGGCACCGAACGAGGAAGCTCGGGAACGAGGAGGATGGAGGAATCTGTTAAATGTGTCGAGCGACGCACATCCAAGCGCCGCGGACTGCACCCTACTGGGCTCATCAGCGCGCGCCAAGTGCCCCGCCACAGACAAATATCGCATTGTCGATTTGTTGGCCGCAGGGTTCACGACGGCCGCCTTTCTCCTTGTCCGGCGGCTCTCGGTGGCGGCTGTTCTCATTCCGAGTAGCGGTTGTCATTCGTCCAGCTGTACATCGATAGCTCGACCGCATGCTTCCGGCACACATACTTGCGCGACGGACAGTCTGGATAGCCGCCGACGGCCAACGCGCACCCGCTGCCCTGGCATCGTCAACGATGTCGAGTCAATTCGTGGAGAATGCCGCCGATGCCGAGGAAGCAATCACCGCACCAACTGAAGGCGGCGGCTGACCGCCGGCACACCGAACAACGGCGGTTGACCGCCGATCTACATCAGCAAGAGGAACACCTGTTGTCGACCGAAACGCCTGAAGGCCGGCAACTCACCGGGGGCGCTGGAGCAACAACGGGACGCGTTCCGAGACAAATTCGGCCGCGAGTCCGGCCCTAGCGATTCGCTGATCCTCGACCCCGACGCGGCCGCCGACGCGCCAACCGCGATGACCTAAGGACTGGAACACCTGGACAAGCTCACGACGGATTCGCCGAAGCAGGCATCGACCCGGGTTAAGGCGTGGCGGAAGACCGCATACCAGGTCATGGACGCCAACCAGCACCTGTTCTCTGCCATCGAGGTTCAGACGTACCTGGAGATAGTCGAATGACACGAGATCCAAGCCGCCGGTGGCGAATGGGACGACGACCCCGATGGCTTGGACGACGAAGACATCATCGACGACGATGCCGCCGATGTGCTCGAACAGGTGGTTATTGACGACCGCGACGTTGTCGCCACACTCCATCTGATGGACAGGTCACCGCCGATCCCGCAACCAACGAAACTCCGAGGCCGACGCCTCCACGGCGTTGACGATCGAGATGTTCGCGATCCTGACCGGCTGGCTCACACCGCCGGCTACGACCTACCGCCAACCGCCGCTACTACCTTGATCGTCAACAGTCTCGGCAGTGAGGCAATCACCGCGCCGTCATCCTCGGCGGGTTCGTCGGTCACCCAAGCGCACCCATGGCACAAGACGATCGATGACGCCTTCGAGGAGCTCGGGCCACTGGTAGTGCCGACGATGATCTGGCTAACCGCCGCGCTGGTCGGCCCATCAGTCGCGGCGCCGCGCCTTGGATCCGCCAACACGACACCACCGACTCCCAGCACCTGAGACCGGTGCCACTGACCGGCGGTCTTGGGGAAATCGGAGCGTCGTGGGTGTAGACCTACCAACCAAACCCCGGCGGGGGATACCGAGCCGACCGGCGACGGCCGTGACGCCGCGGTGATGCCATGCGGCGTCGGTCGACGTTCCGCACTCCAGGCTGCTGGTCAAGGGCTCAGGCGCTGGTGCGGCGCGCTTAATGCCGGAGTCATGTGGGAGACCTGCTCACAATGCTGACACCGATGGGCGGGCGTTAGCAGCAGCGTCAGATGGCACCTTGCGTTGCGGCGAGTCCGCGGTGCCGCTCATGGCTGACTGGGGTGTCCGCGTCCGCTTGGTCGCTGAGGAGGTTGTGCTGCTGTGGTGTGAGCGACGCTGTCGTCCAGCTGGTGCCCGCGGTGCCCCAGGTTCCGCGGCGGGCCATTGCCCAACAGCAGCCGCCTGGCGATAAGCATCGTCGAACTTCTCCTGTGCGGCAGCGATCCGCTGGTTGGCGGCCGTCTGTACGTCCACCAGATTCTGATTGGCCCGCTCGGCTTCCAGGCGAGCCATGTCGACGGACTGTCGTTCCTTCTCACTGACCGCCGCCAGTTCGGTCAGTGCCTGCTGAATATCGGCAACCAGGGGCGCGAGCTCGCCGCTACTCGGCTCGGATGGGGACGGTGGTCGCAACGCCATTTTGAACAGCCCTCCTTAGATAGCCTTGGATAGAGGAGCACTCTACCCGCCGAATCGGACATCGTGGCCATAATGTGCCATCTCGAGCCCGCTTGGCACGCCGTCGGGCACTACGTGGGCTCAGTTGCAGCCGGCCGAACTCTTTCAAGCCCCTGCAGCACGTTCGTGGCGGCGTGGACCGTCACGGTCGATCATGATCCCGGCGGCCATCGGCGCACACTCCCATATGGCTCCTCAGTGCGTGGGGCCGCCGACGCCTTTAATCACCGAACCGTTCGTGTTACGGACCCGTCGGATTCCAAGCGTTTGAAGTCAGCCGCAGTGCGATGGATCGAGGCGCGAGTCCGCCTCTGTGGTTCCGAGGTCGATGACCGGCGCGGTGGTGGTCAGGATCTCGACGCGTCGTTTGCGGCTGTAAGACGCCAAAGCCAGTGACAACTTTGGTTCGTGGATCGGACCGGTGGGAGGTTCGCTCCGGAGATGTTCCACGAAGTCTTGGGTGAGCCGGGCGCGACCTTCCATCAGTCGTAGACCGTTGTGGCCGTACCGGTCCAGGAGCAGGACCGCCTGGTCGCGGGTCGGTTTTTCGATCAAGGACGTCATGATGGGACGGCCGCTGACGGTCGTGTCAGGGCAGATGATCACTCCGCGATGGGCGGCCGCGTCGAGGTCGAACGGACGAGCCAGCACGGTGACGGTGTCCGCCGCTGCTGCGGCCAGCATCGGCATCGGCGGCGCGGCTGGGTAGAGGTTGTCGGCGAAGGCGAGGTAGAGGTCACCGGGTGGGTGGAGGGTGGCGGCGCCGTTGAGTACGGAGGTGATGTCGGCGTAGTCGCCGCGCTGACGTACGAAGATGACATCAAGGTCGGCCCAAGCCGAGCGGATCGCAACAGGCTGCCGCGCGAGCGTCCGGTAGCGATATTGGGCACCGGCCGACAGGGTCAAGCGTGCCCAGCGGACGAACGTTTCGTAGTACGGGTGGTAGACGATCGCGGCTCGCGCCGGACCGACGGCGGCGATCTCGTCGAGCAGGTGCGCGATGCCCGGCCGGCCCTGCACGGGGTAGAACTCCTTGGGCAGGAACTGGGACCAGCTCGCGGCCCTGGTGCCGAGCCCACCCGCGGCGACGACCACATGTGCGACACGTTCGGTAGTCACCGGGTCACCGCCATTGTTGCGGACCAGCGGCTTGCTACGGTCGCTGGGTGCATATCCGCGTAACCGGGATCGTCATCGAGGACGACCGGATTCTGTTGCTGGACCAGGACACCGATGGCGATCGCACCTGGAGCCTTCCCGGCGGGAAGGTCGAGGATGGCGAGACCCTCGCCGAGGCGCTGGTGCGGGAAGTCCGGGAGGAGGCCGGCGTCGTTGTCGAGGTCGGCCGGATGCTGTACGTATGTGATCACGTTGGGGCGCACGTTGTTCACATCACCTTCGAGGCTCGCCGAGTCGGCGGCCGAGTCGGGGCCGGTGAGCCCGGTAAGGACTCCCGACCGATCAGAGGAGTGGAATTCGTGACGATCGCTGACCTGCCGGGGCGCGGGTTCAGCGAGCGTTTCGTGCAGCTGTGCCAGGATGGATTTCCGGGCGCGGGTTCGTACATGGGGCCGAAGTCAGCGATCGGCTTGGGCTGACCCGCCGCGACCGCAGGCTGGGGCGGTGGGCGCGAGCAGGTCGAGGACGGTCTGGTCGAGGGTCTGCAGCGGTTGGGCTCGGTCGCGGAGGCTGTGGATCCAGCGCCACAGCCCGCCGGCCAGCTCGGCGGTCTCCAGCGTCCGGTTTTCCGTGTCACGGACAGGGCGCAAGCCGATTCCGCGTGAGCCGCCGAGCAGCTGGCGGGATCGAATGGCGGTGATGGCCGTCCGGCCGGCTGGGGTGTTCCAGGCGGCACCGAACAGGTACCTCGCGACGGGCTGGTGGCGGCCGCCGGGTGGGCCGTCGCCGCACCAGGTCTGCAGGTTGCCGACCCGGTGGTGGATGTCGAGCTGGCTGCGGCCGGGTTCGGTCGCGGCGACCACGTCGCCGACCGCGTACATGGTGTTGGTCGGTTCGGCGCCCAGGGTGTGGCGGTGCAGCTCGGCGCGGGTGGGCAGTCGGGCACCGGTCCAGGCGGCGAAGGCCGCGGCGCCGATCCAGGTCACCCAGTACGCCGGGTGGTGCTCGTAGCCGCGGCTGACGGTCCACTGCTTCGTGGCCGGGTGCAGGTGAATCCGGCCGCCCCGTTCGTGCGGCATCGGGATGTGCAGCAGGTGGGTCCCGGTGTGGGTGTTGGGTAGACCGAGGTCGGCCAGTTGGTTGAGCAGCTCGGCGAATTCGACGTTGGTGACCAGCAGGTTGCGCCACTGCGGATCCGGGCGGACAGGCTCGACCGGACGGCGCGGGTCCGTGCTCGGCGGCGGCGGATCGGGATCGTCGATCGGCTCTGTCGGGCGAACGGGTGGGTGGGAGGTGACGTACGCCGGGTCGACCGGCGGGACGCAGACGGGACGGCGGCGGATGGTTCGCCGGCTGCGTGAACGGGTGAGCCGATAGAGGTGGGCTCCTGCCAGCCAGGTCTGCGCCCGGGCGCAGGTGTCGGCGTCGACGAGACCGGCCTGGACCAGGTCCGCGGCACGTGTCAGGCAGGCGGCGAGTTCGTCGTCGACCAGTTGGGCCTGCTCGGCGGTCAGGACCGCGTCCAGGGTGGGCCTGGGTGTCGCGGTGGTGAAAGTGTCGTCTCGCTGGCTGCTGGCGGCTGTCGATTTCCCGATCGCCGGCCGGGTTGGCGCGGTGGCGGTGAGCGTGGTGAGCTGTTCGGGATCGATGTCCAGGAAAGGCGCCAGGTCGGCCATGCACCCGGACGGGTTGAGCACGTGCTGCTCGTACGGAACGTGGGCATACGCCCGGCTGGCGACGGCAGCGGCGGTGATCAGGGCGCCGAGTGCGACCAGGCGGGTGATGCCGATGAGATCCGACGGGCTGTCTCGGGGCAGCATCGCTGCCCACCGCTGGTGTCCGGGTCGGCGGGCAAGCTGTGCGAGCTGGTCGTAGCGGTCCGGGTAGCGCCATCGCTGCCACAATCGGCCGCGCGCGAATGAGCTGGCCACACCCAGTGGGCAGCGGGTGAGCACCACAATCGGGGCGTCGGGAAAGATGCGCAGCAGGTTCGGTACGCCGAAATACAGGTTGGTCTCCTTGACTAACTGGCGCGGCGAGCTGTACTTGCTGGCCACGAATCCAGCCAGCCAATGCTGACCGAGCCCGCTGAACTCGCACGGCTGTCCTGGCTGGCCTGCCTCGTCGAGGTCGGCGGAGTGCAGGTCATGCAGCGCGGCCATGGCCGGGTTGAGCGTGGACAGGGGGTGCTGGGCGCTGATCTGTTGCCGCAGCGGCTCGTTGTTGGCGGCCAACACCGGCTGCAGGGTGTCTGTAAGCCAGTTCGAGCCGACCCGTTCGCTGATGCCCAGAACGAGCAGCGGCGGCTGGATTGCACCGCCATGCCCTTCGTGCTCGGTACGTGCCGCTTGGACGCGCTGGTCGATCTCGTCGATCACCAGCACTGCCGGGGCCGCTAATTCCTCTGCGGTGCCGTCGGCAGGGGTTGTGGTCATGCGGACCTCCGGCCAGAGCTGGAGTGGTGAGGTATTCGCATCGAACTGGCTCCGAATTCTCTTCGTCCGGCGGGAAAACAGACATAGCCGAGCCGGTCAGGCCGGGCGGTCGTCGCGGTTTCTGAGGAAACGACGGTGTTTCAGGTAGTTGGCTAGCTGACGGCGGAACTCGTGGGCCGGCCAGCGCATCCAGTCGACGTAGTTGGCTCCGTCTGCGCGGTGCTCGGCCTCGGCCCTGACCTGGGCGTCGATTTCGGCGCAGCGCCGAGCTAGAAGGCGATCATGGTGCTTTCCGGCCCGTGCTCGGCGCAGCCAGCCGTACGAGCGCCACCACACGCGCCACACCGTCCGCCCGACGCCGCGCAGGATCGTCCTGCTGCGCAGCGTCGGAGTAGGTTGGCCTTTCATGTCGCTACACGACATGGGAGATGCATTTTTCCTTCGTATTCGAAGAAAGGCCGGGCGATAACACCGCAACGGGCAGGCTGGTTGTTTTCCCACCACCCCGGCCCGACCGTTGCAGCGCTACCGCCCTTCGACCCGCCGCCGCAGCGATCAGCGGTACGGCTGACGGGGAGCTTGAAGTTGGTCATGCGCCGCGTCCGGTGACTGCCGCCGCCAGAGCGACCTTGCCCTCCGCAAGGAGGGTCGGCAGCAGTTCGCCGTTGGTCAATCGCGGATCAAGTGGTGCGGCACCAGCGAGCTTCCGCTGATAGTGACGCTGGTGGGTGACGATCTCGGCGACGGGAAACCAGACCACGTCGCGGCCGTTGCCGACGTTGATTCCGACCACTGTCAGCTGGCAGTCATCGCAGGTACCACGTAGCAGGTCGACGTGACCCTCAAGAACGGCCTCCGCGTGCAGCCGACTCGGCGCCACGACTTGGTGACCAGGACAGCGGATCATCGACGATCCCCTTCGCAGTTGAACAGATCCCTCAGGCCAACGGCCAAGGGAACGGGTGGGCGTGCGGTTCGTGCGGCCGGCCGAACAGCTCGACCAGCGGCACCCATGACTCAGACGGCGTCGTCCATGCCCGAAGGCCGACCAGCGCGCATTGACACAGGCGGCAGCGTGCAGCCATCAGATCGACCCATCCACCTGCCGGAACCCAGACCTCAAGTCCGCAGCCAGGGACGTACAGCCCGATGGGTTCGTGACGGCCGTCGCGACAGCGCACAGGTCAGATCAACGAGTTGCGCGACGGCGGCACACGGCGACGCGCGTACTCGGCCGTGGTCATCCAGCCGTGCGGAGGGTTGCCGTCGCCGTTGGCGTCGATGCCGATGATCGGCTCACGGCACCGCAGACAGCGCGACGCGGCCAACGCGGTCGTCAAACCATTGCGCGTACGCGCGACATGGAAGGCGAATTCCGTGTCGGGATCGTGGCTGCATAGCGCTTGGACCGGCGAGGCCGCGCGTACGTCGCCCAGCCCCAACACCGCCACACTCGCGCGCCCGCGATCGGCTGGGCACGGACGGCCCGCAACAGCGGTCGCGTGAAACGGCACGGTCGCCATCACGACACCTCGGCCCGCATCGCCGCGGCAGGCTGAACCGGCGCGCCCTTAGCGGGCCAGGAGTCCTCCTTCAGTGCGGGTTTTGGTTCGGCCTTCACCAGCGACAACTCCCGGCCAGCCGGTAGGCCGACCAGTGCCTCAACCTGCCTGTACAGCGGCGGCAAAACTTCGTCTCGGCCCGGCGTCCCCCGACTTCCTCGGGCGGCCGCCTGCGCCTTGCGCAGGTCGTCATAGATCATTGGACATGCCCCTTCCTCAACGATGCGGGCGAGTAGGAAACCGAGGCCGGTGCGGGTGTCTTTGGCGAGCCCCGTACCCGGCCTCGGTGCTTCTATGAGGTCACCGCCGCCTCCCGACTGACGGACTTCGCGCGTTCGGGTGCGCGCCTGCCGGGCGGATCGTCGATCCAAACCAGCTCAGTCGCACCCTTGTGGCCGTGGATCCGACGAACCTGGCCGATGGATGTCAGAACCGACACCGAGGGCTCTTGGGAGTCCCAGCACAGGCTCACCAATCCAGACGGGACCGTCCCGTGGGCGATACGCCACACCCAGACACACCTGTCACGTCCATCGTCTCGATCCAGGTGGAACCGCGTCAGCCACCGCGCGTGACCAGGTCTTTCGGCATCGATGTGGCTCAGGTCCACATCTGCAGAAGTCTCGCGCAGGTCGCTCGCCATGGATGATCG
The DNA here is from genome assembly GCF_039530045.1 of Fodinicola feengrottensis. Lineage (NCBI taxonomy): Bacteria > Bacillati > Actinomycetota > Actinomycetes > Mycobacteriales > Fodinicola > Fodinicola feengrottensis. The sequence continues at coordinate 373,159 of NZ_BAAANY010000001.1, read as the reverse complement.
CCTCCTCGGCCCGATTAGGTGCCCTGTCAGGGGGCAGCTCTAAGGTCTCCCGGACCGGCGGACTTAACGCTGTGTGGTGAACAAGACCCGGAGAGTTCTGGATTTCCGCTGTGACTATCTTTACTGGAATCCAGCCTTACGGGCAACAGTTCGCGTAGGAATATTTTCCTCCAGTATTTGAGTCGGCGCGCGGATCGTGCGCAGATAGGCTTCACAAGGAGGAGGTGGTCATGGCAGAGGCAACGCCGCGCACGCGCCGGTTGGGCGCGCTGCTCAAGCAGATCCGCGAGGACAGAGGCTGGTCACAGGCCGAGACCGCCGCCAAGCTCGGATACAAGGCCGTCTCCACAGTCAGCAAGATCGAGAACGGCACACAGGCACTGACACTCCAGCAGCTGCCGCACGTCTTCCTGGTCTACGAACTCACCGACACGCTCGTTCAGGAAGAACTCAGAGACCTCGTGCGACGCGGCAACGAGCCTGACTACTGGGAACGCTACGGGAACGTCGTCAGCGACCTCCTGAACAGCTACCTGGTCAGCATCGACACCGCTTCCCGCCTTTTCGTTTGGAATCCTGGCGTCATCCACGGACTCCTACAGACGCCCGACTATGCGCGGGCCATAGCCCAGAGCACCAAAGTCTGGACAGACGAGCAGCTCACCGGCTTCGTCGATCTGCGACTCGAACACCAAGAGGTCGCTCTGCACAGGCAGCCGCCGCTGCAGGTCGAGGTGATCCTGACCGAAGGCATCCTGCGGCAGGAAGTCGGCGGCCGCAGCGTCATGCGCGCCCAAGTTCACCACCTCGTCGACCTAGCCCACAACGACCCGAACATCACCATCCAGGTGATCCCCTTCTCAGCCGGCGCTCACGCCGGCGTCGACGGGCCGTTCATGTACATGACCTTCCCCGGAGGACGCGACCAAGTGTCGATCGAGTCCACACGCGCAGCACTACAACTCACCAGCAAGGAGGAGGTCGAGGGATACCGCAACATCAAAGACCTGCTCCAAAAAGACGCCCTAACCACCGCCGACTCAACACGAGTCCTGGCCTCGATCGCGGAAGACCTCGCATGAACAAAAACGACCTCGACCCGCAATGGATCACCAACCAGCTCAAGAACGCCTCCTGGCAAAAAAGCAGCCGCAGCAGCGGCAGCCAAAACTGCGTCGAGATCGCCTTCCTGGACCACCACATCGTCGCCCTCCGCGACTCGAAAAACCCGCAGCAGCCACCCCACCTGTTCACCGACACCGAGTACGACGCCTTCGTCAACGGAATTCTGGACGGAGAGCTACGCCGGTAACGAACTTCCCCCGAGGGCTTAGGAAGGTTCAGCCTGGGCGACGGTCAACAGTCATGTCGCTCGTGGATGATATTCGCAGGCAACCACATGGAAGCCGGGTCTGCGGCCTCCTACGGCTGTTGAGGGCGGCAGCAGGCTATCCACGGATGCTCGGCATTGGGATGTCGTCGATTACCCAACGAACCCTTCTCCAGTGGAACCCTGATCTATCTGAGGGCAACAACAGAACGAAGCGCGAACCTCGTGTTCACTATTCACGCGCCGCCGACGGGTGGGTTGTGCGATAACAGAGACATGGACTCGAACAGAGCCGTTGACTCGTGTCGTCACCCGGACCGCAAGCGGCATGCCCAGCTCCGGCATCAGCCGCGGTCGACCCCTCTATGGGTCGGCGATCCGGACGACTGGGCGGTTGTTCGGCAGTCACCGCGGCTCCCGCTGGTCTGCCCGGAGGCTGGTTGCGAGGTCGAACTCGTGTCCCACGAGAACCCCCGCAATAGATACAACCCCCGGTATTTCCGCTTCAAGTCTGTCGACCGCTCGTGCGATCACTGGGCCGGCCACGACAGCGGCGGGGGCCAGGAGACCGCCCAGCACGAATGGGTGAAGTTCCGACTGACAAGGATCGCCCGCCAGCTCGGCTACACAGCCATCCCCGAGCACCCACCGACACGAGCCGACGTCTTCGTCCAGGAACTTGCGTACTGCCTGGAAGTGCAGCTGCGGTCCACTCAGTTCACCAAGCGGACGCAAGCACGGCGAGCCAAGGGTGGACAGGTCTGTTGGTGGATCGTTGAAGGACCGGACACCAAGGCGTTGACCACGGCCTTGTTCACGCTGCCCGCCATCCGCTTTCGGGTCATCGACAAGAACGACCCCCGAGGAAGGCCTCTCGCCCCATGGGCAGATCCCGGTAATCGTGACCTGGCGTTCCGGGCTCGTCTGCAGGTGTTCGCCACCGTCGCCCACGCTCCGGCACGGAACAGAACCCCGCGCACGTCGTCATCATGGTTCCGAACCGGGACGATGGACGGCTACACCTTTCTCGCCGAGATTCTTTCGGGGCGCCGCCGCTGGTATACCCCTTACCTCCTCGGACAGGGCACCGGACTGTGGGCGCTCGACAGCGATGTCGAAGCCTTCCGAGCTTTCCGTCGACAAGAGCGTGCCAGCACTCGCACGACAACGCTCCCGGTCGGAACTCCAAACGTCCCTGGGCATGCCCTGAACTTGCCACCCGCCACGGCGATCGTTCCCGCGCCGGCGCCACCGGCAATCCAGCCAGACCCGCCAACAGTGTCATCTGCCCTCCCTCCCCCAGCGCCGCCCGAACCCGACCCGAACTACCGCCGTACACCCCCGCCCGCTACGACCACTGCTCCACATGCACCGTGGACACCGCCTCCACCGCGACCACGCCGGTGGTGGCAGTTCTGGCGGCTTAACTAGCCTCGCGGCGCGGCACGAGGATGCGTTGCTGGTGACCGGCTAGTTGCTCCTGAACATTGCCGAGCCGCTGCGCCGTACGTTTGAGGCGGTGCCGGGTTGTGGCGGTGGGCAACTGTGCCCATAACTGTGGCGTATTCGCTGGCTTCCAACCTGCGCGCCCCCTGAAACCTGCGGCCGGCAGGCCCCCACCGCACATCACCTGACGTACGCGATCCGGCCTGCCGGCCAGCGGCCGGGAGTCACCCAGCTCCACCGGCCACGGGAACAAACCTACACAACAACGGTGTTTCCGGCGCCCCAGTCGCTCCCGTTCCCCGACCGCCCACCGAGGCCCACGCTCCGGCCGGGCCTACCGATCCTTGTGTCCAGTCGAGCAGTTGCACGGCAAACTTTCCTGCGCGCTACCGCGACGTGCGTTGCTCGATCGTATGGATAGGTGTCACGCTAAGTCCGTGGCCGTGCCAGCGCCCCCCGTCGCCGGCACGGCCACCCGCATGTCTTCACCTGAAGCCTGCAGTTCAGGCAGGCGAGTGTCGGATCGACCCTGTGCAGCGTCGCCGGTCGCCCCACCATTCACCGGGTCAGGGTTCGGTCGCCCAGAATGACCGGCGGCGCGACGTCACTGTTGTCCAACACGATCGAGGCCCGGCTGGCTTGGTGGCAGGTACCCAGGTAAATCCGTTGGCCGTTGATATCACCGGACGATCTCCAGGAGCGCTCGGCTTCGGAACGGTTACCGTCCAGTTCCTCGGCCTCATAGCTAGCCATGCCAGCGGCCTTGCTCGTCTGCTGAAGCCACTGCCGCAGATCGGAGTCGCCGTCCTGGCCAGCACTTAGTGCGGCCTCGACATCGGCCCGGCCTGTGGAGTCTGGAGTGGCGTCCAATGCCATGCCCATCACTACCTGTGCCACCTGACGCTGGGTGTTGTCGTCAGCAGCTTCTAGCTGCTGGTACAGCTCCTTCGACAGCAGCTTCCGGCGATTAGCGGCCATGCTTCGGTCCTCTGGACGGGCGTGATGGTGGAGCATACGGTGGGCGCCTGGGTGGTTGAGATGGTTGACGCTTCCGTGCTGACAGCTGATTGGTCTCACGCTGCCGCTTGGTGATCGTGCTAGGGTTTGATGCCTTCGGCTCGGATGGCCGCGGCGCAGTCGTAGCAGAGGTCAAATGCGGCGCTCATCGCAGCCAAGTCGCTTGCCCTGAGCTTTGAGGTAGCGGATGCCGCGGATCTCAGCGTCTGCCCACTCGATGCCGGGCGGCACGGCCTCGAGGTTACGAGCCTCCATCAGCTCGTTGACCAGCTCCGGAAACTCACCACTGCGGCCACTCGCGATGACGAGCCGCTGGCCACCTCGGTGTTTTCCAGCCGAGCTATGGGCCGCACTAGAGCTGACTGCCAGGATCCGGTAAGAGATCGCGTACCTGTCGTCCGTAAGGCTCGGACAGCCTCAACCTTTAGTCAACTCTCCGCGATCAGATCGTCACGAAGCGCAGACTGATAGGTGCCCGTATGGTCGCGCGGTGATGATTTCGTTGATCTGCGCAGGCCGTGGAACTAGACGAAGGCATAGCCGATGAGTATTGGCAAACGCTCGAACATCGCGATCTGGCGGCTGACCATGCCCGAAGACGTTAGTCCGAGCGAGCGAATCGACGAGGTAGTCTCCATCTATGGACAACTTGTCGAGGATGAGCCCTTCAAGCACCAACCACTAAGAAAAGTGGAGATCGTTCAGGACTTTGACAGTGTCAGCATCGCACTGTATGTGAGGCGCAAGAACAATGTGGGACTACTACCATTTATTCAGGGCCACCTCTCCGTGCCTGACGACGTGAAGTTGTTTCGTTCCGAAAGTGCAGATGCCTGCCTGTTTATCGCAACCAAATTAGCAGTATTTGCCATCACTTCGGGCGCTGGGTATCGCATCATCGAAGGGCTCGTTGACTATTCTTTCCCCTTCGACACAGCCAAGAAACTGATTGCCAACAATTTCAGCGAATCGGCCGTCCGGGAGTTCGCCGGCACAAGGACGAGTCGAGTAGAGACCTACAGGCGAGGACATTCCATAGACCGGAGCGATACTTTCGGGAAGGTCTGGAAGAAACTAGTAGGACGGATCGACAGTTCACTATTGGCGAATAGCAGCTACCTGCGAAGCATCATCGATCCCGCCCGACCGCCGGCGGTCGAGATCAAGGCCGCCTTTGTACTGCGCAAGCGGCTCGATCTTGCAGAAGTTGTTGCCCTCGTCGCCGAGTTGGAGACACTCCCGGAGCCGAATGCAGATCAAGCCCTACAACTCTCATTTCTGGACAACCTATACCCGATAAAAAACAACAAGGATATCGAAGGACTATTGACCGATCGATTCGTCGAGAACCTTCGACAAGTATTGCTCGGCAGTGCCGAGATTGACCTAGACATGTCCGACCCGGGTGACATCACCCGCTACAATGCTGGTTCGGACTTCAAAATTGGCCGCCTCGAAATCTCAACAGGGCCTCCCGATAAGGTACGCCTCGTTGAGGCTATGAGGAGCATATGTGCGTCATCTGTCAGAACTGTCGAGGGATTTCGAGACCATGCTCTCAGCCTTGGAATTAGCTACTCCATCGATCCCGATGATCACGCAACGAGGATTAGGGACAAGCTAATCAACTTCTTGCACGGCGAAGTCGACTATGAAGGGCAGACATATTTTCGACTGGACAAGATCTGGTACCGAAGTCAGGGCGATTTCCTTGAAAACCTCAAGCGAGACTTCATTGAGGAGGTCTTCTCGACGAGCCGCCCCGTGCTGCTCGCCGACGTGCCATTCCTCACATGGAGAGATGACGAAGATGAAGACGGTTTTAACAAGAGACAGGCGCTGGTAGCGGGATTCCACTATGGCGACAAAATCTTCGCCCGGTCGGACCGCGGCAAGATTGAACTCTTCGACCTGCTCAAGGTTGACGAAGACAACCAAAGGCTCTACATCGTGCATTCTAAGGATAAGTTCGACGCCAAGATGCGGGACGCGTGTTCTCAGATAGTAATGTCTTCCGAGGTGATTGACAGCGACCTCGATAATGGCCGCCCCCTACTGACCAGATACTTCGACGACTGGAAAGCAAGTCCCCATAACGCCGACAAAGGGATCTCGAAGGCGACATTCCTCAAATGGTTCGACCTTGAACTCGTGTACGTCGTCCTGTGTTCCACTCGCCGAGATTTTGTGCCAGTAGACTTTGAGAACGATGCGTTGCACTCACACATAGCACGCCGTGAGATTTTGGCTACGAAGAACGAGTTCAAGGGACGTGATGTATCATTTCGACTGGCCCATACACGGCGTCAATGATCTCCCAGGCATTCCCGTCGCACCCACTCGAGCATGGCAAAGCGGTGGCGCGCTGCAGAGCACCGGCACAACTATGCTCGTCGGTCGCGGACGACGAGCGATGAGACAGCGACACGATGACGCACGCGCCAGCCGATTATCTTGCTGAGACATGTGCCCGCGAGAACCTAGTATAGTGGTGACCCTACCCGTAGCGGACCGCAGTCTGGACGTCCCTGTCGTGCCAGAGAATTGCCTCTTTTACTGACTGCCCGACGTCCGGGGCGTGAATCACCCAGGGTGCAAGTTGGGTGGATTTTGATGCGGTTGGGAGCATACCGAGGTAGATGGCAACGTGGTGTTGGCGTCCGGTGGCGTCTCCGGGCGTGTAGAAGAAGATAAGGTCGCCCGGTGCCATCTGGCTGTTCGGGATGATGTGCCCGTACGGGACTTGCTGACCTGCGACGTGGGGTATCCGAATCTTTCCGCTGCTGGCTTGGTAGATCGCGTACATCGTGAGTCCTGAGCAGTCGATGTGTCCGCCTGTCGCGCCGGAATATCCGCCGGCTCCCCATTCGTAGGGTGTTCCCAGGAGGCGTTTGGCGTACGCGACGACGCGTTGGCCGAACGGTCCGGCCATCGGACAGACGCTGGTGGCGATGGCCATGACGATGCGGGTGGCCAGTGGTTCGTGTTTGGCGTAGGCGTCCGGATAGCCGCTGCGTTCGACTGCCTGGGCCGCGACGGTGAGCGGGAGGGTTTGCCAGCCCGGGATGGTCAGGAGTTTTCGGTAGAACTGTTGGGATGCGTACGTGGTGTCTTGGAGCTGCGCCGGGGTGCCCCAGCCTTGCGACGGGCGTTGTTGGAACAGGCCTACGGAGTCGCGGTCGCCGCCGCTGGTGTTGGTCAGGCTGGATTCCTGCATCGCGGTGGCGACCGCGATAACCCAGCCGCGTTGGGATATCCGCATCTGCTGGCCGACGGTGACGATTGTGGCGGCGTTGTTGAACATCTCGGCGGTGATCCCGGTGCGAGCGATGTCCGGCGGGAGGGCCGGCACGCACCCGCCGGTGGATCCGCCAGTCAGTCCGAGGCGGCCGGCGATCGCCAGGGCAGCGACAAGAATCAATACCAGGGGAAGAGCAATGACGAGCAGAGGCTTTGACACGGGCGTGGCTCCGTTCGAGCGGACGCGGGGAACTGCACCTACGCCCGGGGCGACGAGCAGGGTGCAGGGTGCGACAAGGATCGACAAGCGGATGCATCCGACCGGCGGTGAACGACGGACTAGCCTGAAAAAGGGGGAACGCGTCACGCAGGCTGTGCCGGTGAAGGAAGGTGACCGGCCGGGTGGCGGCACACAGCCTCGCTCCACCTTGGTCAAAACCGCGGGTGACTCCGCGCGGCTGATCCTGCCGGCCGTGACACAGACGACAGCGCATTCTGTACGGACTCGTCTGGGGATCGCGCTGGGTGACGGATCGATGAACCTGCCAGCATCCGCCGATGGTCGCCGAGTTTCGATGGTGGAAATCGGGTCCGGGGTTGTCGGTGCCGAGGGGTAGCGTGCGGCCATGAACGACTCGCCGAGCGGCCGCCGACGCGCTCGCGTGTTCGTCGGCGACTGCGGCGCGCTGATGAACGAGATCATCGAGGGCACCCGCAACGACAACCTGACCAGCCTGCTGGCCGCGCTCCACTACGACGCGGCTGTCCTTTACGTCCCCGGCACGTGGTGGCTGAGGTCGAGCGCTACCTACCGGAACAGGCGCGGGAGCGGACGCGTGCCGTCGAGCCGGCCATGGCGGTCGCGCGCTGGCGGACCATGTACGCCCCATATGTGCGGGTGGTCGATGTGCCCGACAGTTGGGGCGCCAGCGACCCCAACGTCCAGGCGGTCGCGCGGGTCGACGCCGATGACGTACCTCTCGCGCGGCTGGCCTTCGCTCTCGCCCGCTCGCCCGCAGACTCCGATCACGGCCGCGCCGACAGCCGCGACACAGGTTGCTATGTGCTGGCCGAGGACCCGCACCTGACTAGCCACGGCTTCGGGGAGAAGGACCGGCTCCCATTGCTGCTCGCCGCGGCAAACGAAGGTGAGTTGAACTTGATCGCGCGGGCGGCGGCGATCCCCCTGGCGACGGCGGAGCTGTTGCTGGTCGGCGCAGTGCGCGGATTCCAGAAGCTGCCGGTGATCGCTCAGACGGGACTAGTCGCCGCGAGCGGCTTTCTGGTCTATCACTGGGCGCACGATCCAGAACGGCCCGGGCGGCTAACACAGGTCTTCGATGTGGTCACTGATCTGGCCGCACTGACCATTCCCCCGCTGCAGACCATGTACGAGCGGTCCTACGAAAACACGCCCCTCTGGGAGGCGCGGGCCGTTCGCGCCGCCAGCGAACGGGGACTGGGCGAGCAGGTTGCGCGCACCCTGGCGGTGGCGCCAGACGGCGGCATGCTGGCCCGCGAGATCGCGCGCGATCTTCAGGTACCGGGCTCGTTGCGGGCACGGACTGCGCTGGTGCGGGAGGAGCTGACCAGCTGTACGGCGTTCTGTCAGGCCAGCCGTGGCAGGTGGCGCCTCGGGCAGCGTCTGGTTGACCACGAGCCAGAGGTGCCGGCGCGACTGATCGCGGATCGGCTACACCGCGCCCATCGCCGGTCGAGCATCACGCCGGGAGCGATCACGGCCGAGAACCCCAGGCGCGCTGGGTAACGGCGAACACGGAATCGCCTCCGGCCAAAGCACACCTTGCCTCCTCTGCGTGCCGTAGAAACGGCGGCAAGCCCGTCACCAATTCTCGACGTACGGTCGACCGGGTACCCTGCGTGCCTCGACTTCGGTCGACCACCGTCTGACGCTGCGGTTCGGGCGGAAGGCCACGCTTGTGCACGTCGGTCTCGATGCGACCGCCCGACACGACCAGCAGTCCAGACCTGCACAACGTCGTCGCCCAGGGCGACGGTGGTATCTGGCGCTCAGGTAAGGAGCGCTGGCGTACTGGGGCTACTGCTGTGGTCAGGAGTTAAGCGGGGTCGGGTCAAGGAGTCGAAGGATCGCGGCGGTCGACACCCGGTATCCACGACCGACCTCGATGACTGTGACCGGGAAGGTCCTGGTGCGGGCGAGCGCGTACGCACGGGTGCGTCCGATGCCCAGCGCCCGGCTCGCGGTGACCAGGTCAACCACAGCCGGAAGCTGGCGGATCTCCTCCAGGGTGAGCGGTGTGGTCGGTTGGCGTGGGGGCGGGCTAGTCGACATCGGTGGCTTCTTTCCCCTCATCGTCGGTGTCGTCGCCGTGGTTCAGTCGGGTGGTCGACAGGTCCAGGTATTCGCTGTTGAGGTCGATCCCGACGTAGGTGCGGTGCAGGGAGAGGGCGGCGATGCCGGTCGTGCCCGAGCCGTGGAACGGGTCCAGTACGGTGCCGGCCGGTGGGCAACCGGCGGCGATCGCGCGTAGCGGGATGTCGATCGGGTAGGCCGCGCAGTGGATGTGGCGGGTGGGCCGAGTGGCGATCGACCAGACGGTGCCAGGGTTCTTTCCCTGCGGGTGGCCGTAGGTGTGCCGGCCACCGACGTTGAGGCCGGCATAGCGGTGTGCGTGGGGCAGCTGTGGGTTGCCGGCACGGTATTTGCCGGTCCGTTGGCGTGGTGGTTTGTCGCGGGTCTGGCCGGGGCGCGGGGTGATACCGGCGCTCCGGTGCGGCACTCGGATCGCGTCCAGGTCGAAGTGGTAGTTCTTCGCTCTGGTGAGCAGCAGGACGTATTCGTGGGTGACGGCGAACCGATCGCGAACCGATTCGGGCATCGCGTTGGGTTTGTGCCAGATTGCGGCCGACCGCAACCACCACCCGTCCTCTTGCAGGGCGATCGCCAACCGCCACGGGATCCCGAGAAGGTTCTTCGCCGGTAGGCCGGTGCGGGTGTGGTGACGACGATCGCGGCGTTCGGGTTGGGTGTCGGCGAGGCTGGGATAGTGGCTGGCGGCATCGACGCGTCCGGTCTCACCGGAGGCGTAGGAGTCGCCGATGACGATCCACACGGTGCCGGTCTCGCGGAGCACCCGCCGGGCTTCGGCGAACACGGCGACCAGGTTCCGCACGTACTGCTGCGGGGTGGGTTCCAGCCCGTACTGCCCGGTGGTGGCGTAGTCACGGAGCCCGTAGTACGGCGGTGAGGTGACGATGCAGTCGACTGACGTGTCCGGTAGGCCGGTGAGGACTTGGGTGGCGTCCCCGGCGTAGAGAGTGACGCCCGGCCGCTGCCAGTACGGCGCCGGTTGGATCGTCACAGTGACACCTCCACGGTGCTCGGCGTTCCTGCCTTCGATGACCCAGGCGCGCTCGGGCTGAGTGGGGCCGGAAGGGCGTCGAGGAGGATCCGCAGTGCGGTAGCCGCCTGCTGGGGCACGACGCCGTTGCCGAGGACTTTCAGCTGCGCGCTGCGAGGCAAGGCGGTCCCAGTGACATGGCCTTCGGGCAGACCCATCAGCCATTCCACGAAGACCGGATTCAGCCGTGGCCGCCCGGTGGGGCCGATCGAGGTCGGATCCGGCGCGAGCCGCCCGAGGACGTTTTCCCAGCGGCGGATCACGGCTTCGTATGGTCCCCAGTGGGTGCTGGCGTTCGGGTCTGTTTGCCAGGCCGGCAGATTGGCAGCGGCGGTGACGGCTTCTCGGGGCGGGGTGCCGGCGGCGATCTCGATGGCTTGTTCCAAGCGCGGTCCAGAGCCGCTGACCTCGATCGCATTCCGGCTGGTGCGGCCGGCGCCTCTCAAGGGGGTGGGCATGACCCGCATCGCGGCGGCGGACAGGGTGTCGTCGCCGCGGGAGCCGGCTTGTTTCGGGGATCCTTTCGCGCCGTCGGAGGCGCGGGGGGTCGGCCATAGCCGCGCCTTGTGTTGGCGGCAGGTACACGGCTTGATTCCGGCTGCGCGGGCGTTGATCTCGACTCCGGGCGGGGCCAGCTGGCAGCGCCACACGTCGGTCAGGTTGACCTGCTGCCGAGGCTGGTGGGCTCGTCGCTCGCTGACGCATCGGCCGCCGGCGACCACGGCGTCCACGGTCTGCGGTGTGGGCAGCATTTCGTGTCGGGCGAGGTGGTCCAGGCCGGGCCTGACGTGCGCCCCCGGGGTGGGTGAGGCGTTGCTGCCGTACGGGCTGGCGGTCGGTGTGGGCAACATCAACTCGATCGCCGCGGGCAGGTTGTTGGGAATGGGAGTGTCGGGGTAACCGGCTCCCTTGCCGTCACGTGCCAGCGGCGTCGGCAGAATCCTGTCGGCGGGCGGCGAGGATGAACATCCGGTCGCGGTGGTGGGCGGCACCGATGGCAGATGCGCGTAGGCATATCCAGCTCGTGTCATACCCTGCCGCGGCCAGGTCACTCTGCACCCGGTCGAGTCCGCGAACTCGGAGGGCGGCAACGTTTTCCACGAACACGAGGCGGGGTCGAAGGACGCGAATGCCGTCGGCGACGGAGATCCAGAGGCCACTGCGGGTGCCTTCCGTGAGGCCGGCGCGGGTGCCGGCGTTGGAGACGTCTTGACAGGGGAAACCAGCGATCAACACGTCCACCGGCGGCACGTCGGCCCAGTCGACGAGCGTGATGTCGCCGAGGTTGGGTACGCCCGGCAACCTGTTGGCCAACACGGTGCCGACGTGCCGGTCGGGGTCGGCGCACCACACGACCTGACCACCCAGAACCTCGACGAGGCCCTGGTCCAGACCGCCGAACCCTGTGCACAACGAACCGATCCGAAGCCGCGGGTTCGGGCGGTGCAACCGGCTTCTCACCCGCGCACCGCAGGCGCCCGGCCGGCCACTGTCGAGCCCGTGGCAGGCGTGCCCGACACGAGAGCCGCATCGGCCCACTGCGGTATCTGCAGGTCTTGGTCCGGCGGATCGGTGATGACGCTGTCCATGTGCGGCAGGCGCCACCAACGCGGCCACCGGTACTGGTCGATGATCGACGCGACCAGAGGCGCCGGCGCGGGCCCGGGCGCGACGTAGGCGTACGAGGATCCGGCGTCGTTGATGGTGGGTACTCGCTGCCACTGCCACCGAGCGGCCCGCAGGGCGGTGTACTGACCGGCGCGAGTGAGGACGCGCTGGTAGCCAAGCGCGAACGCGGCCCGTCGAGCGGCGGCGTAGAGCATCTGCGCGGCGTGGTAGTTGTCGCCGATGTAGGTGTCGACCAATTCGAGGGTGACGGCGTCGCACAGGCGTTGCCCGGTGCTGGGCTGGCCGGCGATGGTGGCCGCGATCGGGCGCGCTTCCCACTGGCCGGTGTGGGCCTGGGTGGTGCGCGTGAAGGGCTGGTTGTCGTCCACGTCAAACACGGCCAACGCGAAGCGAGTATCCCGGTCGGGCTCCGAGTGCGGGTAGTACCGGCGACCGGTCGAGGGCACGAGACGCAGGAACGCGCGGGCGTCACGGACGGTCACGGGAACGAGGGCAAGACTCATGGCAGATGTCCCTTCAGGACGACGCCGGGTGACATGCGGGAGCGAGGGTGACGGGGCACCCAGGGGGTGGGCGGTCAGCCGCTGGTGGGCGGTTCGACCACCGGAAGCTGGTTCCGCAGCGCGACCACGATCACAGAGCCGCGGGGCATCGGCGCATGCGGATCAGCTGCCTGCGCAGCGGTGTGCGTGGCGGGGGTGGCGGGGACCCTGACGGTGGCCAGGTAGCCGCTGGGCCGCAGGACAGCGCGGATCGCCGGCAGCAGTCCTGTGCGGTCGGCGGGGTCGGCGCGGCGGGTGCTGGCGACCACCAGCGTGGCGCGGTCGGTGACCCGGGACATGTCTTCGGTGAGGATCGCCGCGACCTTCTCCGGGCGGACAAAACCGACCCGCATTATGGCGCGGCGAGTGCCGGGCAGGGCCGACTCGCGTAGGCGGCACAGCGCGTTCAGGTGCGCCTCGGTGGCGGCAATGTTGATGCTCCGCCGGCCGAGCCGGCCGGCCGCCGCGGCCAGCGCGGTGATGCCGTCGAGGTTGACTACCAGGTCGCCGGGCTGGGTGTACTCGGCGATCAGCCGCTCGGCCCAACCGGGATCGGTGGACAGGGTCCGCAACGGTGGTCCCGGGCGGCCAGCGGGCACGGCTTGGCGCGGCAAGACGTCAGGGTCCAGGTCGGTGACGAGGCCGCGGTCCGGCGCTGGACGTCGAACGGGAAGGGCAAGGGGCGGCGGCGCGATGTAGGTCATGGCGGGGCTCCACGGTCGGCGAGGGAGTCGGTGAACTGCTCTCACCTGACCAATGCCTTTTTTGGGGCCCTGACCGAACACCGAAACCCGGAATTCGTCCGCCGCTATGACCGCCAGGCGGGCTGAGCACTCGCCGGATCCCGCGCGCTGTGACCGCGACCGGGACCGCAGAACACCACCTCCCATCAGGGGTGACCGGAGTCACATTCGCGGGGATGTGTGGTGCTTCGAGATGTCGGTGCTTGCAGCGACTGCGGCACCCGATGAGTTACCTAGGCATCGTTGCATGACCTTGTACATCCCCGCTGACCAGCGGTTTCGCCGACGGGTGTCCCCGACGGGACGGCGTGGACCAGGCGGCGGCGCGGTTCCGGTGAACAACCTCCGGGACCGAGTAACAGAGCGCGTACCTGGGCGGGTAGCTCACCGAGTACGTCCGCTTCCGGCGCCGCCGGTACCCGCGCTGTCACCCGCCGGGCTACCCGCGGTCGGCGCTTTCTGTGCTGCGTCCCCGCCGCCGTCGGGACGTACCGGCAGCGGCTCCCGCATCGCATTGAGGTGACATCACATGTCCGCATCACCGGCCCACAACGAGGCCGCCGACAGCGCCTACGCGTCGACTGCCGCAGCGCCGCCCGAGTCCACTCCCAGCTCCCCGCGCAGGCCGCGGTCAGGGTCGCCGTCCGGGTCGTTGTTGGACGAGATCGACGCCGCTTTCCGGTTGCTGGTGACCGGTCCTTCGGCGTTGTCGATCGACGGTCGCCAGGTTGGTCTCGGGCTACCGGCGCGCCCGATCCCGCTGTTGGAACTGAAGGCGATGTTGCTGCACCCGTCGTGCTCGCCCCAGACCCGTGACGCGGCGTGGGCGGTACTGGTGACCCGAGCGCAGAGCGGTGACCCGAGTTGGGTTCTCGGCGCGTTCGGGGTCGCGATCCCCGGCCTTCGCAAGATGGGTGCCCGGCTCACGCACGGGCACACCGGCCGCACCGTCGACCTGGACGCCGAACTGGTGGCCTCGTTCCTAGAACACCTCAAAACGATTGACCCGGCAGCCACCGACCTGTGCGGGCGGCTGTGCTGGCACGCCTACAAGGCGGCGGCGAATCTGCGGCGCAGCGAGTCCGAACATGCCGACCGGCGCGCCTCACTTCCCGGTTCGTCGGCCCCGCGAGTGCCGTGGGGGCATCCGGACCTGGTGCTCGCCCGCGCTGTCGAGGCGCGGGTGATTACCGCGCAGGAGGCGGATCTGATCAGCCGCACCCGGGTCGGTGACGAGCTGCTCATCGACATCGCCGCGACCTTGGCGACCAGTCCGGACGCGCTGCGGATGCGGCGAAAACGAGCCGAGGCCCGCCTCGCCGCGGCGATCACTGACGGTGATCTTTGAGCGAATTCCGGGGCGCCGTGTTCGGTCGAGGCCTCTTTTTCGGCATTGGTATGGGTGAGGGGAACATTCGCCCACCCGAACCCCGAGCGGATGTCGCCCCCACACACCCCGGAGGCCGGACGAGGCCTGACCCTCCGGCCTCCGGGGACCAACACCCGCACGAAGCCCCCAGCACCGCGACCGCCTTTCTGGGTCGGCGCCGCGCGCCCCGGCACCGCGAACGCGCGGCCGGCCGCGCCACAAGCCACTCTCTCTCCTTCTTCCTCGGTAGGTGACCTGTGTCCACCGTTGTCCACGATCGTCGCGCGCTCTGCGACCCTCCACCCGCCTCCGCCTCGTCCGGTCTCACGCCACCACCCCCTCCCTCACCTCCGGTATCGCACTCACCGGTGTCCAACCCCCCGCCGGAGACTCCGTCCGGCGGCGGGCGGGTTCGAAACGCGGTACGCGTGGCGGTGGTCATCGCGGTCGCTGTCGCGGTGCTGGCGTTGGTGGTCTCGCCGCTGCTCGCGGCGACCGTGGCCAACGAGCCGCTCGCCGCAGCAGCGGACATGGCCACGGTTATCGGGCGAGCCAAGACCTGGTTGATCGGCCTGGCCGCCGCGGTCTTCGGAGCGATGTTCGCCTTCGGAACGATCCTCTACATGGCCTCGGGCATCGGCCAGAAAGAGATGGGCAAGAAGACGATGCGCGACGCCTGTGTCGGCATCTGCCTGTCCGGTCTCGCGACGCTGGTGTTGGCCATCCTGCAGAGCTTCGTGGCCTGAGATGACCACGATCCCCACATCCACATCCGGGCCCACTCACGCCGCACGGCGCCGGGCCGGTGGGCCGCGCCGGGCCGTGACGCTAGCGCTCACCGTGGCGATGCTCGCTGGTGGTCTGGTCGGCGCGAGTCTGGTCGTGGGGATCGGACCCGCGCGGCCGGCCGCGGCCGCGCCGTGCGTCGGCGGCGAGCCGGTGATGCCCCCGCCCGGGGTTCTTCCCTCGCCGTGGCCGGAGCAGCCTGCGCCACCGCCGGGAGGCTACTGCGCTCCACATCCAACCGCGTCGCCCACTCCGGTGTCGCCCAGCCCACAGCAGAGCTTCCCCGACGCGCCGCCGGAGGTCACAAACCCGGTCACGGGGTGGATCACCGACGCGATCTCCCAGTGGCTGGCCGGCGTCATCGCCTCCGCGATGACACCGGTCCTGACGTTCATGGGCCAGACCGTGCTGATCACTCCGGACCCCACCACCAACGGGCGCGTCCTGCAGTTGTGGGAGGCCACCCGGATCGCGGCGAACACCTGCTTCATTCTGCTGATCCTGGTCGGCGGGTTCCTGGTGATGGGCCGCGAGAGCATCCAGACCAGGGTCGGGATCCGCGAGATCGCGCCGCGGATCGCGATCGGGTTCATCGCCGCGAACACCAGCACGATGCTGATCTCCAAAGCCATCGAACTGGCCAACGGGCTGACCGCGGCCATCGCCGGCCAGGGCGTCGACACCGCCGCAGTCAGCGCCTCACTGCAGCAGATGATCACCAACCAACTCAACGGGCTCGGGTTCCTGGGCAGCCTCCTGGAGCTCGCGCTGTTGGTGATGGCGGTCATGGTCATCGTGACCTTCATCGTCCGGATGGCCGCGATGGTTCTGCTGGTTCTGGCCGCGCCGATCGCGCTGTCCTGCCACGCGCTCCCGCAGACCGAACGGATCGCGTTCACTTGGTGGCGAACCCTGGTCGCGTGCCTAGGCTCCCAACTCGGACAGGCGCTGTGCCTGGTGGTGTTCCTGCGGGTCTACCTGTCCCCGGCCGGCAGGACAGTGCTCGGGTCCCCGGCCACCGCCGCCGGATGGGTCAACGTCCTGGTCGGTGTCTGCCTGCTGTGGCTGATGGTCAAGATCCCGTTCTGGGCGCGCCGCGCCGCGTTCGGCGGCGGCGGTCATTCCCGCATCGTCGGCATCGTCAAGACCATCATCATCGCCAAAACCCTCGGCGTCCTGGGCGTCGGCCGCCACGCCACCAAAGGCGCCAAGGCCGCGAAGGGCGCTCAGGCCGCAACGACCGCGGCCGGCGCTCACGCCAGCAAAGGAGCACGCGCCACCACGGCCGGATCCCGTGCAGCCGGGAAACGGACCAAGGCGGCCGCGACCGGGGCGGGGCGTCCCACGGGCGCCGCCGCTGCGGCGACCTTCTCGCACGCACCCATCCATCAGGTTCCGCTGGCGTCCCCGAGCGGCACCAGCGGCGCCGCAGCTTTCAGCCACGCTCCCGGTGGCACATCCGCGCGGCAGACCGGTACGCGTCCGGCGCCGCCCACATTCTCCCATCCACCCACACCGGGACGGCCCACCGCGGCGACCGGGAAGCCACCCGCGCCCACCTCTTTCAGCAACTATCCCGGACCTGACCGTGCACGCCGCACACCGCCAGTGGGATCCCTGCGGGCCACGTTCAGTGACCCGCCCGCACCTCACGCAGCACCCAGGCGACCCGGGTACGCGGCGCGACCGGCGTTCTCCGACGACCCCCACCGCACACCGCCGAAGGCACCCGGAAAGCCCGGCGGCGGTACTCCGCCGCGACCGCCACGACGGCGGCCAATCCCACCGACGGGAGGTAAAACGTGAGCGACTACGACCCGTATGGCAGCACCCGGCTGCCCGCCGACGTGGACCGCCCGGACACGCTGATGTTCGGCCTCACCGCCCGGCAGATCCTCGTCGTCGCGGTCGTCGGCGTGGGGCTGTGGGTCGTGTGGATGCTCGCCTCGCCGCACGTGCCGCTGCCGGTGCTGGCCGTGATCACGGTCCCGATCGCGGCCGCCGGGCTCGCGGTCGCGGTCGGTCGCCGCGACGGACTCCCGCTGGACCGGTGGATCGCCGCCGCGCTGCTGCACCAACTGCGCCGCAAACACCTCGCGCCCGCCGGCACCGGCCCGGCCGCCCAGGACCCGGCATGGGTCCGCACCACCGCCAGTCGCCGTGGTGGCCCGGCGCGACCGGCGGCGCCGGGGTTGCTGCGGATGCCGGTGCGCGACATCGCCCGCGGCGGGGTGATTGATCTCGGCCGCGATGGGCACGCCGCGATCGCGGCCTGCACGACGGTGAACTTCGCGCTGCGTACCCCGGACGAGCAGGCCGCGCTGGTCGCCGGGTTCGGGTCCTGGCTCAACGGCCTGGACTCACCCGCGCAGATCGTGGTCCGCACCCACCGCGTCGATCTGACCGGCCTGGCCGACCTGATCACCGACACCGCCCCCGCGCTCGCGCACCCAGCGCTGGAAGCCGCCGCCCGGTCGCACGCCGAGTTCATCCGCGACCTCGCCGACACCCACGAGCTGCTGCATCGCGGTGTCCTGGTCGCCGTGAGGCAACCCGGCACTGGCAGCCACACCGCCGCCCGCGCGGCGCACACCGCCGAACGCACCGCCGCGACGCTGGCGGCCTGCGAGGTCAACGCCCGGGTCCTGGACGGTCCAGCGACCCGGCGTGTCATCGCCGACGCCGCCGACCCGTACCGCACCGACCAACCCAACCCCGACGACGACGACACCGCGTACGCGCCACCGGACGCCGTCATCACCGCCAGCCACAACGCGCCACCGATCTGGCAGCAGCCCTACCCGGACGAGCAGGAGGTGACCCGCTGATGTCCCCACCACGGTCATGGAGCCCGCTCGGTCTGCTGCGGCGCGGCACCCCACCGGGCGACGACGGCCAACCCGATGCGGGTGCGCGGATCGCGCCGGATGGCGTGCAGGTCGCCGCCCGGCATGTCCGGGCCGGGAACGGGTATGCCGCCACCCTCGCCGTCACCGGCTACCCGGCCGAGGTCCCCGCCGGGTGGCTCGAACCGCTGTTGGCCTACCCCGCTCGGCTGGACGTGTCACTGCACATCGAACCGATCCCGACCCTGACCGCCGCTCGGCAGCTCAAGAAGCAACGCGAACGGTTCGAGGCGTCCCGCCGGTACGCCGCCGAGCACGGCAACCTCGACGACCCCGAAGTGGAGGCCGCCGCGTACGACGCCGCTGACCTCGCCGGCCGCCTGGCTCGCGGCCACGACCGGCTGTATCGGGTCGCGCTCTACCTCACCGTGCACGCCGAGACCGAGGACGCGCTGCACCGCGACCTCGCCGAGGTCCAGGCTCTGGCCGACTCGATGCTGCTGCAGGCGACACCGGTGACCTGGCGAGCGCTGCAAGGCTGGTCGGCCACGTTGCCGGTGGCCGTCGACGCGCTCGGGTTGACGCGCACCATGGACACCTCGGCGTTGGCCTCAGCGTTCCCGTTCACCTCCGCTGACCTGCCCGCGCTCGACCCGACCCGGCCCGCCCAGGTCGGCGACGGGATCCTGTACGGCACCAACCTCGGCTCGCCGGGGGTGGTGGTCTGGGACCGGTGGGCGTGCGACAACGCCAACATGGTCATCCTCGGCCGCTCCGGCGCGGGGAAGAGCTACCTCACCAAACTCGACCTGCTGCGCAACCTCTACCTCGACGCCGACGCCACCGTCATCGACCCCGAAGACGAGTACGTCGACCTCGCCGCCATGGTCGGCGGCACCACCATCCGCCTCGGCCGCACCGGTGTACGCATCAACCCCTTCGACCTCCCCCAACCCGCCACCCACAACGTCGACATCGACATCGACATCGACATCGACGCGGACCCGGCCGGTGGATCGGACGGCCTGACCGGGCAGGCGCTGTTCATCCACACCCTGCTCGGCGTACTGCTGGAGCAGCCACTATCGGCCGAGCAGGCGGCAGCGGTGGACACCGCGATCATGGCCGCCTACCGCGGCGCGGGCATCACCACCGACCCGCGCACCTGGCGCCGCCCAGCGCCCGTTCTCGCCGACCTCGCCGCCGCGTTACGGCAGCGCGGCCTGGTCGGGACCTCGATCGCCGACCGGCTCGCGCCGTATGTCACCGGAAGCCACCGCGCGATGTTCGACGGCCCCACCACCGTACGAGCCGGCGGGCACCTGACCGTGCACTCACTGCGCGGGCTGCCCGAGGAGTTGCACGCCGCCGGCACCCTGCTCGTCCTGGACTCCGTACGGCGCACCATCACCGACCCGACACGGTCGCGACGCCACCTCGTCTACGTCGACGAAGCCTGGACCCTGCTCCGTGACGGACACGGCGCACGGTTCCTCTACCGGATGGCCAAAAGCATCCGCAAGAACAACGGCGCCCTCACCGTCACCACCCAGGACGTCGACGACGTACTGCACTCCGACCTGGGCCGCGCGGTCCTCAACAACGCCGCCACCCACATCCTGCTCGGACAGTCCCCACAAGCCCTCGGCGCCGTCGCCAACGCATTCACCCTCACCGCCGGCGAACGCACCTTCCTCGCCACGGCCCGACGCGGCCACGCGCTCCTAGCAGGCAGCAACCGCCGGGTTGGCTTTTCTGCCCAAGCCTCGCCCGAAGAACAGCGTGTCATTCGAACAGACCCAGGCTTCACCTCCAGCCCCCACCAGGGCGCGACCCACTAACCAGCACCCAGCGCCACGCCCGACGCCAACCACACGTACCCCGACGCACTTGGTCGGCGGCGACTCAGCTCCGCCATGCCTTCACCGCTCTCCAAGGAGGAAACCATGCACCAGCACCCCTCGACCGGCACCACACCGCACCGCGGCACCGCCCAGGTCCACCACCCGCACAGCGAGCAGCGCCGCGCCACCGGCCTGCCGCTCTTTTCCCACGAGCAGCTGCGCATCGTGGTCGGCCTGTTCGTGCTGACCGGAATCTCGGCAACGTTCGCGATCGGCGTGACCGCCTTTGTCGTCCTGTCCTACCTGCACGCCGCGCTCGCCCCGGCCCTGTACACGCCGTGGCACACCGGCTTCCCGTTCCTTCCGTAGAACACCTGCTGCCCGGCCCGGTGCGTCTACCCGAACGCACCGGGCTGCGCTTGCTCATTCGCCTCTGCCCGCTCATTCGCCGTCGGCGGTGCTGTCGTCGACCGGACCTTCGAGGATCGACATGCGACCGTCATCCGCCCCGCGCGTACCCACATCCGACCGTCCAACGTCCCGCCGGTGGCGCCACCTGCCTGCGACGGCGGCGGTGACCGGGTTCGCGGCCACGGTGGTGGCGGCGAACACGCTCACCGCGCGGATCGGTGTGCTGCCGGTCGGATTCGGTTTGCTCGCTCCGGCCGGTGTATACGCCGCCGGCGCTGCAATGGCCTTGCGCAACACCGTCCAGCACACCCTCGGCGCGCGCGGCGCGTGGGCGGCGCTGGCCGCCGGGACCGTGCTGTCCTACCTCACCGCCAATGGGCACGTCGCGACCAGCAGCGCGATCGCGTTCGGCGCCAGCGAAACCGTCGCGATCGCCTTCTACGGCGCCCTCGCACAGTGTCGCGTTCGGGGGCTGCTGGCCAACGTCGCAGGGATCGCGGTGGACAGCGTCGTATTCGTCTGGCTCGCGTTCGCGACCCTCGCCTTCGTCCCCGGGCAACTGGTGGGTAAAGCGTGCGGGCTGCTGATCGCGCCGCTACTCATCTCCTGCTGCCGGTGCCTGACCCCCGCCGCGCCGGTGCCGGCCCCGTGAGGTTCTTCCTCGGCACCCACCACCCGCACTGGCTGCGGCATTTGACCGTGCCGCTGTTCGTGTCCGACCGCACCCTGCGCCGCTATCGAACCCTGCCGGTCGCGACCTGCCCGTGGGCGCTGGACTCGGGCGGATTCACCGAACTGTCCACCCACGGCAGCTGGGCACACGGCCCCAGTCCGCGCGCCTACGCCGACCGGGTGCGCCGGTACCGCGACCAGATCGGCAACCTGGCCTGGGCGGCGCCGCAGGACTGGATGTGCGAACCGTTCATCACCGCGATCACCGGCCTGTCGGTCGCCGAGCACCAACGACGCACCGTGCAGAACTACCTCACGTTGACCACCATCGCCCCGGATCTGCCGTTCATCCCTGTGTTGCAAGGGTTCGCTCCGCCCGACTACGGGGCATGTGTACGCAGGTATCAGGACGCCGGGGTGGACTTGACGACCTGCCCGGTGGTTGGGGTCGGGTCGGTATGTCGCCGGCAAGGCACCGCCGAGGCGGCCGAGGTCATCGCGACGATCCGGGACGCCGTTCCCGGTGTGCGGTTGCACGGATTCGGAGTGAAGTCCACCGGGCTACGTCGGTACGGGCATGAACTTTCCAGCAGTGACAGCCTTGCCTGGTCGATGGCGGCCAGGCGAGAGGCACCGCTACCGGGCTGCGATCGGCATGCCAGTTGCGCGAACTGTCCCCGGTACGCGCTGCGCTGGCGCGACAACTTGCTCTCCTCCCTGTCTCCCAATACCGCCGGCCCCACGGTCCCCGTCCGGTCCGAGTCGAGAATTCCGACTGTCCGCGCACCGAAGCAGCGCCCGAGGTCGCCGCTGCATGGTTCCTCGCAGGTGCGACACGCACTGCGGTGAGTGGACACGTGGCCCGGTCTTTCTCTTCCATTCCTAGAAACCGTGGGGTGCTCTCATGTGGACCATCACAGCTCCGGCGGGTGCCATCGAGCCAGCTATCGGAGCCACCGCCCACACTGACGTGTCCGGCTGCGGGCGGGCGCTGTGGACCGGAGTGCTGACCGGCGACTGGCGTACGCCCCGCAGATGGCCGCTGGCGACACCGTCGCCGGGCGTCGTTCTGGCCGTGGCCGCGGCCGTGGTCGCGATGGTGGCGTTGTGGTGGGTCGCTCGGTTGGTGGCGACCCACCGCGCACGGCAGCGTGCGTGCTGGTTGGAGATCGCTGTTCCGGACGGGTTGGGTGCGCGGCAGATCGCGGGTTTGTGGCGGTTGGTCGCGGGGATCCTGCCCGCTGCCCGGTGGTGGCGGCTGACGCCGAGGCACGTCAGCTTCGAGGTGCACGCGACCCGGGACGGGCTGCGGTGCGGGTTGTGGCTACCGCCCTCGGTGCATGCCGACCCGACCAGCCGGGCGATCACCCGGGCCTGGCCGGGCGCCCACGTCACCCACACCATGACGCCGCAGTTGCCGGTCGATCGGCCGGTGGTGGGACGGAGGCTGCGGTACCGGCGCACCGCATGGGACCCGATCCGGGACGAGACCACCCTGGACCCGCATCGCGCCGGGCAGCCAGGGTGGGCGCCGTCCAGGAATGAGGAGACCCACGCGGTCTTCGACGCTCTGATGGCCGCGGGAGAGGCCGGCTGCGGCCTGCTGCAGATCGCGATCAGTCGACCGAGCACCAGCCAGCTCGCCGTCCTGCGACGTGCCGCCGACCCCACCGCTCCGACCGGCCTCAGCCACTGCGTCGCGCGACTGCCGCTGACCATCGTGCGCGTCGCAGTGGGCACCATGCTGGACATTTTCGGGCCGGACAGCCCCCGCTCCGCCGGCCCCTACGGTGTGGCCGGCGACACTGAGCCGCGGCCGATGGACGTGGTCGCCGCGCGAGCCGCGCGGGCGAAGCTCGCGGCGGCGCCGCACTATGTCGTCGAGGTCCGGGCCGCTGTGTCCAGCCGTGGCCGTCGCGGCGCGTCCGCAGTGGCCGCGGACATCGTTCGCGGGTACGCGCTGCTGACCAACGCGCTGATCCCCGCACCCTGGTGGCCGGTACGCCGCTCCGTGTCCACCCGCCGCGCGCCGGGCCGGCACGCCGTTCTCACCACTGCCAGCGAGGCCGGCGCGCTCACTCCTATACCGACCGAACCGGCGCTCTACCGGATGGCCACAGCGCCCAGCCGCCACCGCCCGGCCACGGCCGACCTGTGGACTCCGGAAGCCGGCACTTGGAGCGAACCCGCCGCCGACCAGCGGCTACCGTCTCGGCCCTTTCCTACCACCGACGAGGATCCCCGACGTGCCCACTCCCGCACCGCGCGCCCGACCGCCCGCCACCGCGCCCGACACCACGGATAAACACGCGCCCCGTCGAGGGCTGCGTCTCGTCGCAGCCGGCGACCGAACTGGACCGGCCGGCAAGGTGCTCGGACACACCACCATCGGCCGCCGTACACCGGCCGGGATCTCCCTGGCCGACGCACGTCAGCACCTGCAGGTACTGGGGCCGACCGGAACCGGAAAATCCACCCTGCTGACCCACATGGCCGTCGAAGAGGCCAAGGCGGGGCGCGGGATCGCTGTGCTGGACCCGAAAGGTGACTTGGTGCGGGGAATCCTGGACCAGTTGCCCGCTGACTGCGGCGACCGGCTGGTGCTCATCGATCCCGACGACGAGGAGGCGTGGCCGGCGATCAACCTGCTCGACCTCACCGCCTCCCCGCCCAACAGCGGCGCGGCGTACCGGGCGGCCGGATCAGCAACAGCCGTCATGGGGCAGCTGTGGGCAAGATGGTGGGGACACCGTTCCGCGGACATCGCCTACCACGCGGCACTCACCCTCGCCCATGACCCGAACGGCACGCTCGGTCAGATGTCCCGGCTGCTCACTGACCACCCGTGGCGCCGCGGCGTCGTCGCCGGGGTCCGGTCCCGGCTCGGTCCGCTGCGAGAGGGCACGCTGGGTGAGTTCTGGGGAACGTGGGACCAGATGCCCAGCGGCGCCCGGTTGGCGGTCGCCGCGCCGTTGCTGGCCAAGCTGCGCGCGGTCCTGGGGCACCCGCTGCCGGCCGGCCTTTTCGGACTGCCGCGTACGACTTTCCGGTTCGAGCAGATCCTGGATGGTGGCATCCTGCTGGCGAGGTTGCCGAAGGACGACATTGGTCTGGACACCGCGCGGCTGGTCGGCTCGATGCTCACCACCGGCCTCATCCACGCCGCGGGGGCACGAGCCAGGCAACCTGAATCCGCCCGGCTGGACGCGACCGTCATCCTGGACGAGGCGCACAACTTCCTGCATCTGCCGATCGGCGTCGACGACGCGCTCGCCGAATTACGCGGATTCCACGTGTCCCTGGTACTGGCTCATCAATACGTCAACCAGCTCACCAAACCCATGCAGGACGCGGTGGACGGCAACGCGCGGAACAAGATATTCTTCAACCTGGGTCCGCGGGATGCCAAGGAGATGGTGGGGCACGTTCATCCGTACCTGGATGAGCAGGATCTGCGGCGGCTGGGCGCGTACACCATCGTCCTACGGGCGATCGCCGACTCCCGCCCCATCCCACCGGTCACCCTGCACACGTTCCCGCGCTCACCGGTCATCCCCGGCCGAGCCGACGCACTGCGCCGCGCGGCGCGCGCCAACACCGGCATCCCCGCCTCGATACGGGAAAAACTGTACGTCCCGCCCGCCGTCGCCGACCTCCTCGCCCTTGACGACACCCTCGATCAAACCGACGAACCGCTGGCACCGTCAGCACTGTTCTCGGCCGACGGGCCGCCCTACGGCGACACCGTCACGAACCCATCCACGGCTTGGGACAGTGACACGGAACCCTGGTAATCCAGGGGACAGCCGGTGGCTCAACGGGTGGCTCACTGGGTGGCTCATTGGGTAGCCCAAGAGAAAGCCACTAACGAAAGGGCATCCGCGCAGGTCACGAAGAGCGCGCGGCGTGCGGGATGTTCCTGACTGGTCTACGACCAGGGAGTGAACGGCTGAAGGCGCGGACAAGGAGCCTTCCATGGGCAGGCTCCAAGCCCGCGCCTTCAGCCGTTCACTCCCTGGTCGCACGTTTGCGTTCGTCCGGCGCGAAGGCCGATGGCCAGATCCCGACAGGCGCGCCTCGACAGCGCGTGGAACGTGCCGGAAGGCGAAACGCGCGTGCGGCGCAGCGGCAGCTCGCAATCGCGCGCCAGCGACCCGGATAGACGGTGCGTGTAGGTAGACATGAGTGCGACCCTCCTTTGGGGGTGAATTCGCGTGCGAGCTGTGGGCACCGCACGACGTTTCACGTCTAATTCTAGCGAGCCACATGCACGGTGCCAAGAGACGCACGTTCCGTGTTTTCCTTACTGTGAGCCAAGAGTGGTGGCACATAATTACGTCACCTCAGGTCTTGGCAACTGTGGGGTGAGTCGGTAGCTTTTCATTAGTCGGAGCGAACGGGGAACCGCAAACCTCGTTCGCACCGATTCCCACGAACCAACCGAATGAAGGATGTGGCGCGACATGTCCACAGATCTGTACTGCCCGGATGTCGACAGGTACTGCATAGCTGTCGACAGCGGCCAGACTGTCCGAGAGGTGCTCGACGCATTCGAGACCGACTCCGACTCGAGTGCGGCATTTACCGAGGTTCTGGAATGCTTCCCCCAGTCCGAATCCGCGCTGTACTTGGTTCCTCTGCTGCACAGGATCCACGTGGACGACTTCGAGCCGAGGGGCGACGATCTCCCGTCGGTCGGCCGGTACGCCGAGCGTGGGTCGAGACTGTACGAACTGGAAAAACTCGGCATCATCACGGACGTCCGTACCGAGTGGACCGAAACCTCGAGCGGCGCGTACCTGTCCGACGGTCGCGCGCTGACCACCCTACACGTCCCGAAGACCGTGATCCCTGTCGAGGTGCGCTACCGTTTCCCGGACCGCTGGGACAGTTACAGCCACAGCTACGCGTCACACTGGGAAGTCACCGACCAACTCGACCCCGTACCGGCCGGCTGGTATCTGATCGGCGAAACGGGCGACTACACCGCGAAAACTGTCGGTGTCGCCTACCTCGGGGATTCATTCGGAATGAGTGACGATTTCATGTGTCACGTTGCCGAGGTAGAAGGTTTCACAGCTTCACGATGCGAGGCGCAATGCGATGCCTGCGAAACGCGATGGTTCGCCGAATCCGGCTCGTGGAGGTTTCAGCCCGAATACGGATTCGATGCCGACCCGTGGAATTTTGACGACGCTGCAGGGTTCGAGACCGACAATCGAGTCTCCTGCCCACAATGCGGCACGGGGCGCGTCGGATTCATGGTCATCTGAAGGCTTCAGAGGCTAGTACTCAGATGTGGATTCGGTAGACCCCAAGGGATTCTCAACCGTCCGAGAGAGCGCCACCTCGGTCCGCTGACCCCACGCCGACGACTGCGACCGACGCACGTCGTCACCCTTTCAGGCATATGCCACATGAACCTTTCATCAGAGTACGGAGTTTGTCATGCGAACCATGGTTTTCCGCAACAAAAAGGATGAGTGGCCGGTACTGGCGCGGTTCCTTAGCGACGGGTGCGACTTCCGGAACAGCAACGGATCCATGCGCGGAAGCGCCCATCCACACAATGAAGCGGCCGGTTGGGGCAGTGGCACGGGGAGATTGTGCCAGCGCTGGCGCGAGGTTTTCCTCACCTTGCTGCGAAGTGGTGGCCCGCAGGACGCGATGGTTTACGTCGTTTACTCCTATCGGACCCCTATCGCGTGGTACACGCCTACGCAGGGCTGGACAGTACCTGCCGAGCACTACTCCCAAACCACCACCGGACACCAGAATCTTGTGCGCCTCGCTGTCGATACCTACCGGGACCGACTCCACACGAAACGGCACCAACCATCGCAATCCTGATCGCTTCCTGAGCGAGCCACCCCGTTCATCTGATCAACAAACATGCTTACGCCTGAATACGTCTGGAGTGCGCCTGATGTCCACGAAACTCACCTGGCCACAGCTCGGCGCCGAATGCCTACACCTCGACAGCCATCGGTCCATCCAATCCCTCATGAGCGCACTGGACACGAATCCTCAGAACACTGAGGCATTGCGAGACGTACTCGGATATATACCGGACACCAATCTCTTCTTTTCCGGGTTGGCGGATCCTGACCTCGTTCAGTTCGATATCGCCAACCCGAACGACTGCGAACCGTACTCAACATCCCAAGACTCCGGCACCGACTGGGAATACAACCTTACGCGTCTCGGAGTCGTGACCAACGCGCGGACCGAATGGTACGACGCACCAGAGGACGCCTACGTCAGCGGTTGGCGTTGCCTGACGAGCGTACTCGTTCCCATCTCTGTCCGACCTACAGAGATAGCCGTCTATCAAATGGAAGACTCCGGATGGTGGCAGGGGCAGGTCGGGCGCCGATTCGACCCGATCCCAGCAGGCTGGTATCTCGTCGGCAGCAGCGGAAATGATAGAAACGATGGAGACGTCCAGTACACTTGTTGTTACCTCGGCGATGGCGGCCGGCGCGATCTTGTCGACAGCATTCGGCAGCGTATCAACGACATTACCGCCTTCCACGCTTCGCGCTGCGACATTGAGTGTTCCAGCTGCGGATCCCATTGGTACGCCGACAGCGGATCCAGGGATTTTCAGCCAACGACCATCGCAGATCCACTGCATTTCGGGGAAATCGAATTCGAGCGGCCGTACTCCCTATACGGCGACGGCAGAGCACGTTGTCCGCGCTGCGACCAGTGGACCCTGACCTTCGCAGTTTCCGCCACCCCACCCGTTACTCCCCCGCAAACCGGCATCCCCTGCGACGCCACCCCGACAGAGAGCGCTTCCTCTTAGAGAACGCCAACCAATCGTCACCCAATACAGCACTCGATCTGGCCAGACGTCCCGCGCGCGGCCCGAGAGAGCGCCACCACATCAAACCTACTTCCCCTCTGAAAGAGAGTAGCCAAACTCATGAATCGACAGGTCGCAGAACCGGAGGACGGCGAGAATGTTGTGGTCCGCACCGACCACGACGAACCCGAGAAATTTCCGGCTCTTATTTACATAGACGACGCTGGTCAGTACCGGGCGGATTTCAGACCAGAAATCGCGTCAGCGATCGTTGAGTGGATTAATGGCGAATATTACGAACGCGGAACAGGGCAACATGCTGAGTGGGATGGGGACGCGATCGTCGTGCAGTCCACCTGGCCTGGTTACGATTTCAGTCCCGAGCGCTACGAACCGCGAGACGATGGCCGATACAGCCTCGGTCACCGCTACTGGGACTGGGTGCCGGTACCCACACCCGCAGACGACGCCAAACACCCGTGGTCGATCCCTGAGTCACACAAAGGCGAACTACCGGTAACCATGTTTTTTCATCACGATGGAACCGATCCCGCCTTCCCCGCGCTCATAGCGGATGGAGCCTCCGGCGCCGCTTTCCGGCCTGAGGTAGTACAGGTAGTCATGGATTGGATCAACGCGGAGAACGCGGCCAGACCCGACATTGTGCGTGAACGCGCGCGCTGGGACGGCAACGCCGTCGTGACGACGGACAACTCAGGTCAGGAAACAGAGCGCTACGAGCTGGGATCCGACGAGGACGGTCGATACGCTCTCAGGGTGCTCGGCTGGGGCTGGGAGAGCTGGGATCCGCAACCCCAGTCCCGTAAGTCGGATTGAGAGAGCCACCCATTCATCCAGAGCCGACCCCAAAATAGGAGCCGACATGGCACAGGGAATGGTGCGCTACGCAGGGTTATCTGGTCGCCTCGGCTTGGACCGCAACGGTCAGTCGCCAAAGGGAGACCCACATGCTTGACGACGGCGGTACGAAACAGGGTTTATCCATTCCGGAAGCACAGGATGGCGAATTCGCGCTCACGATCCGGTTTCGTAACGACGGAACCGATCCACTTTTCCCGACACTCGTGGAGTGGATCAATAGTACACAAAGTCAGGCGCAACCAGGCGTCGTCGGTATGCGCGCACGGTGGGACGGTGAGGTGCTGGTGCTGACCGACAGCCACGGACACGAGCGGGAACGATGCGCAGCTGACACCGAAGCCGAGAATCGTTACCACCTCACGCAGCTGCGCGGTTGGGAATGGCGGCGGCGGCAAGATGGAAGCCCCACCGGTACCCGCGATTAATCCCTGCAATGTTTCTGAGAAAGCCCCCTCCCAAAGGGGCCGGCGCAGCCCATTCCAGGCCGACGGGCTTGTAGCCGGCATGAAACGACACGCATACACGCACCCGGGTGCCCCCTCGTACAGGGCCGCCGGGTGCGCGGCCTGACGTCTGCGTCCACCCCTGCCACCCTCGTTCGTGGCGGAGATTTTGGCTGTGTTCAAGCAAGGGAGACAACAGGATGCCCGACACATGCACGACCACGACCCGGAGTGTTGCCGACGAATTGGTGCGGATCACACCCCGGGATCTGTGGCTATTGGAGCTGCTAAGAGAGCACCGCACCCTCACCACCGAACATCTCACGACCCTCGGTTTCCTCAGCGGCCATCGAGCCCGTAAACGGCTGCTGCTGTTGCATCGCAGGGACGTGCTGGACCGGTGGCGGTATCACGTACGGCCAGGTTCACAGTCGTGGCGGTGGACGTTGGGTCCTCTAGGCGCCGCTATTCTCGCTTCCCGAGACGGCCGCCCCGTCCCGCGGCCGGCGTCGGTGCGCGCGGCGACCGATCGGCTGGCGGGTTCTGGCGCGATCCACCACCTGTTGGGCTGCAACGGGTTTTTCGTCGCACTGGCCTTTTACGCCCGCGCGCATCGGGGGTACGAGCTGGGTCGGTGGTGGTCGGAGAAGCGGGCGACCGCCGCGCTGCATCGCGTGGCGCGGCCCGATGGGCACGGTGTGTGGGTATCCGGTGATACGAGGGTGCCGTGGTGGTTGGAGTTCGATACGGGCTCGGAGGGACTGCGACAGGTGACGGAGAAGCTGACCGGCTATGCCCCGCTGGTCGGGACACAGTGGAACTTCCCGATCCTGTTCTGGTTCCCGACGCCGGCCCGCGAGCGAGCGGTGCGGCATGCACTGCACCGCCGGGTGCCGCCTGGTCTGGTGGTCGCGACCGCCTCCGGCCGGCCTGAGACCAGCAACCCGGCCGGCGCGGTATGGCGTGTAGTCGGCGATGAGGGCGCCGTCCGCACGCTCGCGGATATCCCAGTCGCGGATGAGCCAACGTCCACGATCGGTGCCCGTCCGGGCCTGCTGGGGGCCGCGGTGGACCGCGAGGGGATGGGGACTGAGACCGCGTCTATGTCGTCATCCACCGAGCCGGAGTGGCATCACCAGATGCCGGTAGGCAGCAGAGGCGCGGATACCGTTGGGCTCGTCAGTCAGCAGGATCGGTTTGATCGGTGAGGTGACGTGCAGGACGACCGTGTCGCCTTCAAAGCATCGCAGTGCGTCGACGAGGTAGGCCGCGCGGAACGCGATCGGCTTCTGGAGCTCACCGTCGATCCGCGCCGGCTGCGCCGGCCCCGTCGCGCTGTTGGCGTGCTGGTCGAGCATCGGGAAAACCGTCAGTGTGTCAGTGGCGAGCGTGAGCCTGAGTTGTTGGGTTTTGTCTACCTTGGCGACGCAGATCGCTGCCGCGCGCTGCACATCGGCCAGCAGTCGGGCGCGGTCGGCGACCACGGTCACCGTCGCTGTGTCGGGAAACAGTGTGTCGATCCTCGGGTAGTCGGCGTCGATCAGCACGTTCGTCACAATGGTCACGAGCCCGCAGGTGAACCCGACTGGGAAACCGTCACGATCATCCATCCCGATCCGCACGTGGTCGCCGGTCAAGCGCGTCGGCAGCATGGAGAGCACATGACCGGGTACCAACGCTTGGGTTCTGCGGGGCAGGTCCAGCGGTGTGGTGATCGCCGGGACGGTCGCGAGCGCCAACCGGTATCGGTCGGTGGCGGCGAGAGTTGCGCGACCGGCCCGGACTTGCATGCGTACGCCGGTCAGCATCGGCAGGGTGTCGTCGTCGCCGACCGCCGGCAGCACACGTGAGAGTCCGTTGGCGAATAGGTCGCGATCGACCCGCGCGACCAGCCGCGGCGCGGTGGCCGCGGTGGGGTACTCGTGGTGCGGGTAGGTGGTGACGGGTACTCGGTATCCGGCGAGATTGATCGTCGCATCGCCTGTCGCGTTCGTGGAGAGGGTGACCGGTTGCGCATCGGCGTCGCGTTTGCGGGCGCCTTTGGTCATCGCTGCCAGTAACCGGGTCAGCTCGCCGTGGTCGACCAGCAGCCGCCCGCAGGAGGTGGCCGCGCCCGGCACGCGTACGCGGATGCTGGTCTCGTAGTCGAAAGCGCTCACCGTCAGCTCACCATTGGGCGCGCCCTCAAGGAGGACACCGCTGAGCAGCGGGACCGGCGGACGGTTCGCTACCGCCGGCGAGACGACGCGCAACGCCTCGACCAGTGTCGCGCGGTCGGTCGCTACCGACAACAACACGGAAACGTCGGCCGCGTGGCCTTGGCCGCCCCGGTTGCTGTCGATTTCGTTAGCATGGATGGTGATTGCGGACATAGTCATGACACTTTCTCCTTACCTGATTTGGTTTCTTTCGGTGGGCGGGCGATTTGCGGAATCGCGTCGCACCCGATGAATGAAAAGCTACCGACTCGATATTGCGCCGCCAAGAGCCTGCCGCCGGTAATTATGTGCCACGACCCATGGCGCACCGTGAACCACAGAATCATCCCCCATAACTGGCTTTTCCGTCGTCACGGTGCGCCAAGGGTCGTGGCACATAATTACCGCCGGAAAAGTCTTGGCGGCGCGCAGTGCGGTCGGTACCTTTTCAATCAGTCGGCCACCGGGAACCGCAAACCCGCCGCCGGACTATCCACGAAACCAACCCGAACGAAGGTGAACCGGATGCCCGCCAGACACCATTCCTCCCCGCCGCCATAGCGCCGGAACCGACGCCTACACGAAGACAGCGGCAACCGATGAG
Source organism: Fodinicola feengrottensis (assembly GCF_039530045.1). Lineage (NCBI taxonomy): Bacteria > Bacillati > Actinomycetota > Actinomycetes > Mycobacteriales > Fodinicola > Fodinicola feengrottensis. The sequence continues at coordinate 340,963 of NZ_BAAANY010000001.1, read as the reverse complement.
CGAGCGCGAGAGCGCCACCTCAGGCCCGGAACTTCGTCGAGCGAGGTGCGCTCTTCATCAGCGCGCAAGAGTTTCGTTGTGGCCGGAGACACAGACCGGCGGTGGCCTGACTGCGAGGGGGAGACAGGCCGCCGCCACCTTTGCACAACCTGGTCTTCTCGGTCGTCAGACGGAAATACGAACGCGGAGGAGAAATACGCATGTCCACGTCGATTCAGCCGCGTCCGCCGCTGCACGCTACGTGCTGGAAGACAACGCCAGCCGCGGACATACGCCGCCTTTGACCGCCTCAAGTGGGCGGAGGCAGAGCTCGACACGGTGCGCGGCGCCGCCATCTGGCCGCACTGCCCCGACCGCTCCTCATCATCTTTGTCCTATGAGTGAAGAGAAAGTAGACACCGCCGTGAGCAACACCGAACTGCCACCGGTCATCGCAGGTGGTACGGATCATCTAACCGGTCTCAATGGACTGGCCGGCCGGGCGATCCAGGCGGCTATGGTCGCCCGGGCGACGGATCCGGGTTTCGCGCGTCGCAGGGAGAACTGGCAGCTGTGGCAGCAGCGCACGGCCATCGCGCGGCAGGTGGCCGTGGCGTTCGATACGCCGGTCGCCGCCATCGTCGTGATCGATGACCCCGACCGCCGATATGGACTGTCCGGTCAATGCCCGGGCACGCTGGTCGTGCTCACCGATCCGGTCGCCGGCAAGGAATGGCGGTTCATTCCCTCCAGCTCCGCGCCTTTGACGGCATGGTGCCTCCTGCAGGAGTGCCCGCAATGTGCCGGCGTGGTGCCGGTGGCGGACGTGGCCAGTTTCGCTGATCTCGGCGACTATCTCGACCGCCCCGACCCTGTCCTGCGCCCGTTCGAATTCAACGGCGACCCCGCCCACCACTACGACTGCCCGAACGGAACCACAAGGCAATAGACGAAAGCGAAGATCCAAATCCCGCTGTCCGGTCGATCCGGACCCCAACTTCGCTACAGAGAAAGGCCATCCGCCATGACCACCCTGCAGGACAAGGTCCGCGACTCGCCACGAACCGACACCGTAGAGAGCGCCACCCCCCTTCCTCCAGACATCGCCGATCCGCCGTCCAGGCTGGTCGAGGACCGCCCACCACGACGCGGCCGAGCAGACAACGGGCCGACGACACATATCCCGACGCACGCTGCCGCGGTAAACGGCGACCCGGGCTTCGAATCAGTCGGACACAGCAATTTCTGGACTAACGTTGGAATCCTGACTGTCGGCCTGACTTCCGGCACGATCTCCTGGACAGCCTGGTCGCACATGGCCGAGATCGTCGGCATGACCGGCTCCCTCAACCTGTTCGGTCTGCATGTCCAGCTGGCGTGGCTGCTGCCTATCGCTGTCGACGTTTTCCTGGTCACGACCACTGGTGTATGGCAGTCCCGGAGCCCACGAGCCGATCCGGACATGGACTGGATGGCCGACGAGGACGGTAACGAATATCCCAGCAAGTTCGCGGACGACTGGGAAAAGGTGGATCGGGAACAGACCGACCCAATTTTGACGTTCGCCCGCCGCTGCGCGCTCGGCGCGATGGCCGCATCCGTCGGCGCGAACGCCGCCTATCACCAGCTGACCCTCACCGCCGGCGTCAACGGTGTCTGGTCGTGGATCGCGATGGCAGCCGCCGCGCTCCCACCGGTGATGTTGGCGCTGGTCGCGCATCTACGGGCGCTGCTGACCGCCGACCGCCGCCATACCGACCAGCGCCGGGCCGCTCATCGCCGCGCCGTTTTGCGTTGGCATGCTGAACAGATGCGGTCGGTGCCGCAGGATGCCGGTCCGGACGAGGATGCCAGCGAGCTGGACGACACGGATCCAGACTGCGAGGAGAGAACGGTCAAGGCCGACCTGATGCGGGCGTACTTCCGCGCACATGTCGCCCACGGGCACATCCCGACCGGGCAGGAAATGGCCGACCATGCCCACGCTTCGGGCAGCCATGCCCGCACTGTCCGTCGAGACCTGCTCGAAACCCTGTCACCCGACCGACCGATGACCACGCGCGCGTCAACACCAGGCGGCCCTCCGTCCGCATCTTGAGCGAGCCAGCCCTGCCTCACCTGGCGTCGGTCTCGAACCCAGTTGTCACCAACGGCCGCCCAGGCAATCCCGCCGACACCCGATCTAAGGCAACTGGCGCTACGGACGGCGACACCACCGTATTGCGGCCGGTCCCCGTCGGCTGACCTCTCGCACCTCAGGCCAGCTCGGGAGTTCGTGATGGACGGTGGCCGGGGCGGAACGCCCTCAAAAGGGCGCCGCAAACCGCCTCGGCCACCTCACCCACGCGCTCCCACGCGGCCCAACGCGAACGCGAAAGCCGACAAAGCACGAAAGGCGTGCTGTCGATCTTACGGACACAGGGCACATGCGGAAGCACCCCGTACGTACTAACCATTTCCACGTCAGGAGACGGACATGGCCCAAAGAACGGTCGCCGGCCGGCTGCTGTTGGACCGTGACGGTGTAGCTGAACGCCTCGGCGTCTCCCCAGGCACCGTGTCCTACTGGCGCTACCGCCGTAGCCACACCCATTTCCCCATGCACCTCCCGGTCGATGACCGCTCGCACTGGTGGGACGCCGAGGACATCCGCGTCTGGTGGCACGCCCACCAGGCAGCCAAACGCGCTCGCCTGACCCCGGTCGATCGCACCGGCGACCCCGATGACCTCATCGAATCCACCGAACTCGCCCGTGTCCTGGGCTACCACGGCCCACGCAGCATCCAACCGGACCTGCTGATGCTCGCTGACGACTGCGAACCGACCTCCAACGGCGGATCACGCCGCCGCTGGCTACGCAAAACAGCCTGGCACTACGCCGACACCCGAGCCACCACCCACAGCACCGGCCGCCCGCGATCGCCCGTCCCTCACGAACGCAACGCCGACGACCCAACATCCTCCCGCGATCAAACAGAACGGTGAAACCCCATGCCCGACCACTGCGGCAGCAGCCGCCACGACACCCCGCCGCCAGACCACCACAACCCCCACCCCGATCCACCCGTCATCCAGATCACCCATTCGCACGCGACCGGAACCCGAGTCGAGGGCTCCGGTAAGGGAGACGGAGTATGGGAAATCGCACGCGAGCAAGGGTTTCGCTACAGCCGCGATGTCGGAATCTACCTGCGGCTCAGCCGGGACAAGAACGCCAACGAACCGAAGATCAACGCGCTCAAGTACGCGCTCGAACGAGCCGGGTTCGCCGTTCAGGTCGACATCGACAACACGTGGCGCGCGGCTGCGGACCGCGAGGCTGACCGCGGCGAACGCATCGCCGCCCATGCCGACCGGCTCCGCGATCGCGCCGACCGCGCCACCGCGCGCAGCTCACGCGCCGAGGACCGCGCTCAGCGAATCACAGACCTCATTCCGCTCGGCCAGCCGATCTTGGTTGGGCATCACAGCGAAACCCGCGCTCGCCGCGACCAGGCGCATATCGATGCCGCGATGACCACCGCCAGCAGCGAAGCCGAATACGCCTCCAAACTGGCTGCTCGCGCACACGGCGCCGCGGCCAACGAAGCCGCCAAACACGCCGGCCCGGCGATCATGCGACGAATCCAACAGCTCGAATCCAACAAACGCATCCTGGAACGCCACCTCGCCCTGCAGAGCGCCAGCGGCGACGCGCGCCAGCGTACGCAGGACAAGATCGATCGACTGGCCGACGACATCACGCATCAACACACCGTGCTTGGCGCGATGGCCGACGCCGGAGTGTTCGTCGCATGGACGACGGCCGACTTCCAGCCCGGCGACCAGGTGTGTGTGCGCGGCTGGGAGTGGCGCTCGGTGTCCCGGGTCAACAAGAAAACGGTCCGCGTGGACAACCGCGACCAATGCCAGCTGGTAGAGATGGACCGCATCACCGGTCTACGCCGGGATGGCCAGCAATGGGACACCCCGCACGGCCAACCGTGGCCGGTCGAACTTGCCGTGCGCGTCGCCCGGTGGGAGCACCTGCTCGCCGCGGCGTCGGTACCGTCCAACGCATACTCCGACACGACGCGCCACGTCCGATGGGCACAGCGCCTCGTCCACGGCCTCGACTTGGACGCCGCCGACGCCGAACTCGCCGCGTTCCACCCTGAACGCGCCACCCTCGACGTACGCCGCGGCCTCGCCTCCACATACCTGGGCGCCTACAAACGCCTCACCGCAGGGGAACCCATCCCTGACGTCACTGAGTCCCTGCCGGCTGTCGACCTCACACCGGACTGGCGGCTCCCTGACACCCCGGCGGTGGACCGGCGCGTCGACCAGCTGCGATCCGGTGACCTCATCAAAGGCATCTGGGACCTCACTGGCAACGCACGCATACTCCACAGACGGTTCGCCGGCCCCGTCGACTCCATCAGCGATCCCCTCAACCGCCACGAAAGCGGCACCTGGATCGGCGTCCGACTGCGGGACGGCGAAGAGGAATGGCTGCAAACGCACCGGTGGCTGTCCACCTACCCGCAAGCCGCACAGGATCCGCCGTCTTCACCGGCAACGTCACCGTGCCGTTCTGGACGAAACGGTTCCTCAAAGCAAACGATAAGACCGTAAATCCCGGAACCAAGCTCACCCAGCAAGCGCGCATCCATTACGCCCGCGATGTCACCGCATGGGCGCGCGCAATGTCTGCGGATGAGATCAGCGTCCAACAGTTCCCGGTTCCGGATGACCCCAACGATCGGAAAGTTTGGGATGGAACGGAGGTCGGTCGGGACCCGTACGAGATCCGAATCTGGTGGGACTAACAAATCGACGGACAGCCAGGGCTCGTTCGTGACCGGCCGCGCCGCGGCTGTTCGTGACTGGCGATTGTTCGTGGCCAAGACGACGCTCACCGCGGTTCGGCGATTACTTGCTGCGGCGGTTGGCTTGGCGCGGGAAGAGCTAGCGTCATTATCGATGAGTTGGCACGGGGTTTGCGGCGTCGGCGTAGAGGTTGTCGGCGAGGGCGATGCTCTCGCGGGACGGAACAACGCCAAGATCGTTCATCCTGGCGGTCAGCAGGTCGCGCACGCCGCGAAGTGCTGCCGGTTTGCCGGCGTGGGCGCGCAGGAGCAGTTGATAGAGGGATTCGTTTTCTGGCGTGACGTCGATCAGTGTTCGGGCGATGGCTGCAGCGAGGTCGTGGTCAGCGGCCAGGTATCGCTCGGCGAGCCGTCCGAACTGGCCGACGAGGGTGGAAGTGAGGTGCTGGTCGAGTTCGGGTAACCATTCTGGACTGGTGTCACCGGTGTCCAAGCGGCCACGGTAGAGCTGCAGGGCGCGGTTGGCGGCATCAGCGTTGTTGGTACTCGCAGCGGCGTCGGCGAGCAGCCGGTGAATCTCCCACAGGTCGACCGCCCACAGCTGGGAGTCGAGCCGGTAGCCGAGTTCGCTGTGGACGATGCCTGTTCCGGCCGCTGCGTCGTCGCCGCATCCAGACGCGGGCGTGGAGAGTTGGCGGCGGGTGCGTCGCAGCAATGTGGACAGGTTGTTGCGGGCGCTGTTGCGTGGGTGGTCGGGCCAGAGGGTTGTGAGCAGGTCGCCGAGCCGCACGCCGTCGGGATAGACGGCGAGCAGGACGAGCAGTTCGGCGGCTTTACCAGTGACAAATACCGGCTCCCCGGTGGTGTCGCGGACATCGAGCCGACCTAGGACACGTAGACGCAACGCGGTTGGCGGGTCCGCAGATGGCCGTTCGTCCGTCGCGGTCGCGTCGTGTTCGAGCGTCGATGCCGTACCTGACGGGTTCGAAAGGGGAGTTGGCGCGACAATCTGTGCGGCGACGTTCGATGGCGTAGTTTTGGCCATGCTCGGCCGATCGATGTCGGGAGATGTCGTCGATCGCAACACAGGCGGGGCTTTTATTGGTAAGTCCGGCAACTCGGCGGAGATCACGTCCAGGTCATGGTCGTGGTGTGCCTCTTTCTGCGTTGCGTTCGTGGTGAGCTGAGTCGACAGCGGCGGTGCCGATCGTGAAGGAGAGTGGCTGCCGGCAGCCTTGCTTGCTTGGTCTTGCGCGGAGTCGTTGCCTGCCGGCCGCGGATGCTGGCTGGACTGATCGCCGGCGAGATCTGGGGTACGGGGAAAAGCCGGACAGGCCGGGATGTTGGTTTGGACGGCGCCGTCTTGTTGTTCCGCCGAGACTGGCGTATCAGTGAGTTGGTGGAGCAGGTCGGCCAGATGCTGGGGTGGCAGTGTGCTGGCCCGGGCGCCGTCGAGCAGGGTGGGGCCGTTGGCGGTGATAGTGAGGTTGCCGTCGGAGTCGACGTGGCAGGCGCGCGGATCCGGGTGGTCGTCGAGGAGGACTCCGATGATGCCCAGGTCGCGGCGGGCGGATTCGCGCAGAATGGCCGCGAGCCGCGGATCGCGGGTGGTGGGTGTGTCGACGAGAGCGATCAGGTAGCGCGTTGTCCGCGAGGTTACTGCTGTTGGCGCCGTTGTAGGGGTGGAGAACGTTGTGCGGCGGCGGGTGATTAGCACTTCTTCTAGCCAGTCCACGAGCTGCTCAGCGGTCGGCCAGAGTCTCATGTCACCGATGCCCAGACGGACACTCTCGGCGCGGTCGTTCCAGGCGTCAGCGAGATTGGGGGCAAAGAGGTCAGTCAAGGTCGCGTTGGTCAGTGCGAGGTCCGCGCCGCCGGAGGAGTCATGGGGGTTACCGGTCGCGGCGGTGATGGCAATGATCGCTCGCGCGGCGGCCCGAGCACCTGGACCGCGAAGCTGTAGTACAGGGGTGTACTCGAGACCGACGAGCTGGCCGCTCGCGCGGACCGCGAACGGAAGAGCGGGTTGAGCCGCTGCCGCGGGTTTGGGTTGGTGTGCGGGTGATGTGGGCGCGGACCAGCGCAGCGTCCCCGGCTGGGTTTGGTGCAGTGCCCGGACAAGCGGGGTCGTGGCTTCGCCGGTGGTGGTGTCGACGTTGCGGTAGTGCACCGATCGGCGGCGGCGGCGGTAGGCGAGGGCGAGTGCCGCGCTGAGCGCGCCGGCTGCGGCGAGGGTGAGCCACCCGCCACCGGGCAGGTCGACCATGCCCGTGTCGGCCGGTCGATTGGCTGCCGGTGTCGCGGGATGAGGCGGTGAATCGTGGCTGCCGGTGGATTCCTGCGGTGCCGACGCGGGGGCGTGTGGCGACGCCGCGCCGCGTAGCGACGTGCTCGCTGAGGGTTTGGTCGCGGGTGAGTGGTCTGTTGTGGGCGGCAGCGCAGGGAGGGCCGCGACGCCGGGCTGTCCGGATGTCGCCGCCTTGGCAGTGCGACCGGGGATCCAGAGTCGCCAGTGCGGCTCGATGTGGTTGGGGTTCAGGAAGACGTTGCCTTCTGGTTGCCGGTGTCCCCGGTTCGCCTGCCAGATTTTGGTCCAGAGCCGGGGTTTCCCGTATCTTTTCTTCGCGATTTTCGAGAGGTTGTCGCCTTTGTGAACCTCGTACCACCCACCATTAGTGCTGTCTGCCTGGTCCTGTGGTGCGGCCGTCGCGGCGGCGTTGACGGGTCCGCGGCCCGTGTTCGTTGGGGCGGGCGGCGCGGTCACTGCTGGTCGGTCGCGCAGCAACTCGACAGTGGCGCTCGGGTCTGAGGCGAGAGCGGCGCGGGTCATCAGCCCGGCGATGATGAGGCCGACCAGGCCGGAGATCGCGGCCCGTAGTGGGCCGCCGGTGTTGCCGCGTGGGCTGTGGTCGTGAGTCCGAATCGCGCGGAGTTGGTCAGCGCCGTCGCGGATGGAGGTCGCGATGATGTAGCTGGCGAGGGCAGCCCAGCTGACCCAGCCTATGCAGGTGGCGGCTCGCAGGACGAGGGTGGAGACGGACAGGTAGCTGTTCCACGCCACGATGTCGTCCCAGCCGATCGCGTGGTCGGGGAGGGGAACACTAGTCAGGGTCAGCAGGAGCCACGGCGGGGCGATGACCAGCGTGATCAGGACCGCGGCGGCGAGGATCGCCCGCACAACGCGTCCCAGTCCGGTGAGGAAAGTCGGCTCCCACTGCCTCTGCGTCATTACCCTGCGCCTCCCGGAAGGGGGACGACGTAGGGGCGGGCTGTCGCGGTGGCCGTGATGGCGTCGCCGACCAGTCCGGTGAACTGCAGGAACCGGGTGTGGGTGGTCACCACCACGGTGACCGACACCTGCGAGGTCGTGGCGGTCACGGTTCCCTGTGCGTTGGAGCTGCGGAGGAATTGGTATGCGGCGGTGCGCGCGGCGGTCGGGTCGAGGGTCAGGACGCGGTTGCCGCCGCGCAGCTTCGCCAGCGAGATCTGCTGGGCGCCGGCGCGGGCGGCGGATTCGGCGACGCCCAGGGCGCGGTCCTGGGCGTTGATGGTGATCGAGGACTCCCAGAGGAAGCCGATGAAGATGATGATGCCGAGGGAAAGAACGGCGATCAGCGGGCTGATCTGTCCGTCGTCCTGTGCCCACAGCGCACGGTTGTGGACGCCTATGCCAGGAAGGTTGGGGGCGTTGTTAACGGCGAGCTCGGGTCGCTTGGATCGGGCCCGGGCCGCCCCACGACGTGCCAGCGAGGAGTTGGGCTTCATCCGACTGTCCTGAACACGTCAACGCCGCTGACGGAGCTGGCCTGGAATGTGGCCGTGCCTGGGACGCCGGGCAGGCTCAGGTCGGCCAGCTGGATGGTGCAAGAGATGCGGACGCGGACCGTGCCGCCTGGGCGGAAGTTGGCCAGGTCGACCTGCACCTGCCTGCTCGCGCACAGTTTTCCGCGTTGGTTCAGGGTTTGGTCAGCGAGCGCGGTGGCTTGGCCGCGGGCGGCGGAAACTGTACGGGTCAAGGTCGCGGCGCGGGCGGCAGCTTGGGCGGCGGACTGCACGACGTGTCCGGCGGACCCGGCGCGGCCGACGGCGAGGACCGCTCCGAGGAGCACGACGAACACCAGCATCAGTACGGCCATCTCGGCGGCGGCCGAGCCGTCCTCCGAGCTGGAGCCGTCCTTGCCTGCGTGGTGGGCGCGTAGCTGGGCGGGTTGGGTGGCCATCAATGCGCTATCTGCAGAGTGGGACTGGCCGCGACGTACCGTTCGCGGGGTCCGACGGCTTGCGCCCGCACAATGGCGAGGGGACCGGGTAGCAGGGCGAGGACACGGGCCTGCACGGTGACGTTCACGGTGTCGGCGTTTTGGGTAATGGTGACCCGTACGTCGCGCACTGAACCGCCGCCGATCTGCGTAGCCGCGGCGTTTCCGGCCGCGATGCCATCGGCCGGGGTGCCACCCAGGAGGCGGGCCGCTACGAGGGCGTGGCTGGCAGTCACGTCCGCGATCTGTTGCCCACGCTGGTAAAGGCCGACCTGGACGATCCCGATCGCGACCAGCAGCGCCAACGGGACGACGATCGCCCACTGCACGACGATCGAACCCTCCTCGCTCGACAAGCCGCGGCCGGCCCACGTCGGCGGGGGCACCGGCTCAGCCTCCGCCGATGGACGGGAACTTCAGGTTGCCGGTGACCCATGCCCTGATGGCCAGTGCGATCAGGAGGGCGGTGCCGGCACCGATGACGGTCAGGATGGCCGTTTGGGTGGTGTCGCCGGCCTCTGGGTCGCGGGCTCGGAGCGTGGTGATCCAGGCCAGCACGGCAGCCTGCGCCCATGCGAGCGCGGCGGCGCATCGCGCCCTGGTTTTCCTCAGAAATGTGGTGGTCATGGCTCAATCCCGTTTCTTCCGCTGTCGCCCGTGGCTGCGCCGATTCGTCGTAGAGCCTGCCTTCGGGCGCCGGACGCGGGCGGTTGGTCGTCACTGGTCATGGTGAGATCCCGGTGGTGGTGAACTGGGTGAGGGCGGGATAGATCGCCAGCGCGAGGACCCAGATGGTCATGATCGAGGCGGGGACCCAGATGCGTTCGGTGGCGGCCGTGACCCGTTCTTTGGCCGCCGCGCGGCGGGTCCGCCGCAGGGTCGCGGCCTGGTCGCGCAGCGCGGTTTGGACGCGGGCGCCGTCGGTGGTTCCCAGTTCGAGGATCGCGGCCACGTCGATGCAGGCCAGGACCCCGGTGCGCTCACCGAGTGCGCGGATCATGCGCCATTGCGCGACGCCTTGGTTGCGGGCTTTGATCACCGCGTCCCGGATCTGGTCGGCCGACTCGCCGCGGATGTGGGCGCTGGCACGCTCGACGGACTGTTCGACACCGGCGGCGCCGCGGGTTGCCATCGCGACCAGATCCAGCCACACCGACAGTGCGTGCCGCAGACCGTCGCGCTGCCCGGTCGCTGCCGCGGTCACCTGGCGGCCGGTCCACCAGACGCCGCCGACCGCGGCGATACCGGCTACCGCGGCGGTGACGAGCAGGGGTGCCGCGGCCAGGACACACAGGACGGCCGCGCCGAGCGCGCACCCGGCAGCCGTCAGCGCGCAGCGGCCCAGGTGCGTACGGACAGGCCGCCTCAGCAGTCGTAAGTCCGCTCTCACGGCCGGACCGAGCAGCCGCAGACTGGTGGCGAATCGCGTCAACCAGCCGTCGTCGTCCCACCAGCCGCGGGTCGGTGCGGTAGTGCCGGTCGCCGCGGCGATCACGTCAACCAGCGGCGGACGGCGCCGCCACACACCCCGCACAACCAGCAGGACACCCACCCCGATCAGTGCCCCGTACCCACACGCGACCACGATCGCGGTTGTCGCGGTCGGACCTGTCCCGCCCACCGCGGCTAGGAGGGGGATAGCTGGGACGCCGAGAGCCTGCGACCAGGCGACCATCGGCGTCACCTCGTCCAGTCGCCGCGCCGCGCGCTGACCGCCGGACCCTGGGGTGGGCCCGCTGACCAGGATGCGTGGCTCGTCGGGGATGTCGGCGACCCGGCGAATCCACCACAGACACGCCGCGTAACCGGCGGCGATCACCACCAACGCCAGCTGTCCGGCAACGCTGCGGTAGGCGGTGAGGTAGCTGGGGAACGCGAACAGCATGATCGCGACCATCGCCGCCGACGAGCCCAACACCACCCGCACCGCTGTGCGGGCGCGGGCCCGGTTCGCGTGGGTGTCCCGGCGCAGGTCGGCGTCATCGCGGGCGACGACACGGATCTCCTCCAGACAGTCCGCCAGCCCGTCGGCGTGCTGAGCTGCCATACCCAGCGCGATCATCACCAGATCACCGGTCGCGTCGTCCAGATCGGTTTGGGCGTGCCGCAGCGCCTCCTGCGTACGTTGACCGGCACGCAGTCGGGCAGCCAGGCGGCGTACGACCGGGGCGATCGCGGCCGGCGCGAGCGGCGCGGACCGCACCAGCGCCTGCTGCAGGCCGCTGGCCGCGCGGACCGAGCCGACCAGGTGTCCCGTCCACGTCGCGATCGCGTCCGACCGTGTGACCCGCTCCTCGTGCTGGCGGGTGCCGCCGACCATCAGCGGCCAGAACCACACGGTCAGTGCCGCCAACGGGCCGGCGACCGGCCAGCCGGTGATCAGCCACCCGGCCACCGCCGCTCCGACCGCCGCGACAACCGACCAGCGGCCCCGCGCTCCCCTACCGGCACCCGGTTGGCCATCGACGGCACCAGGGGCGAGGTCGTCATCGTCGCCGGGCGCTTCGACCGTCTCGCGCGGGCGCCGAGCCAGCGCGACCAACACCAGCAGCGCGCCGATCCCGACGACCGCGCCACAAGCCACCACCAGCCACGTCGTCACCGAACCGGAAAGCTGGTCGCCGCCCATATCCGGTCACCGCCCCGGCACAGCGAGCGTCCGCGGGTCGAACCCGGCCTCGACCAGTTCGTCATAGGTTTGCTGCGACGGCGGGTACGCCGGACAGGCCCGGCGGTCCGGACCGGGAGCGAACAGCTCGTTGGAGACCACCTGTCCGGCCTCGTCCACGCCGGTGACCTCCCTGATGGAGGACACCACCCGCCGCCGAGGGGATCCACTGGTGAACGCCAGGTGCACCACCAACGGCGCCGCGGTACCGGTCAACATCACCGCGGTAGGTGCCATCGCCCCGCCCGCGGGCCCGAGCTGGGCGTAGACCACCAGCCGGGTCAGGGCGTCCTGACTGGTGCGGGCATGGATGGTGCCGATTGATCCGTCCCATCCCTGGCTCATCGCCAGGAGCATCGACACCACCTCAAAACCTCTCGCCTCGCCGACCAGCAGGCGGTCGATGTGCATGCGCAGGCCCCAGCGCAGCAACTCCTGGATCTCGACCGCGGCCACGCCCTCGGCGGTCGAGTCGCGAGCCTGGAACGCGATCGCGTCCGGATGCCGTTCCTCGTCCAGGTCGAGGTCGAGTTCGAAGACGTCCTCGATGACGCCGAGCCGATCGTCCGGCGACATCTCCGCGGTCAGTGCGCGCACGAAGGTTGTCTTGCCGACCGCCTGGCCGCCGGACACGAGAATGTTCTTCCGGCCGCGCACCGCCGCCGCGAGCAGGCTGCGGATACACGCGTCGACAGTGCCCAAAGCTTGCAGGTCCGCCAGAGTGGTGTTCAACAGCCGGAAACACCGGATCGCCACCGATGGACGACGCGCCACCCAGCCGACCGCTTCCAGCCGCTGCCCGGCGGGAAGCTGCAGCCGCAGCTCCGGGGACGAGGGGTCCCAGCGCCGCTCCTCACCGCCGTCGCGGCCAGCTCGTGCCGCCGCCTCCTGTATCAGCGCGATCAGGTCGGCGTCGCTGTCCGCGACTGGCGCCACCCGGGCCTTGCTGCCGTCGGCGTACCTGAGCCACACGTTGTCGTAGCCGTTCGCGCTGATGTTCTCCACCCGCGGATCGGCCATGTACTTCTCGAACTCACCCAATCCCAGCAGCCGGTCACGGACCGCGCGCTTGGCCGCCTCCTCCGTTGCGTGGCTCATCGCCGAGGTGCCGGCCCGCATCGCCCGCCGTACTTCCACCTCGCACGCTTGCGGCAACAGCTCAGTGACCAGCTTCAAGCGGTCCTGTTCGGACAACGCCTCTCCGGTCTCGTCCGTGCGCTCGCTGATCCGCTCGGACACCCAGGCCCGCATCCGTCCGGTCACCTCCGGCGGCGCCACCTGAGTAGACGCGCTCAGTGGGACGACGGCGCGGCCGACAGCGCCCGCACGCGGATCTCCGTGCCCGCCGGAGACCTCGGTGACCGCATGCCCGTTGACCGCAGGTTGCTCCCCACCGAACCCCGGTGGGAGCGCGGTCGGGCCAGTCACGGCGTCTTCCACATCAACGGCACCTCACCAGTCGCGCCCGCCACGGACGGCGGCGCCGAAGAAATCGGGATAAAGGGAGCCTGTGCGGTGGGCAGACTATGAACTGGTGGATCCGGATACGGGGATGCATAGGGTGCGTGCGACGGCACAGCGTCCAATGCCGATCCCTGCGGCGCCACCGATGCGACCACCGCACCGGCGGCCTGCGGTTCCCGCGCTGCCGTCGGTTGAACGACGTACTTGGCTGCGAGGTCATCGGAGATGCCACGGACCAACTGGCGTACCGCGCGACCAAGCCGCGTACGCACGAGGGTGTTGGGGCCATTCGGGCGCAGCAGTACCACCCCGCGCGGATCATGCGGGATCATTCCAGCGACAGGGCAGGCGACAGCATCGGCGATCTCCCTCGCCCCGTACGGGCCGTCGTCGATCACCAACAGGCGAAGCCGACTACCGGCCGCGCTGAGAAGGTCTTCTCGCAGTGCGTCGACGTGGCTGAGCGCATCGGCCCGCGCCGCGGTCACCAGCAGGACCAGGTCGGCTTCCCGTAGCAGCTGCCAGGACGACTGGCCGGACTCGACGCCAGCGGCCTGTGGTCGTGTGGTGTCGCGACGGAGGTCCGGAGCCTGGAGACGTCCCAAGTCCGTGATGACCGCCGCATCGCGGGTAAGCGCGAGGACACCGCTGGCCACGGCCGCTCCGACGGCGCTGTGCGCCTCGCGCATCCCGACCGGCGCGGCAACGACCCCGATCAGGCGGCCACCGATCCGCACCGGCTGCGCGTGCGTGGACAGTCCGGCCGTCGCGACGCCGTGCCGCGTGGCTGTGGCGAGGGATGTGATGCCGTGCTCCGGGCGCAGCGTCAATCGCGGTACCAGATCACCACCGGAAGCATCGGCCTCGACCAGCAGTACGTCCTGGTCAGCCGGCCAGAGGGCGGCCACCGCCAGCGCCGCCGAGGTGACTCCCGGCGCGCCCGTCACCGAACACAACACCACCAGGGGCATGCCTCAGCCCCCGTCTCCGGCGACGGCGATCAGCCGAACTCCCGGCGCGGAGGCCACCAGCACCGCGCCGTCCTCGGAGGTCTGCAACTCCACGACCGCACCACCAGCCCGCGCCGCACCACCCCCACCGTCCTGCCCGGCCGCCGGAGCACCGGGAACGGTGTCCGTCCCCGTCACCGCGATCACAGTCGCGTCGACCCGCTCCCGTGCCTGCGGGCCTGACGCGGCACCGCTCGTTGACCCGCTCGGGCCGGTCGCCGGACTCGACGCTGCAGGATCGACAGAGCCACCAGTCTGCTGCTGCGGGTCCAACAGCACCGCGACGTGATCCCCTGGCGCAATCCCCGATGGGTAGCGGCCCGCCTCGACAGCGACGCCCACCACGCCCTGACGGGCCGCCGGCCACGCGGGGGCACCGATCTGGCGGGTGGTGAACGGTGCGCCCGCCTGTACGGCCACGGCCAGCCGCGAACCGATCACGGTGGCCCGATGGCTCGCAGGAATGAGGGGAACACCGGCGTCGGTGGCGATCTGGATGATCCGCAGGTCCTCCGCCGCGATCGCGTGGCCGGCCGGGAGGTCGCGGGCCGCGGCCAACACCGGCTGCCGTTGGTTGCTCGCGCTGACCAGGATCGCCGTGCCAACCACGCCGAGCGTGATCACCAGCACGCCAACCAGCAGCCATGGCAGCTGCCGCCGCCACCCCGGGCGTCGCGGTGGCCGGCCATTAGCCTGCGGCCCGGCCGTCATCCCGACCGGGCTGTACGTCGGCCCGTCCCGTACCGCCATCGCTACGTCCCCTTCTTCCAGATCTCGACCAACCGGATGCGGCTATCCGTTCAGGACCGGTGCCTCCGACACGACCAGTCGCACCGACGCGTTGGTCGTCAACGGCGGCCCGACTCCCGACAACGTGCCGTCCGAGCTCCTCCACGTCACGCGCCACGAGACTGTCGCGGACGCAATAAAAGCTCCACCAGCGGCGGCGTTCGAGGCGTGTAGATACGTGTGCCCGCACGTAGGCGATGATCGGCGAGGATCGGTCCCCGCCCGCCACGGTGTACCCGGACCACGGCATGTCACCGCGACGCCGTCACCCATTCCCCATCGAGCCACCTGTGGCGTCGCGACAGCGGTCACGCTGAACCCCGGCACGGCAGCTGTCGCTGACTGAGACGACCACGACGCGGTTGTGACCCACATCCAGGTAGGTACCGAGACCAGCTGGCGAGCGGCTACCGGCGGGCTCGTCACAATTCCGAGTTTTGGCAGCCGCAGATTCGCCGCCGCCTGTGCACCCAACTGTGCTGCCACTACCGGCAGGGGTACCGGCGTCCCACCGCCTGGTCCGCCCTGACCGGCCATATTCGCCAGGCACACCGGCGGGCCGCCGGCTGCCGGTACGCACCTCACGCCATTCGTCGCACCGCCTGCGGATGATCCTGAGCCGCTGCCTCCCGACGAGCCTTGACCGGTCCGACCTCCGTGCGCCTGATCGCCTGGCGTTCCTGCCGTTACGCGACATCCGGCTGCCCCACTATCGGAACATCCAAGGCCGCCAGACCCACCCGCGTACGCAGCTCCCGACGGCAGCGCAACGAAGAGAGCGCAGATTAGAATGAGGATCGCGCGTTTCAGCATGAGCCGACTTGGTCGTCCAGGGCGAAGCTCGTCACCCGCCAGCCGCCGAGATCCTGGACTACCGCTGTTGTGCGGTGCCGACCGCCAGGTGTGTCGTCGAGTTTCCCAGTGTCCTTCCGGTATCGGAGCCATCGCGTATCGTCAAAACAGTCTCGCAAATCCACCTTCGTCGGTGCAGTCAGAGGAGCAACAGAGGTGACCACCGGGTTGGTGGCATATGTTCCGCGTGTTACCCGTCCAGAGTTCTTATCACTGGCTAATTTTTTGGTGATCACCCCAAGCGCGGGGTCGGCGGCATACTTTGCCAAGGTCGGATCCGCCGCGTTCGACGACAGGCCTGCCGCTGCAATCGCAGCCCACATGTCCCGGTAGGCGGCCAGGGCACTCCTCTCGGCCGCCTGCCGGGCCGTCTCGCGCGGGCTCGCCGGCTTTGGGTGGTCAGGCTGCGCGGGCGAGGCATTGCACCCCACGAGGACGACCACGGCAGCCGCTGCCGTCACCGTTCTGGCCATGATCTGCGCCGCCGTCACCACGCACGCCCCTCTACCGCTCCGCCGCACCCCGGGTTACCGCCTAACGATCTTGATTACACCGGTCACACATGGTGAGACAAGAACATCGGGGTCCGGACCTGCGCGTCCGGACCCCGAGGGCCGTCGGCGGGGTGCACGTGCAGCTACAGTCAGTGACGGAACCGCGCCGCGGCTCAATGCGGCGCCGAGGTGGCTAACCTGCGCGAAGGCCACAGCGCTCCGACAAGGATGCGCGATCAACAATGCGCGCTGTCATATTTTGGAACGCAATGTCGCAGGTACCCACCATGCGTGCGATCAGGAAAAAATCTTGCTGACCAGACCGACGATAATCAAATCTTCAAGAAAACCCAGAGGTCGCGGGAAGACTTTTCTGTAGAGTGGCAGATGTCGGTACAAAGCGGACGAATCTACAGTCGGAGCCGCAGGGGTGGAGCCAATCATGGACCGTGAGCGTGTTCGCGGTGTCGGAGCGATTTTGAATCGCACTTGGGCGCCGGTCATTCTTCGCGCCCTGGACAATGGTCCGCTGACCTTCACGGAGCTGATCGAGGCACTACACGACCGAGCCGAGCCACACATCTCCGAGAGAATGTGCAGCAAGACGTTGCGTGCACTACACCAGGAAGCTCTCATCGAAAGACGGCCCGGACCTGCGGCTCGAGGACATCAGTATGCCCTCACCCCACTGGGTACTGAATTCATCGAAGAGGTGGGTGGGTTCGTTGATGACTGGCTAGCGCGGCACCCGATGTTTCCTCCGTCCGCCTGACCAGCAAACTCCTGCAGTCCGGACGGCTCCGCATTCCAGTGAGATCAGTTCAGTTGCAGCCCTCTGGCTCATTGGAAGGCGACTTCCAGACGTACTCGATCGCGCCTGCCTCGTCGTGGATCACGATAGCGGCCTCCAGAATCGTGCTCACCAACCGGCGGAGTTTGCCAGGATCCGCGCCCGCCCAATGATCTCGGATCCCATCCTCGTCGAGATCGTCCTCGCCAACGGCCTGCCGAATGTCGTCGATCGTGGCCTCCAGCGCCGCTGCGACCACCCGGCCCTCGACTGTGGTGGCGTCGATCCCACCGCGACCCGCCACACAGCCGCAGGCGTACTGGCGAGGGGCCGACCCCACCACCGGAAGGAGACGCTTATCGCAGGATCCACACCGGAGCAGGGCCCAAGCCACCCAGACATTGACTGACCGTTCACCCATGACCGAATTGATTCCCTCCATCCGCTCCACCTCTGAACTTGTGGAAACATGAGCCCATTCCGTCAAAGGTCACTCCACGGCTCGCGCCGCCGTGGGATCGGAGCCGGGAGCTTGCTTTATGTCGCCTTGGTGACACGAGTAGGGCAGAGATTTCAATGACAGAAGCGAGAAACAGCGGCAGTCGGTGATGGTCCAGCCCATTTACTGTGAGCACGTGCACGTCACTTTGGAGTAGCGAATAGCGAAGTACTGATCTCGGGTTCGATCTCGATCTCGATAATGTCGAGGATCGCTTGGAACGCCAGCGCCTTGCCGACGAAGTGATCAACTTTGCGCTGGTCGCCTGAGCGTCGCGCCGCCTCGACAGCTATGGTTGCATCCCTCTTCGCCTGCACAACTTGTTGTCGCACATTGAGCATTGGTCCGCTGTGGCTCGTCATATTCACCTACCTGACTGGCGTCAGCCGTGCGGCTGACGATGCGAGTCCTGCACCGATCTGGTGCCAAACGTCGCGATCCCGGCTACGGGTGATGCTGAGCCGTCCGGCGCAGCCGCGGCCAGTGGCTTTCAAGGCCGTACTTGAGGGCGTGGCTTGGTTGCCGTGGGAGGCGTCCGGCCGTTCATCCGTGCTACTCGCTCGGCGATGGCATCGGCGTCATGTCGAGAATCGCTTCCAGTTGCCGCTGGACGTCGCTGGTCTCGACATCCTCTTCTGTGGATGCCCCGCCGTCACATGGCGACCATTCGATACCGAGCTTCTTAGCTCTCCCGCGCAAATCTGATAACCATTGCCAAAAAGCTATTTGATCGGGCTCAGTGGATGGCAGCGGTGATCGTCCCTTCGCGGCAAGCTGCGTAAATACAGCCCGGACACCCTCGCCGCTCAACGGCCAGTCGAGTTCATGCGTATGCGCCACAAAAATCATCCCCCTGAGTGGACACGTTTGGATCAGGTTTGGAGGAAATCAATACGACTTCCCCCGCGCTCAACCTGACCGCCCCGCTTCATCGCTGAGCACGAATGATTTCCGCCACTGCTGCGACCTCACGGAAGTGAAGGTGGTGAGCCGGCGATGGTGAGACAGTGCTCGCAGACGCCGGGACGAGGCAGGTAAAGGAGCCTCGTTGCACCGTCGTGGCCGTGCACGGCGATAATGTCCTCGGTGCGGTCCCATTCGCTGGTTTGCCAGATACCGCTGCGAGGCCCGTTCCATTGCGTGGTGGCGCGACCGTTCGGCCACTCCACACCCCACGACACCAGGCCACGCCCTGAGACGCCGCTAATGTCATTGACGCGCCACAAATAGAACAATCGCGGTTGATCGGCTACCGTCCGCGCCGCCGACGTGACTGTAAGCGGCTGCTCGCGCGTGCCGGGCTCAGTACTCACCGCAGTTCGCTCCGTACCGCGTCATCGTCGTGTGCCGTCGCCAGATGCGCACCGCTGAACACCGGCATCTCCACGCCCACGCGCGCGGGTTCGAGGCGCACGATCACGTGCTCCCACGCGTCGTGCGCTGCCCGGTAGACGATCGGCGTCCTACACGAGGCGCACTCACCGCGCGCACCCTCGATCGGCGCTGAATCCGCCGCCGCTGTTGGTTCGGCCGGCATTGTGGCGGTCACCCCGATACCTTCCGTGTCCGGGGACGCGGCTTCGGACGGTCATCGACCGGCCGGCCGCGGCGTGCAGGTGACTGCTGAACCCATCCGTGAAGAACAAACGCGACCCGATACACGTCCTGGATCACGCCCTCGCTCGCGTTCTCGGCTGTGGTCTCAGACGGGTTCTGGGCTCGGCTGGGCGGCGAGACGCATCGTTGGAGGCGGGTGGGCACATCAATTTCGTTCACTGGCTCCGCGTTCGCGATCGTTTCGGCAATCACCGTTTACTCCTTGCTCGATGCGAAGAAGGTCATCAGCCGGTCGCGGATCAAGGCCGCGGACTGTTCTGCTGGTCGCTGGTTGCAGTCCACCCGTAGCACGTCGAATCCGGCTTGAATTAACCGCTCGGTGGCCTGCCGGTAGAAATGGACTTCGGCGTGACTGCTGCTGGGCGAGATCTGGAAGCGGTTATGCGGCCCGCGCTCCGTAAGTCGTTCGGAAATCACGTCGGGGTCGGCTTCGAGGATCACGGCTAGGTCGGGTCGGTCGGCTTCGGCGTTGATTTGCCAAAGGAACGCCGGGTCAATGCCGTCGAAGCGTTGCATGACCAGCCCTGAAGGGACATAACGGTCGGAGATGACGAAGCGGCCGGCCTCGGCGTGCGGGCGGATCTCCACCTCGAGGTGGTAATAGCGATCTGCCGCGTACAAGCAGGCGAGCGCGTGGCCGGTAATCGTCTCGGTTAAGTCACGACACATCGCACCAATCGGGCCAGTGGATGGCTCGGCGGTGATGTACACGTCTTCGCCAGCGGCGACAAGGAGTTGCGCCAGGTGGCGAACAATCGTTGATTTCCCGGCCCCGCTCGGTCCATCCACGCTGACGAACACGCCGCGCTGCCGCTCAGAAAAGGGCCGGAGCTTCATGTTCGTCCCCTTCTGACGGATGGCCACGGAGTTTCTCGAGCGTTGCCGCCTTGCCCGCGAGCAGCACGAACAGGCGTGCCGCGACCAGCGCGTCGTAGGTGGCGCGGTGCGGCGACAGGTCATCGGGCAGACCGTCCGCGAGGCCAAAAGACTCGACCAATCTGCCAAGCCGGTAGCTGTCCCGCCCCGGCACCAAGCGGCGGGCGAGCTTGAGCGTGTCGAACACCTCAGGCGTCTGCCAGTCATCGAGCTTGCGGCTCAGAACGCCGACATCCACGTGTGCGTTGTGGGCCACCAGGGCGTCAACGTTCAGGGCGCCGAGCACGTCGTCCTTTACCGCGTCGAATACCGGCGAGTTGGCCAGGTCTTTGTTGGTCAGGCCGTGAATCCGGGTCGCGAAGTGCGTGATCTCCTCGTCCGGGAGAACCAGCCAGCTCACCGGTTCCCCGATGGCGCCGTTCACGATCGGCACGGCGGCCAGTTCCACCAGGTCGGGCGGCTGCTGGCCGTTGCCCTCCACGTCCACGACCACGTAGCTGAGGCTCGTCCAGTCAGCCATCGCGTTTGTCTTCCTTCCAGCCGATATCGGCTCGACCGTGCCGACGCTCGACGTGCGGGTGACGCACGTCGTGCACCTGAAAGCCGAGCGCATGTTGCAGGTAGTAGCGCGGCTGCTCCGTCTCCAGCCCGGACACCACGGCTGCGCGGTCGGTGATGTCCACGACCACCAGACCACGAGCCTCTGGCAGTGTGCCGGAGGCATCCCGTATCTGGCTGGGTGACGGCACCCGGTGAGCACTGGCGCACAGGTCAAGCTGACTCAGCGGGCAGATGTCGCACAGCTCTCGGATGCCGTAGTGGCCGTTGTAATCGGGCAGACCATGCGCGTACGCCACGGCACACGAGGTCTTGCGGAACAACGGCGTCGTCGTGTCGAAGGCGGCCAAGACCCGCCGCTCCAAGGTTTCCGGCACGATCTTCCGACGCGCGGTGTCCTCGTACGGCTCGGGCAGGCCGTTGGCCTTGTAGTACTCGGCGATTTGGTCGCGGTAGAACAGACCAGTGAACACTGTCGCATCGGCGTGACCCGCCAGCCCGTATGCCTGGTCAAGGTGCTCGTCGGTGTCGTTCAGACCCGGCACCAGCGGACGCCAGTACAAAACCGTGCGGTACCTCCGGCGATCCGGCGCGCTCATGAGCTTCAAGGACTCAGCGGCCACGTGCGAGGGGTAGGGCTCGATGTCCTTATTGTCGATCCCGGAATAGGTGAACAGCAGCGTCACCTTGAGGTGCTTGAGTGCATTGAGCCGGTCGATGTCTGCCGCCTTCATCTGATGGCGCGTAATGACCAGGACGTGATTGGTCATCCCGCGGCCGTCGAGGTCTTCCAGCACGGCGAAGGTGTGCGGCCGAACGGCGGGAAGGAACGGGTCGGTCGCCCGGTTGAACACCTGGACCGGCGTCACATGCGGCTGGAAGTAGCGATGGTTGACCAACTCTTCGACGGCCTCCGCGTCGGTCATCAGGGCACGCGGCACCCGCTGATCCCAGAGGCCATAGGTGTGTCGGATGCAGTACGCGCAGTCCAGGGGGCAGCCCTGGATGTGGTTCAGGCTGAGTCCGCTCTTGCGGTACTCGACAACCTCGCGGGCGCGTGCGGGAAGTCGGTCGATCTGTTCCCTGCTCAGCAGGGCGACACGTGTCGTCACCTGGCTCACTCCCAGTCCCAAAAGGGGCGAACGCGATTCACCGTCCGAATGGCAGCGTAGAGCCGAAACTGACACCTGAAAAGAAAGTTTCTCAGTATTTCTAGAAATGAACAAACCATGCGGGCGCTCTAGAAATCAGTCGCCATCTTCGGATGTTTCCGGGGCAAGATCGTCTATGACGCGATTAATGAGGGTCCGCGCGCTACGCCCGTAGCTGGCGACTGCCGCGAGCTGTTCGAAGGCGTTCCCGTACAGCTCGATCTCCTGCGGCTGACGCAGGTCAAGCGCCGCGCTGAAGGTCTCGACCAGTACCCGCTCGTTGTCGTATATCCAGAAGCCATGCCACGGCGAGGTGGCGTACTGGGTCTCGAAGCCGACGATGCCCAGCCGCACGTTCGGTAGTTGCGAAAAAGAGATCAATCGGTCGAGCTGGCCGAGCATGACGTCCGTGGGGCACAGTCGGAACCTCAACGCTGCCTCTGTCAGCACGAAGTGGAACCGCTTGTCGGTCCGATACAGGATCTCTTGGCGCCGCACGCGGGCAGCTACCGCCTCGTTGATGTCATTCGGGAGCTTCAACCGGCGGATACCTTCAGCGAACCGAGCACGGGCATATTCCGCGGTTTGGAGGAGACCAGGAAGCACTGTCGCTTCGAACACCTGGAAGAGCCGCGTCTTCTGATCCCACTCGATGTGTTCTTGTTGCCGGGGTTTCAACCCGGTACGCAGGATCCGCTGCCACTCGGCATGTTGCACCTCAAGCGTGTGCAGCGAAGCGAGCAGAGCCTCAGCCTCAACCTCGGCGTTGGTTGCGCGTGTCCATGCACTGATGTCGTCGTCGGTCGGCGTCTGCCGGCCGTTCTCCAGTTTGGAGATCTTAGACGGCGGCCACGACAAAGACTCCGCGAGCTGCCGACCGTTGACGCCAGCGGCTTGGCGTAGCTCGCGGAGTCGTTTGCCAAGGGCATTCCGTGCCTCGTGGACGTTAGACGCCCCGGAGCTGCTGTTCAGTGGCAAAATCGTCCCGTCCGGTGGCATGATGCCAGGCAGCATCACGCCAGTAGCTGTGCTTCACGATCTCGTTCGCATCTTCGATGACCTCGCCACCAAGGAAGGCGCCGTTGTCGTCCAAGTGCATCCGTACCAGCTTCCGAGAATCGAAGAGCCAGTAGTCGTGGTTCGGTAGTCCTACGAACTCGGCCTTGTCCCGCTCCAGGTAACGGATATCTTCACCCGCCCCATTGGTGAACTGCGCGCACCACACACCAAAGCGGCTGTAGTCGGTGAGCGGCATCGTCACCACGCGGACACGGGCGAACCGGCGGCCCTTGGCCGTGGCCTCGCGCAACATGTCCAGCCAGCTCTGCATCCACGGCAGGTCATCCGGTTCCCCTGCGAGGAACTTGCGCAGGGACTCATTCTCGTAACTGGCGTCGTACTGATCGCGAGCTTCGAGCCGGTACGCCGTGTGCTCGAAGGAATGGAAGAGCTGCCGGAACTCCGGACCGGGCTTGATGAGGGAAGTCAGCGTTCACCCTCCTGCTCCAGGTAGCGGCGAGCGTAGAACGTCAGCACGTCTTCCGGGATCTCGATCAGGGTTTCGTGGTCGGGCACCTGCCCGATGTCCGCGAGCGCCTCGGCGTCGGTCACCTTCCAACCCTGCGCGATGTAGGTCACGCGGTCGGTGCGGTCCGTGGCGAACAGGGTGGGCGAGTTGTCTACCTGCGAGTTCGGGTCTTTGCCGAGGAACTTGGCGCGCATCTTTCCTCCTTGCTAGAAACTTTGTGAAGCATTCTCAACGATGATGTCTTATGAGCTACCTGAGGTCAACGGCGTGCGGCTGGCGGCACCGAGTCCAACCGGCGCGGCGGGTCTCCAAGTTGTCGTTCGCAATGTGACCGGCGGCGATTGGGCCGTGCTCGCTAAGCAGATCTCGAGGACGAGCTTGCTTCGGAACTCGTCGACCATCGCAGTCCCGCCGACCGGCCGCACCACGCCGCGACTCCGCCTACAGCGCTGTAGTACGGCGCTGGCGTGAAAGCACCTGCCTGACCGATGGTGGCCGGATGGTCGCGTGCGTTGAGCAACTGGAGAACCCCTACCGGTGGACTGGTAATTGGTGCGCGAGTTGCTGGAAGTGTGGCAACGGTGCCCATGCTGTGTGGTGTCGATGACGTTTGGCGCGACTGACGACGACGTTGAGAAGGTTCGGTCTGGCGGCGGCCCTAGCCTGACTCCGGTGGTCGTGCGGCCGAACCAGTCAACACGTACTCCAAGCTGCTCACCCAACCCGCGGCGGCCGATAGCACGAGTGGGGAGGTGAGCCGACAGTAAAAAGATCACTAGCGCTCACGAGCTCGACATTCGATCGCTAGCCAGAGCCGACACCGCAGGCATCCATCTCACTCGCGTACGATGCACCGCTCCAGCAAGGTGGTGAGCGACCAGCGTATGTGAGGTTCAGGCCGTGTTCATCCATCACCGCGAGCCCGACCCACCGCCGTGTTGCCGGTTCAGGAGGCGTCTTACTTAGCCCACCATGGCGCTAGTTGAGCGAGATGTTCGCAGACGGCCTCTATGTACGCATCCTCGGCTGGCCGGAGCGAGCTGAGGTCGACGATGGCGGGTGGAATGTTCATTTCCTGGTCGGAGCTGATAGGCGGAGCTATCCACGCGTCGTGCATGGCGCGGCCGGCTGTCGCGCGCAACTGCTTGGCAAGGCTGGCGTACGCCGCGCCGACGATGAGTGACTCCGCGGCAGTCCAGGCGAGGTGATAGGCAATATCGGCCTGAATTTGTCGGAGTTGCTCGGACAGTCGGACGCGTTCCTCGGCGGGCACATCGGCGCGGCGTCGGTGGATGGCATAGGGAAACTCTTTGTAGGCACTATAGGCGGCGAAGGCTTCGGCGAAGGCTGAGCGGATGCGACTGCGTTCTTCCTCGCGGCCTTTTCGTCGCGCGAGCCAGATGTTGATGCCAGCGGTGATGAGCGCGGCGAGAACCGCTCCAGACAGTACGGTCGCCAACAGCAGGTTCGTTCCAGTGGCCGGGGTGTCTGGAAGCGCCGCCCTTGGATTGCCAACGAGTCCGACGGCCTCGGCGCCGAGCGATGCCCCGTGTCCAGCGGACAGAGTGAGTAAGACGATCATGAGTCGGTCCTCACGCTGCGTTTAGCCACTCGTCGGGTGCAGCCATACCGGCTTGTAGGTGTGGGTACTCTTCTCCGGGCCACTCACCCGTACGACGCCACCACTGTTCTCGCAGCAGGTGGGCGATGACGTGTCCCAGCAGACTGGTTCCACCGTCTCTCTGGGTCCAGCGGAGACTGGAAGGGTCGTCTGGATGCCACATGCACAGCGTGCCGTCCCGGTATCGGTGGGGAGAATCGGCAGGGCCGGTGGTATAGACGGATGGAGCGAGCGGCGCAAGAGGGCTGAAGACGATGGTGATGGTCTGTTCAGGCAGGTGATCGACTCGTAGCTCGACGGCGAGCGCGAATCCGCCCCGATGGTGCCGCGGTGGGCGTACCGGGCGGACAGACAAAGTAGTGGCTGCGAGTTGCCTCTGGAAGAGGATGCGCGCCGCCGGCGCGGCGTACCAAGCCTGCGGCCGCCACCTGATGCCTCCTCGACTCACCGGTCGTACCGTGATTCACCGTATGCGCGGGTCGGTCGCACGACCGCCGACGTGCCGGCGAGGCCTAGCAACGCGGTCGAGATCGGTTTGTTCCTCCGTAGGGCGGCTACCGCCCGCTCAACACCAACAGCGGCCGGGTCGTCAAGATACTTGAAGAAGACCTTCGACAAGCCAGAACTGACCGCGTCACGGTCATCGTCGTGCCTAAGCGCCATGGCTAGCCCATCAGCTGCGACGCGCAGACGCTTGACGGCCACATTGCGCGATTGAAGGAGACGAACGTTTGGTGACACCCCGGCCGGATCTGTCGTCGCGGCACCGGAACTGACCCGCTCGGCGGCGTCGGACAGTACCGTGCTGAAAGCGCGGGCCAAGCCGGTGCCGCTCTGCACAAACTCCCAGGCCCACACGGTCAAATTATGTGATGAGAAGGCTGGGCTCGCATACTGCTTGTTCCATGCCTTCAGCAAGCGGATCACGCGTCGGCGAGTGCGCCGAAGCGACTGGCCTCCTGAAATGAACAGCTCAATGTGCCGCTCTGGATCGGATGCCTCCCAACGATTGGTATTCAAGTTCGGAATCCATAGGCCCGTTCCGTCCTTGCGGGTGAGAGCAAGGACGAGGTCGACTGTGGGGTCCTGGCCGTCGACCGGCTCGCCGAAGGAAATTTTCGGCCCGCGCTTGGACTTGCCGCATCGAGCACCTGGGTAGACCTCTCGGATCTCGGGGCCGAGATGGGAACATAAATCTGGAATGATCGTCTGAGGTGTTTCGCCGTCTCCATCCGGACCGAGTTTCGGGTAATACCGTCGATCTAGCACCAAACCACCATCGCCGTCACCGACCGGGTGGATGAAGGTGTGTTGCGGCAGGGAGCCGCTAGCATATGTTCGGTTCGCGCCTGGGAATCGGAGCGCGATCTTACGAGTGAGTTCGAGTCGTTGGCGGGCTTCGGCCACCGCCTCAGGGTGAGCGTCGATCTGGGCTCGCACGTAATTGAGGATGTCCTCGGTGTGGCTGGTCATATGGTTCGCCTTCGGATGTCAGGGCTGGAGGTCGCCCGCTATGGCGCGCATCAAAATGCTGCGCGGAGCGACCTTTTCAACCGCTCACTACAGACTGACGACATACCTGCGTGATTGTCCGGTCTTGGCGCGACCGTAAGTCATCCGTAGTTTCAAGCACAATCGAGGCAGGCTAAGCTGCTGCCCTCGAAACGAGTCGGCGCCAGTACAAGGAAACAGCTGTTGCATCGACGGTCATTTTGCATACGGGTTGTCGTACATCCGCAATGGCCATCCTGACATTCCGGCTGCCGGCAGGTGACACACGGCGGACCAGCCACCTTGAAGCCCTCGTCGCAGGTCGCGCAGGTCCACCAACGCGGGGATCCTGGCGTACCGGAGAACGGCCGAGAGGGGGCGAAGGAGTGCCAGCCGGCATTGTCCAACGCCAACACAGCAATCAAATACTGGACGTCACACCAGACCGCGTCCCCGTACAAGTCGTCGCTGGTACTCCCGTTGCGATACGACACGAACGTGCGGTCGCGGCGCGCTGTTCGGCCGCTGAGCAGAGCGGCCTCGATCAGCGGTGTGCCGGACTGATCCGAGCGGCGCGCGGGAGGGACAAAGGTCCGCGCTGCGGCAAACAACACGGTCCCGCGACCATCGAGGAGAACGACGGCGCCGGCTCCGGCGAGTCGTTGCGCGGCCCACACACAGCATGCTTCTCGGGATGCTTGCGTGCGGCTGAAGATCTCAACTACGTCCTGTGCGGTGGGCCCACGCGCGCCAATCAGCCCTCGTAGTTCTTCGTCCGCGAGTAGTACATGCGCAGCGAAGGCATCACACGCTTCCTCCTGGAACTGATTCGGATCCGAATACTCAAATGTGCGCTCCCCAAGCAACGGGTCTGTTTGTTGGAGATGATGCCCGAGCTCATGCAGGGCTGTGAAGCCTCGGCGGCGGTGCGACGCGGCGCGGCCAACGCGCAGGGTCGGCGGTGGCGGCGCCGGGTGGTAACTACCCGCGACGGAACAGCGGTCTTCCCCAACCGACTCGTCCACCATCTCCACGCAGACGTCAGGCCAGGTTTCTAGTTCGCTGACTGCCGCATACCGCAGACGGCTAGTAACGCCCGGCCGGTCACGCTCAAGGAAAGCCAGCATCGCCTCTGCTTGTGTCTGGGCCTCCAGGGTGTATTGGCCGAACACTACGAGTCCTCATCGGCGCGACCGACTCGATGCTCCACCACATGCCGAAGGCGAGCTCCCCAATCTGGTGCCTGCCCTCCGGTTTGCCGCGCGGCCATCACGAACGCCCCATATCCTGCTTCGATCCTCACAGCGGCTTCGTCGACACCTGATTGGTCGGCCCACGTCTTCCAGACCGATCTCCATCGAGGGTGGTCGATCTCTGCCACTAGCCCAGAAGGGAGCGGCAGCACGGCTTCCGCGACTTTCTGGGCTGACAGGCCTGTCACATCAGCGACTGATCCAACCATGGCCGGCGTCAAAGGCTTCTTGCCGCCCAGAAGAGCCATCACCTCGTGCTGAGGGATTCCAAGCGCTGTAACCAAACTCGCGAGATCGAGTGATTTGCCGAGCAACCGACCCAAGGGGACCGCCGGCCGATCGCTAATTGCTATGGGAAGTGCCGGCGCATTCCGGAGATATACAAGGTCATCTTCCAAGTCAGCGCGAAACGCTGCGGCCGGATCCAACGGTGAGTGAGTACCTTCACCGCGCCGCGTACCCGCTGGAGGCACCTGGTCAGGCGATTTCCAGATGGCGGCTGTCCACCGGACAATGTCAATAGACCAGATATCGATCGGGCGTTCCAGGACGCGTAACGGCAGAGGCCCGAGCTGGTCAACCCAAAGGGTGGATTCAACGCCAAACACTGCCGAGCCCCTATCCAACACCAAGCAGTTGTCGTCCTCGACAGGCGGATCAACCGTCACTGGCGCTCCCATCACCCCGTCCTCACAGAGAGCCACGACAAGAACGAGAAGGCTGATGTCGCCCCAGTTTGACCGCCATACCTGGCCGACCTCGATCTTCAACTCGTTGGGTTCGCCGAAGCGGCGCCGGAGCCCTTCGCGCGTCAATGCCTGCGGTCCTCGGGCCTGGCGTGTGAGGTCAAGAAGCCGCTGCGACATGGGGCGGTCACTCATGATGTCCTCCCGCAATCGTCAACCAGGTAAGTTGACGTTTCAGCTTGACGACGCAGCTCCGGACTCGTCCGGCGTCTACGTACAGCATGCTCATTTCACTTCGATGACACCACACAACCGGATCACCTCCAGCCCCACTGCGCGCACGTCATCGCCCTCCCCCACGAGTTCAGCCAGCCTCTCTTTAAGACACCTCATCTGGTGATATGCCTGGCTTCGCCCGCAGCCGACAAGCCGCCGCACCTCCTCGGCATTCTCCAGGTGCGGCACGAGCAGACGCTGTAACGGCGACAGCATGCCCACGATGGAAAGAGCGGTCGCGGCGGCATCTGCCTCATCCTCGGCAGCGATAAGTTGTTCCTCCGGAGAGAGGACATCTGCGGTCAACTCGCCAACTGATTCATCGGTCAGAGACATCTCGATCGGGTCCAGAACCACCGGAAACCGCCGAGCGAACACGACCGTCAGCTGCCCGATCTCCAAGCTTCCAGATGCCGCAGAGAGGACTGCGACGGCAACAGACCCTAATGACGCTCGGTCCGCAACCGGTGCTCGGGACTCGCCCGACCACTTCGGAATCCGCACACTGCGCACCATCCGCGCTGCGACAACAAGATCATCGGTCCTTCCGGACCACGGTGGGTCCGACGTGCCCACCATCCGCCATCGTCCGGCACCCGGCTCATGAGCCGGAACCTTCTCAATGCGGTCGTCCTTCGACAACACATCCTCGAGAGTTCGCCGCAACGATCCGAGACGTGACTTACGTGCCCGATCGATCAGCCAATGTCGGATCGACACACGTAAGTATCTGCCCAGCGCAGCGTCGTCGCTGACTTGCGCCAGCAGCGTGGCCACAAGGCCGTCCAGACGTTCGACGAGAAAGCTGTGGAGCAGGTCCTCCCTGACCGCCGGCTGCCACCCGCCTGGTGGCCGGAGCACGGGAAATCGCTGAACCTCCTGCCAAACCAGCTGATCAATCAACCCAACTGATATCGGGCCGAGGTATCCGAGGTCGTGTAGCTCGTCATAAGCGGTGATGGGATACCCCCTCAGCAGGCGCCTAGAATACGTCGAGTGTGTTCCCGATCATGACCAATCAGCGTCGATCGAACTGACTGGCCGATGACACTCCAGTCGTTCGGCCACGAGGCCAGAGGCTGATGCCCTTGTTCGCCAAGGGTGGCTGCCGGCGACGAGGCGCTGGCCAGCAGGAGCCCAGAGCGGAAGACGAACTGGGCCTCCTGTTGCCCAGAGTGACAGCCTCAGGATGGTTTCTCAACGCGGCGCGCAGCCAACAACGACCGACCACGCCGAGCGCCGACGCGGGTTCGAACACCTCTGGGCACGCTCTGGGCACGCAACTTGATCAACATGCAGACTCATGCACGCTTTTAGCACCTCGAACGAAGATCACGAAATGACGAAACCCCAGCCCACAACGTACGAGCCAGGGTTCGATGCGATAGACGTGCGCAGCAACGTTCAAGCCACAAGCAACGTATTACGAGTGCGTCGCTCTGGCCAACTGAGCTAAGGCGGCGTGGTACCAGGTGCTGTCGAGGAGTCTACGTGAGTGCCAGTCTGTGCAGCCTGCGCGGGTCGGGGTGGCTCTCTCAAGTCAACTGCCTGTGTCAGCCCGTACCAGGCTGTATCGCCTGGTTATAGATCCTCTGGGCACACACTGGGCACACAATCCGAGGTCCCCCACTCCTGGAGATCGTGACTCTGAGTCACGGTGGAGCGGGGAGACTGATTTGCGTCGAGCCTCAGTGCCACACTTGAGGGGTCCTCTTGGCCACTGTGAGGATCATGCCGCCAGAGCCGAGATCGACTGTTGTTGATGTCCGCGATCTAGTTCCGCGCAGTCGATCCCGAGTCTCTCCTGGGAGGCGTTGCGTCGTTGCGGAGATCGTGGCCGGCGATCGTGCCGATGACGCGGTTCGGTAGACCTTGCCGGCTCGGGCGTGCGCCTCTGTCCGGGAGAGCAGGTTCCCGACCTCATCCAGAACAACTGCGTCGGCTGATGGGGTAAGTGCCACCGCTGCGGAGCAGAACTGAGCCCGCAGGGTGCGTATGCGGCTGATTGGTGGCGAGACGGAAACCCAGCTCGTGTTGACGTTACGGTCTAATCGACGTCCTCGAAATACTGGGCCACGTCGTAGTTCGCGATCAGGTGAGCCAAGCCGACAGGTGTTTGTCCGGAGGCATTTTCTTTACGGGGGTCCGCTCCAGCTTTACGGAGCAGGTCTATCATCTCGCCGCGGCCTTGCGACGAAAAGACGGCGACGCCCAGTGGTGTGTTCCCGAATTTATTGACGGCATCTACCGATGCTCCACGGTCCAGAAGGACAACAGCGACGGGCACGTTTTGCTGCTGAGCCGCTAGGTGCAGTGGACTGAACCCGTCCCTGTCCTGCAGGTTGGGATCCTCGCCTGCGTCGAGCAGAATAGCGGCGTCCGCAGAGCTCCCGGTAAGGGCGCAATAGTGCAGTTCGGAGCGGCCTTGCCGATCAGTCACGTCAACTCCTATGGCTGTTCATACTTATGGCTCATATTATTGTACGGATCTTCGATCCAGTAGTGGCTCGGGTCGTTCTCGAACTCTATGAACTGACTACGTGACCAGTTGTTCGCCCGCGCCATGTCTCGATTGCGCCAGTATTCAAAGCCGGGCCGATGACCAAAGTGAAACGGGCCGTCCGCGGGAATGATTTGAAATGTATTTGGATCGATATAGTTACCGTCGGCATCTTTTGGGTGGGCGTCGAGGATAGCCTGTTTTGTCGAGTTACGCAGGGTTACTCGATCATACCTTGAGTCGGCCGCGCCGGATGCGTCAGCTGTTGAGACGAAGTGTCCGCCGGCGTCACGGATAGAGCCATCGCCTGAATAGTAGTAGGTTCCATCACCCAAATCGTAGCGTTTCGTCACCACTGGTTGACCCGAGGATGGTTGACCACCGGACGGGGAGGCGTACGCAACTGGACCTACAACTGGAACCCGTCCGTCAGGTGGTTCAGGCGGTGAGCGATCACCTGGTCCACCGGTGCCGATGGGACCTTTGGGTGGAACAAGTTGGGCGGTGGGATCCGGTGGCGACTGAGGGGTGTTCGGGCTGGTGAGGGTGTAGCAGGTTGCGTTGCAGGTGGTTGTCTTGGTGGGGTCGGTGGTGGTGCCGGCTTGGTTTTGGAGTTGTTCGCTGCCGGGGAGCAGTTTGATGGTTTGGCCGCGTGTGTTGGGTGCTTCGGTCAGGGGCGCGCGGGTGATTGATGTGGCGAGGTTTTTGAGGAGTTGCCATTCGTTGATCAGCCACTGCGGCGGGGGTGGTGGTGGGCCGTGAGGGGCGCCGCCGCTTCCGCCGTTGCCGAATCCGCCCCAGGCGCCTCCTCCGTAGCCGCCCGGAGGATCGCCGAAGGTCGTGCGTCGTGGGCCGTGGTCGAAGTCGAGCACGCTGTAGTCGTAGCCATTGCAGGGGTCGCACTCAGGGCCGTAGGCAGCCTCTGCTGGGAATGCGAAGAACCACCCTATGGCAGCAATGCCGATGATGGCCCCGCCAACGAGCAGGCCACCGACTCCGAGCGCGGCGCCGCCAACTTCGGCAGCGCCCCCGGCAAGGTCAGCTTCCCAGGCTGCGAAGTCTGATTCCGCCCCATCAATGATGCATTGGATGCCGCAATGGCCTGTGGGGTCGGAGCCGTTCAGCGGGCTGGCGTCGCCGTATGTGTAGCGGTTGGTGGAGTTTGTGGTGGGATTGAGGGTCCAGGTGTCACGGCTGGTGAAGCCGCCGGAGGTGGGGTCGTACCAGCGGGAGGCGGTGTTGAGGAGGCCGTCGGCGGACCAGCTGGACTGGTAGCCGACCGCGGGTGTGGTGCCGGAGTTGGCGGTGGCGACGCCGAAGGGGTCGAAATTGGTGCTGCCGGTGAGGGATCCGGTGGCTGGGTCGATCGCACCTGTGATGTCGGTGTGTTGGTCGGCCAGTAGCAGTCGGCCGGTGGTGCCGGGGCGGTCGCTGATGGGGTTTCCGCCGGGGTCGCGGTTGACGGTGGACGTTCCGCCGCTGGCGGTCGGCAAGGTGACGGGGGTGTTGGTCGGGTCGTCGTAGCCGACGAGCGCGTTGTTGACTGTCGCCGCTCGGTTCAGGCTGTCGTACGTGACTGCTGTGGTGTTGGTGTTCGCGCCGCCGCCGGTGTCGGTGATGGAGGTCAGTCGTTCGAACGCGTCGGTGGTGTAGCTGGTGGTCGGGGATCCGGTGCCGCTGGTGGACATGCTGGCGCGGGTGCCGCGGGCGGTGTAGCTGTAAGTGGTTCCATCGGATGTGGACGTGAGTTCGTTGCGCGCGTCGTAGGCGGCTGTCGTTGACGTGGTTTGACCGCCGGTGGTGCGAGCGACCGCGGTGCGGTTGTCGGCGTCGTCCCAGCCGTAGGTTGTTGCGGTGGCCCCGGTGGTCGAGCCGGTGAGGCGGGCTGAGCCGTCGTATGAGTACGTGTTCGTTGCCGCGCCAGCGAAACCGGAGGTCGTTTTACCGGTGAGGAGACTGTCGTTGTCGTAGGTGTAGGACGTGGCCGCACTGGTTGAGCCGGTCGTTGTTTTGGATGTGTCGCTGGAAAGGCCACCGAAAGGGTTGTAGCCGTAGGTTCGGGTGGCGCCGGTGCCGTAGCCGACCGAGGAGACCTGGCCGAGCGCGTTCCGTGTGTATGTCAGCGTACGACCGGTCAGCGGGTCCGCTGTCGTGGCCAGCTGACTGGCCTTGTTGTAGGTGAACCCGGTGGAACCGGCGGCGTCGACCCGGCTACTGAGGTTGCCGTCGGCGTCGTAGCCGAATGTGCTGCCGCTCGCGGTGTTCGCGACATTCGCCGCGCCGCCTGGAGAACCGGTCGAGCTGGTGGTCAACAACCCGCGGTCGTTGTAGCCGTAGGTGATGGTGCCGGTGGGGCTGTTGGCCGAGATCAGGCGGCTGTCCTTGTCCCAGGTCAAGGACCTGGCTGTCGTGGCGTCGACGCCGGATCCGGTCTGGTTCGTGGGGTTGCCGAGCACGTCGTACGCACTCGCGATCGCCACAGCGCCGGGTGCGGTTTGCCGGATGGTTTGGCCGGCGGCGTTGTAGATGCTGGTCCAGGTCCGGTCGGCCGGCGAGGAGTAGGTCGCTGTCGGGGGTTCGGTGACGGATTCGACCAGGCCCAGCGAGTTGTACGTGGTGTCCGTGGCGTGGGCGTTGCCGTCGACCATCCGGGTCCGGTTACCAACGGCGTCGTACCCCAGGCCGACAGTCGTCGTCTTCCCAGTGGCGGGGTGACCGACGATGGAGTTGAGCCTGTTGTCGGCGTCGTAGCTGTAGTTGGTGAGCCGTCCCTGCGCGCTGGTCGCCGAGAGCAGGTTGTCGTTGTTGTCATAGCTGTTCGTGGTGACACGCGGCGCCGGGTTGCCGGCGCTACCTGAGGGCGCGGTGACCGTGGTGTTGACTGGCCGGCCGGCGAGGTCGTGGTTGGTGGTGGTGGTGACACCGTCTGGGGTTTTGACGGTGGTTGGGCGGCCAGCGATGTCGTAGCTGTAGGTGGTGGTCAGCCCGGTGGGGTCGGTGACGGTCCAGGGTTGGCCGACGGCGTTGT
Organism: Fodinicola feengrottensis; assembly: GCF_039530045.1. NCBI lineage: Bacteria > Bacillati > Actinomycetota > Actinomycetes > Mycobacteriales > Fodinicola > Fodinicola feengrottensis. The sequence goes on along the minus strand of NZ_BAAANY010000001.1, from coordinate 306,762 downwards.
AGGCGGTGGTGGTCGTGTTCCCGGCGGGGGTGGTGACGGTGGCGCGATCACCTTCGTCGGTGTAGGTGGCGCGGGAGGTGAAGTTGGACGGCGACACGCTGCGGTCCACGGCGGTGCTGGTGATCTGCAGGCCACGCTCGTCGTACGTCGCTTCGGTTCTAGCGCCCGTCGGGTCGACGGTCGACAGGACCTGACCGTTTCGGTCGTACCCGGTGGTGGTGACGCCGGGATCCTGGCCGGGCAGCGTTGGGTCGGTCTGGGTGATCGGTCGCCCGTACGGGTCGTACGTGTAGCTGGTCTGCGCGCCCAGCGGATCGGTTGTGTTAGTTGGTAGCCCGCGGGTGTCGTAACTGGTGACACTGGTCGGGGTGATCGTCGGGCCGCCGCCGGGCGGGGTGTACGTCGGTTCGGTGACCGTCGTCGGGGCGCCGTCGAGGGTGAACCCGGTGGTGGTCAGGGCACCGTTCGGGTCACGCTGGCCGGTCGATTCCCCGAAGGTGTCGTAGCCGTAGGTGGTAGTTGATGTGACGTTGTCGCTTCGGGTTCCGGCAGTCCAGGTGGTCACCGCGGGCTCAGCCTGAGTGGACAGCGCGCCGCTGTTGTCGTACCCGAGCTTGGTGATGCCGCCGTTGGGATCGGTGACGGTGATGGGCAGACCGCGCGCGTCACGGGCGGTGGTCGTGGTCCGCTGATGACTGGCGTCGATCATCTGGCTGGCGGTCAGCACGTTGCCGGCGGCGTCGTACGTGTCGGTGCTGGTTTCCGTCCGGCCCGGGCTTTCTTGGCCTGTGGTGGCGGTCGTGAGGATGTTGCCGTCAGCGTCAGGCGTCAGGTCCTGTTGCCGGTAGGTGGGGGGCGGCTCCGTTGTGGAGCCGGTGGCCGGGATGTTGGTGGTGGAGGTGACAATCTGTGTTTGATTGCCTGTGGGGTCGTACGCGTAGGTCTCGTCGGTGGCGTCCAGTTTCTCGGTGACATGGCCAGCGCCGTCGTAAAAGTAGAGCGACTGGACCACGTCACGTGCCGGTGCCGTGCCGCCCTGGGTGTAACCGGGCAGTATCACCTGTTGCAGGCCGTCGTCGTCCCAGTAGGTGTACGTGTGGGTCACGCCCATCGCGTCGGTGACCTGCGCTAGCCGCCCAGCGGGGTCGTACGCGCGGGATTCCAATGCCAGGCTGGTCGCGGACGGGTCCTGCGGATCGACGCCAGCGCCGTTGGCGGTGGTGGTGAGTAGTTGATGCCGGTCGTTGTAGGTGGTGGCTAGGTGCAGCCCGGTCGCGGTCGTCGCCGAGGTCGGGTCGCCGGCGGTGTTCCATCCGGTGCTGTTGATCTGTCCGCCGGGCGAGGTCGTCGTGGCCAGTCGGCCATGACCGTCGTAGGTGTACGACCAGCCGCGATCCGCGTCGGAACCTGTGAGGTCGCTGGTGTCCAGGTGGGTCAGTTGCCCGTCGTCGGCGTAGGTATATGTGGCGCGTTTTGTATGTGTGGCGCCGGTAATCGGGTTGGTGATAGCGGGGCTGGTGACTATCGCGGGCTGGGACAGGCCGGCGTACGTATAGCTAGTGGTCCCGTAGTCGTGGCTGCCATCGTGTGTGCCGCTTGAGGTGACGCGGCCGAGTGCGTCGTAGCCGTAGTGGGTGACCAAGCCCAGCGGGTCCGTGCTGTCGGTGAGGGCGCCAGTGGCAGCGTAGGCCAGGGTGGTGTGTTGGTTCCGGCGCCCGACAACGGAGACGAGCTGGCCAAATGAACCGGCGGTCGGGTCAGTGCCGTAGGCATAGGTCGTGACCGGGTGTGTGGTGCCGTTGGCGCCAAACGTAGGTTCGGTGACGGTCAGCGGCCGGCCGTTGGTGTCGTATGTGTACGTCGTGCAGTACGTGGTGTCGGTTTGACTCGTGCTGCGCCCGTCGCATGAGGACGTGAGTTTGTCGTTGCGCGGGTCCAGCGGCCCGGCCGTGTTCAGGTAATAGCTGTAGTAGCTGGTTGAACACGAGTTGGCGTCTGTCGTATCCGAGCAGGTGGTCCGAGACAGGGTGTTACCGCGGGTGTCGGTGGTGCGGACAGTGGAGTGGTTGTTTTCGTCGGTGACCCCGGTGGCGAACCCGTCGTCGTTGTAATCCCAGGCGGTCATGGTGTCGCCGTCGGTGCGGCTGACGGGCCGACCGCCGTGGTCCACGTCGGCTACTGAGGTGATGTCCTGGTGGATGTCCGAGTGCAGGGTGACTGATCGCTGCGGCCAGGTCACGTCACCGGGGTTGGCTGGGTCTGGGGTGGTGACGGTGGGGTCGCCCAGGGTCCAGTTTCCGCCGTTGGCGTCGGTCAGTGTGGTGAGGCGTTCGGTGGTGGGCCCGTAGCCGATCTGGGCGTATCGGTGGCCGGGCTGGTCGACGGTGGTGAGTTTCTGGGTGGGAGTGCGAGCGGCGTAGTGCGCGGCGACCTGGGTGGCGCCCAGCGGGTGCCAGTAGATCGCGACGTCGTCGATGGTGCCGGTGAACGGGTCGTACCCGTCGACCGCGGACGGCCAACTTGTGGTTCGGGTGGTGCCCAGGAACATCTTGGTGATGGCCTGGTGGTCGATCAGCCCGGACAGCGTGCCTTGCGCGACCCCGTCCAGGTACAGCGTCTGGGTGTTGATCGCCCCCGAGATGACGGCGTGGTGCCAGTTCCCGTCGTTGACGGTCGCTGCGGAGGTGATCGGATTGATGCCTCCCTGCCACCATTGGCCGCGTAGTTTCCCGTCTGTTCCCACGTAAAGAACGGGCACGAATTGAGTGGGTGTGGCTGTCAGGGCAGTGTTTTGTTGCCCGAGCAACACGCCGCTACTCGTGGTTTTGAACCACAGTTCCGCGGACAGTGACAGCGCGGGGCTGGCGAGTTTGTCCGGCAATGACGCGGAGCTGGGACCGTTTCCACCTAGGCCGGTGGGGTCGAATCCGCCTGCGTCGAACCCGGCCGCGGTGTCGTCGCCGCCGGTCGCGCCGCTCTCGCCGAGGTCGACGTTGTCATAGGTGATCTGGTCTGTGCCGGGCTGACGGGCAACGATGCTGGAACCGGCGGCGGTCCCGGAGTTGTCGTCCAGTCGCCAGTACGCGTACGGATTGTCATCCAGGGCCGTGCTGCGATACCGGGTGCCGGATTGGTACTGGTAGGTGGTGCAGGCTGTCGCCGACAGTGGAGCGCAGGCGGTGGTGAGCGCGCCGTTGGTGTACTGGTAGGTCCAGGTCAGCGGCGGCGCGTTCGGGTTGGCGGGGTCGGTGCTGATCGACGTGACGGTGCCGTTGGTCCAGTTGACGTGCAGCGAGCGCCCTGACATCGCGTCGGTGATGGTCGTCAGGTGTCCGCTGCTGTCGTCCGTCCAGGTCTGGGTGTGCCCGGAGGTGTCCACAATGGACACCAGATGTCCCGCGGAGTCGAATATTGTTCGCTGACCACTCGGATTGCTCAGGGTGTATTCGCTGTTCGCTGCCGAGTAGACCAGGGTGACGTTCTGGCCTAGCGGCGGCGCGTACGTCCCGTCGGGGTTATGGCCGAACCGGGTTTCTCGGCCGTCCTGGCCGGTGATCACGACGTTGCCCGATCCGTCGGTGTCGCTGCGAAGCCCCACGTCCAGTAGCGACGACCAGCCTGGTCCGAATGCGCCGGTGGTACGCGGGTCAGCTGAGTTGTATGAGCGGTTCACGGCCAGCGCGGGGCCGGGGACGTTGATCGACGCGTCCTGGGTCTGGGTGGTGTAATTGCCGATCTGCGCGTCCACTCCGGGCGCGCCGCGTGGATCGCTGGTCGCGGACAGATGGCTGGTGATCTCTGGCTGCGGGGCCTCGGTGGTCAACCAAATCGGCGCTGAGGTCGGTCCGGCGGTGACCTGGTCAGTTGCTTGGACCGTCCAGAAGTACTTCGTTCCCCATCTCAGGGTGCCCGCCGGTGGTGTCCAGGTGGGTGCCACCTGCCAACCGGAAGACGCACAGCCGACCGGAGCAGCGGCGGTGCCGCCGCAGATCTTGAACGAGAACTTCGCGTTCGTGGCCGGGGTGGCCTCTGCATACAGGGTCGGTGTCAGCGACGACACCGCCGCGCCCGACCCGGGCTGGTTCGCGGTGACGGTGGGACCCACGGCGCCCACCGTGAACGGCACCACCCCGAACGGCACCGCGTACGTCGAGGAGAAGAACTGCCCAGACGCGTTTCCCATGTCCAGCCATAACTGATATTGGGCAGGTGGCAATGGTGGCACCGTGATGGTGATCGACGCGTCGCTGCCGGGCGGCAGGGTCACCGTGGGCGCGAACCGGTAGGTGCCGGGGCCGACCACCACTGTCGAGCCCTTCATCACCCGGAACGTCAGCTTCCACGCGCCGTTCGCCGGCCAGGTCGAGGAACCCTCGTTGTAAACCACCACCCCCAGATTCCCGGACTGGTTGGGCGTGACCGGCGGGTTGAACACCGGGTTCCGGATCTCATACGCCGCGCCCTCAGGTTCGTAGGTCACGTCCAGATACGGAATGTTGGCCGCCACACCCGACTGCGCGGACGCGAACTTCTTCCAGTCATTGATGTCCGTGGTGCCCGCGCGCAACGTGAACCCGTACACCGCGGTCTGGCCATGCGACCACTTAGTCATCAGGTCCGCGTCCACCGGGAACCCCTCGCGCGCCGCTGGGCATCCAGAGCTATACCCGTGCGCGAAAGACTTCGTCACCCCGCGGCTGGTGTCGTACGACGCTCCCGGCCACTGCTTGAGCGTCGTCGCAGCCCACGAACCGGTGACCGGGAACATGCTGATCGCAGCCGCCTGACACGAATACGACCAGACCTCGGTCACATTCACCGTCGCCGCCACAATATACTGATTCCGGATCGACGGCAGAACCGAGTTGAAATCGATATACGCCGCAGCGTTGTGCCCACCGGTCGAGTCCGTGTAATGACCGACCTTCAACAAATCCTCACCGGAGTTGTCAGAGGTGTACGGCGACTGCACATAGGTGTCCCCGTCGGTGTTCGTCCGCACCGTCGGGTCAACCACGACCGGGAACTGCCGAGCCGGATCATGCAGCCACCCCGAATCCAGGCTGACCTGAACCACCCACACACCGCCGCGCTGGGACAGCGAATACGTCACAGCATGCGAAATCGCGCCATCGTTGGTGATCGGGCTGAGTTTCGAATCCTCCATCCAGCCAGCCGGAATCCACGCCCGCTGCACTCCGGCCGCGTCTTTCAGCACCACGGCACCAGAGCCGGGATCTATCGACGGAGTCAGGCCAGCCAGGGTCAGCGGAAAAGACCACGTCGACGGGGCATCGGGTGACGCGAGGACAATCTTCTCCTTAACGCCGTCGACAGAAGCGGCCAAATCGAGGTTCGCGTTCGGGCGAATACCGTTAAACGTCAACGAACTGCCGTCCGCCGCGGTCACCCCGGGCACAGGAGCGGCGCCGTCGACGCCGAAACCCACCGAGGTGGACCCGGTGGTCACCGTCGCCAACGACGGATCGGTGCCAGTGGTGCCAAAACTGGTCGTGACGCCGGAATCTGCTGGCACCAAACGGCTGGCGCTCGGTTTCAGTCGCAAGTCCAGGGGAACCATCGCGCCTGACGACTGGTCACGGACATTCGCCGTACCAGCGTAAAAACGAAGCGTGTGAGTGCCGTCCGGGTTCGCGAACTCGGTTTGCCGGGACGTACGCGCACCGGGAACCTCTCGTGACGCCGCGGTCATTCCGGTCGAGGGCGGCGCCTTCTCCGTCATAGCACCGGCGTGCTGTGGCGCGGGCTTCGGCTTGGCCGGCAGAACGGGAGACGAATACTTCGTCTGTGGTGGCACGGCGCCTCGCACCGCGGGAGACGTCACCGTCCCACCCAGGTGCTTGTCGGTTGCCGAAGTGGGAACCCTGCCGAGACGACCGGCAGCCGTCCCAGTCAGCTGCGTCGGGGCGCTCGCAGCTCCACCAGCAGACCGTGCGACAGCCGCGCCAGCCGGTTGTTGAAGTCCCGGAAGGAGCTGAAAAACCAGAAGAACAGCCAGAGCACACGCCAAAAACCGCAAACGAGACATACTCGCCCGCCTTCCCCGTGAAAGCCAGCCAAACGGCCAGCAGAAAGTAACAGGGGGGGCCGGCATTCAGAAGGGACAATCTCAATTCGGCCACAAAGTCATGGAACAAAAGCCTCGTGCGTGTGGTCTAGGTCGAAAATGGTAGCCCAAATCCACCTTGGTCTTGGGTGTGGAACTCTCCGACCGATAGTCAAGATTTCCCTGTGGAATGGTGAAGAAGCCGCCAACCCGTTCCGGTTCGGAACCCAAGGCTTGGCCGCGCACCCATTCAATGGGGAGTGTCGTACCCTCCTGCCACCATGTGCCGCATGCGCTTATCCAGACAGGTGAACCCTAGAGACAGGGCAGTTTCGCGAGCGGATCCGCTGGAGGTGAAGACATTCACCTAAAACCCCCTCAGCCCAGGATGGTGGTCAGCATCTTGATGTGAGCCGGAAAAACGTGGCCGTCGATCTCGGCCAGATGCGTGGTCAGGTCGGTGTAGTCGTTCGCACGTACCCACGCTGCCAGGTCGGCATCATCCAAACCACGTACGGTCGGGAGGTCGGACAAGTGTCCCAGATCGCATTGGTGCAGCGAGGTGACCATCCAGCTTTCGCCCGAGCACCTTGGGTCCTGGACATATTGGGGCCGTCCAGCAACCCATCCGAGATGATCGTCAAGTTCAGGCCGGTCTCTTCACGAAGCTCCCGGACGGCCGCGTCCGCTGATGCTTCGCCGCCGTCCACGAAGCCGCCGGGCATCGCCCATCCGTGGCCATCGCCCCGGCTTACAAGCAGCGCCCAGCGCTGACCAGATGGCGGCTGGGTGACAGTGACCAGGGCATCGGCAGCCAAGGCTTCGCCCCAGTGGCCCAATTGATTGCGGCCCGTTGGATCGCGGGCTGCTCGCAGGGATTAACCGGTCGCCCATCCTCGACTTCGAACCAGATCGCTGCCGCGCGCTGCCGTGGTGGCCAGTCGATTTTGGTCGGATCCGCCTCCGGATCTGCCCACCCCTCCTCAACGCCGCGCGTGAATACCTCAGGCGCTGTGTACTCGGTGACCACCGCGCAGCCCTCCTCTGTCAAACAGGCGGATCTCGTGGAATGAAGCAGGCTAGTTTGTCGATCACACGTACTGCCAGGTGCTGTCCGATTCGCCGGTGATCGGCGGGTATACGGAGCGGCGAAAGCCGGGGCGTGGGGAGCAAGTGGAGCCGGGACCCGACCATCATCGCCGCCGGCGTCGGTCTGCGCTAAACGAGCCCTGTCGGCGTAGGTGCCTGGGTGGGGTGTGTCCGTTCGGCACCGGAAGTCGCTGCGAGTGGTCGTCTGAGTGTCGTCTCGCGAGCTGGCCGCGCCAGTCTCGTTCAAGGAGGGTTGAATGGCACCGTCAGGTATTCCAACTCTCGGAATACCTCGTCTGGCCGGCGCTCGACAGACCCTTGTGACTGACTGTGCCGCCACGAACCAATTCCGTGCTTGGACTGATGGCAGTGCTGCGGTCGGGATCCACTCGCGGGTCGTGCCTGCGCGCAGGCGTGCGGTCTGTGGCGATCGCAGGTGCTGTCACCTAGCCGGAGTTTCCGGCCTTTCTTGATCAACATCGACGTTTCCGCTGTTCAGCAGACACGCGTCATGACCGTTGGTGTATTACCCACCTGCCCGGTCGTCGCCTCAGCTGTACTTGCAGGTCATTAGGTACGGGACCGGCGATGTCCGACTCCAGGCGTTATCTTAGAGGACTCCTTGATCCACATGTAATGGGTAATACGCTCGCGGTGGCTAAAACTCAACGCTCACAGCAAAATCCAGAAGGTCAGCGACGAAGGCCGGAAACTCAGGCTAGGAGGCCGCTGAATAATCCGCGTGTCGCCCCGGCGGCCTCCTAGTTCTGGAGCGTTGTGGTGGTCAGGTTGGTGTGGTTTTACGTGGCGGTCGTCGGCAGGTTTGTGGTTGCGGCGTGGAAGATGCCGGCGGTTGCTAGGCGGATGCGTTGGCTGGCGGTGTCTGGGTCGGGTTGTCCAGTCTCTAGCCAGATGACGATGGCGTCGATGACGACTTGTGGCATCAGGGTGGACGCCCATGTCGCCCAGGTGGGGTCGTTGATCACCTGGCTGAGTTGGCGGTGGGCGGTCGCGCGCATGGTGGTTTGGAACGCGTCGATGTCGCTGCGGAATTCTGGTTCGCGGACGGCGTGGCGGAACAGTAGGCGGAATCCGGCGGGGTCGTTGGTTGCGGCGTGCAGGAGCGCGTCGATGCTGTCGTTGGTGTAGTCGCCGTTCTCGTTCACTTTGACGGCGGCCGTGAGGTGGTCGCAGATCCGTTTGAGTGCGGCTCGGTATAGCTCGGTTTTGCTGGCGAAGTGTCGGTAAACGATCACTCTGCTGATGCCGGCTTGGGTGGCGATCTCGTCGAGGCTGGTGGCCGCGTAGCCGGTGCGCGCGAACGTCTCGGTCGCGACGGCGAGGATCTGGTCCCGGCGGTCGGTGCGCGAGAGTCGTCGTTTGGGCTGGGTCGTCGCCTGGTTCTGCGCGGATGAGTTCGCGACTGCCATCACACCTCCACCGTTGTTTACACGAGAATCTACAACACGTATGTTTACATGAATGTTAACTTAGGGGGTGGGGATGGACGACTGCGATGTGTTGATCGTCGGCGCGGGTCAGGCCGGTTTGGCCGCTGGGTATCACCTGCGAGAGTCCGGCCTTCGGACGGTGATCGTGGATGGCGCGGACAGGGTGGGGGCGAGTTGGCGGTCACGTTGGGATTCGCTTCGCCTGTTCACCCCCGCTCGGTACGCGGGTTTGCCGGGGATGCGTTTCCCGGGTCCGCCGGAGGCGTATCCGGGTAAGGACGAAGTCGCCGAGTATCTGGCTGAATACGCGGCGAGGTTCGCCCTTCCGGTGCGCTTGGGTACAGCGGTGACGGATCTGCGTAGAGACGGCGCGGGTGGTTACGTGGCCATCACCGCGAACGGTGTTCTGCAGGCTGGTCAGGTGGTGGTGGCCACCGGGCCGTTCGGGGCGCCGTACGTGCCGCCGGCCGCGGAAGACCTGAGTCCGGATGTGCCACAGATGCACAGTTGGGCCTACCGGAGCGCGGATCATGTTGCCGGGCCTGAGATTGGGGCTGGGGTGTTGGTGGTGGGTGGTGGGAACTCGGGATTTCAGATCGCCGCGGATCTTGCCGCCGCGGGGCGTCGGGTGAGTGTGTCGATTGGTCGCCGCAATGCTTGTGTGCCGCAGCGATTGTTGGGCAGGGATATTTTCTGGTGGCAGGCCACAACGGGGCTGTTGCGGGTGAGCGCGGATTCGTGGCTGGGGCGCCGGATGCGCGAGGCGGACGGTACGGTCATCGGCTTGTCCGCGAGAGAACTGCGCCGGCGCGGGATCGTGTTGCGTGCGCGGGTGAGCGCGGCTGTGGGGCGCGTGGTGCGTTTCGCGGACGGCGGCACCTTGGAGCCGGATGCGGTGGTATGGGCGACGGGTTTTCGGCAGGATTATCGGTGGTTGCACGTGCCAGGCGTCCTCGACGAGGACGGTCGTGTCCACCATCGTCGCGGTATCACGCCCGCGCCGGGCCTTTATGTCCTTGGGTTGCCGTGGCTGCATACCACCGGTTCAGCGCTTTTGGGGTTCGTAGGCGCCGACGCGGCCTATCTGGCAGGCCGCATTCAGGAATCAGCGAAACTGAGCCTTTCCTCATGATCAATGTGGATCGACGCGCTGCCTGCGAGGCCAACGGTCGCCCCCTTCGGATCAGCGGATTCCTCCTTCAACACAGCAAAACCTGCGGAAACTTTGAGGGCCGTTGCAGCAGATGAGGCATCCCTTCACGGATCGAGCGGGAGCCGACGTTAGGCGGTGCCGTCCCAGACCAGGGTGGTTAGTTCGCGTCCGGAGGAGCCCAGGTCTGGTGGCAGCTGTGGATCGATTCCGCTGCGGCGCAGGACTGTGTCCACGTCGGCGCTGGCCTCGGGTGGGAGGCAGAGTCTGCGGCAGGTCACCTCCACGAGGTCGGTCCAGGTGGCGTGTTCGGCTTCAGGTGGTCGCGACCAGCGGTGGACGCGGGGGTGAATGCCGAGTTCGGCGAGGGCGGTGATTGCGTCGGCCACGGTGGGGCCGGTGGGGCGGTCGATGCCGTGGAAATGGCGCCAGTACGGATTCAGGTCGGTCAGTGGGTGCTGGTCGGCGATCTCCACGATCACCGTTCGGCGCGCGTGCCGGGTCAGCGCGTGGATGAAGGGAGGCAGGTCCGCGATGTTGTAGAGGACGTTGCCCACCAGCACTACATCGGCGGTCAGGCCGGCGGTCGGGTCGTGGTGCTCGGTGTTGACGGCGGCGTCCGGCCAGCCAGCTCGCAGACAGCGTGCCGGGAGTTCGAGGTTTGTCGCGCGGGTGGCGTACGCGTTCAGCAGTGCGGTGTCGGTGTCGATCGCGGTGACAGCGGTGACCGCGGCGCGGCCGGCCAGCGGCAGGCTGGTGGCGCCGGCGGCGGCACCCACGTCCAGCACCGTGCCGGGTTCGGTCAGGGCGGCGCGCGCCTGCTGGTGGGTGGCACCGATCGGGTCGGTGATTTGCCGGTCGGCGCGGCGGATGAACACCTCGCGCGGCAGCACCCACGGCGATCGCGCCGGTTGTGGGATGGTGGCGGGGATCTGCCAGGCGGCCAGTTGCCGCGCCCAGTCCGTCACGGCGCTCACGACGTCACCGTTTGGTGGGCGGCTTGGGTGAGCAGCGCGGCGGCGTGCTCGATGTCGGTCTCGGTGCTCCACCGGCCCAGGGTCAGCCGTAATGCGGCGTTTGCCTGGTCGGCGGGCTGGCCCATCGCGGTGAGCACGGGTGAGGGTTGGTCGGTGCCTTCGTGGCAGGCCGAACCGGTCGAGGCCGCGATCTGATCGACGGCCGCGAGTAGTCGGTTGCCGGTCGTCCCCTCGATGCGGATGTTCAGCGTGTTCGGGAGCCGCCGATGGGAATGCCCGTTCAGGTGCACTCGCCCCGGCAGTGCCTCGTCGAGCTGTTGATGGAGGGCGTCGCGTAGCCGCGTCAGGTGTGCGCCGGTCTGGGTGTCGACCAGGGTGGCGGCGCGGCCGAGCGCGGCGATGCCGACGATGTTCTCGGTCCCGCCGCGGCGCCCGCCTTCCTGCCCGCCGCCGTATACCAACGGCTCCAACTCCACTCGTGCCCGTACGTACAGGGCGCCAACCCCGGCCGGCGCGTACATCTTGTGGCCGGTCACCGTCACCAAATCCGCACCCAGCGCGGCGACCTCGACCGGGATCTTCCCCATTGTTTGCGAGGCGTCGGTGTGCAGCAGCGCCTTGCCTGCGTGTGCGATCGCGGCCAGGTCGGCGATGGGTTGGATCGTGCCGGTCTCGTTGTTGGCGTGCATGATCGTCACCAGCACGGTGTCTGGTCGCAGCGCCGCCGCCAGCGTGTCCGGGTCGACCAGGCCGTCCCGGTCGACGGGCAGCACGGTCACTTCGAAGCCGTGCAACCGGCGCAGACTGTCGCACGCCGCGAGCACGGCCGGGTGTTCGGTGGCCTGCGTGATCACATGCCGGCCATCAGCGCGGCGCGCCAGCGCGGCACCTCGGATCGCCAACGTGTCGCCGTCAGAGCCGCCGCCGGTGAACACCACCTCGCCCGCCGCGCAGCCCAGCACACCCGCTACGGCCCCGCGCGCTTCATCCAACGCGGCCCGAGCGGCGTGGCCGTACGCGTGGCCGCTGGACGGATTCCCGAACGACTCGGTCAGAAACGGTGCGCACGCCTGCGCCACCCGTGGATCCACCGGCGTCGTCGCGTTGTAGTCCAAATAGATCGGACCACCGTGCAATGCCTGCGGGACCTGCATCGCCCACCTCCTCGCATCACGACACCGACTTGTTCTACACTATTCCATGAAACATTGGAGGATGTGGTGAGTGGACGTGCGGCGAAGACGGTGTTGTTCGACCAGTTCGCCCGGGTGGGCAAAGCACTGGGGTCCGGCAGCCGGTTGGAGCTGCTGGACCTGCTCGCCCAGGGTGAGCGCACGGTGGAGGCGCTCGCGGAGACAGCCGGGCTGGGGTTGAGCACCGCCAGCGCGCACCTGCAAACCCTCAAACGCGCGCACCTGGTCGCCACCCGCCGGGACGGCACCAAGATCTACTACCGGCTCGCCGGCGAGGACGTCGCCGCTCTGTACGCGCTGGTCCGTACCGTCGCGCAGCGGCGCATCCCGGACGTGGAACCAGCGCGGCGCGACTTCCTCGGCACGGGCATCGGAGCTGGCGCCGAACCGGTTGATCGCGAGGAACTACTGGCCCGCGCCCGGACCGGTGAGGTCACCGTGCTGGACGTACGCCCTGGCGTGGAATACCAGGCCGGTCACATTCCCGGCGCCCTCAACATTCCGCTGCACGAGCTGGCCGACCGGCTCGACGAACTACCCGCCGACCAGGAGATCGTCGCCTACTGTCGCGGCGCGTACTGCGTCCTGTCCCACGACGCGACCCGACTGCTGGCCGGGCGCGGTTACCGCGCCCGCGTGCTGGCCGACGGGATGCTCGAATGGCGCCTCGCCGGCCACCCGGTCACCACCGCGTAAACGACGTTCCTGTCCAGAACGCCGACCATTTCTGCAGATCGGAAAGGGACGAGCGTGACCCGCGAGGCCACCAGCATTAGCACGAGCGCCAGCTCTGGGCCGCCGCATCCCGCGCAACGGCGGATCCTCACCGCCCTGGTGCTCTCCCAGATCCTCAGCGGCGCGGGCCTGGCCGCCGGCATCACCGTCGGCGCCCTGCTCGCCCAGGACATGCTGCACTCCACCAGCCTCGCCGGCCTGCCCAGCGCCCTGTTCACCGCCGGCTCCGCGCTCGCCGCGGTCGGCATCGGCCGCCTCTCCCACCTGCGCGGCCGGCGCCCCGGCCTGGCCGCCGGCTACCTCACCGCCGCGATCGGCAGCGCCGGTGTCATTGCCGCCGCCGTGGCCGCCAACCCGGTGCTGCTGTTCGCGGCCCTGTTCGTGTACGGGGCGGGCTCGGCCACCAACCTCCAGGCCCGGTACGCCGGCGCCGACCTCGCCGCCCCGGCGCGCCGTGGCCGCGCGGTCTCCACCGTTCTGGTCGCCAGCACCCTCGGCGGCGTCATTGGCCCCAACCTCGGCGCCCCCACCGGCACCCTCGCCACCACCCTCGGCATCCCGCCGCTGGCCGGGCCGTTCCTGCTCGCCGGCGCCGCGTACGCCGCCGCCGCGCTCGCCCTGACCCTCTGGCTACGTCCCGACCCACTTCTGCTCGCCCGTGCCCTCGACGCCCAGTCCCAAGCCGACCAGACCGGCGATGGCCAGGTCGCAGATCTGTGCCGAACGTCGGTCTGCGGCTGCGGTAAAGCGACACGCAACATTGCGGTTGGAAGAGTCAGGTGTCACGAAACGTAACTACCGCGGGTCCATGTCGCCGCTCTATGCGTCAGCAATCGAATCTCGAGATTTCCTTCAGGGCACACTCCGGGCACACTAAGTGATCCACATGCATTTTGTTGCATGCTTCGCCGGCGCCAAGGCTGATTCCCAGAAGAAAGAACCGCAGGTCAGACGGCCTGCTCGACCCTGAAAGCAGAAGAAGCAGCCTGACGGGCAAAGCCGTCGGCGGTGCATTACGAGTGCGTCGCTCTGGCCAACTGAGCTAAGGCGGCATGGTGCTGTTCGCTGCTGATCAGTCTAGCTGAGTGCTGGTTTGTCCAGGTGAGGTAGGGGGCCGCAGGTCAGTTGGAGAACCCAACCGTGTTGGTCTGTGCTGGCCCGTGGGGCCTGGTTGTGATTCTTCCGGGCACACAATGGGCACACAACCGGAACGAGAAACCCGTTTATGACCTGCTCGGTGACTACACAGAGCCAAGATTGCCCCGTCAGTGCACCTCAACAATGAAGCGCGCCCCGCATCGCAAGGGGACGCGCGTGACAACACTTACGTCGCGCTTGCGTCCAGGCCGGGGGTGGCGATGAGTGTGGAGAGTTGGGCGAGCTTCTGCTTGCGGGGCCAGTAGTAGACCCAGGTGCCGCGGCGTTCGCAGTCGACTAGGCCGGCTTCGCGTAGCACTTTGAGGTGGTGGGAGATGGTCGGCCCGGTCAGCTCGAAGGCTGTTGTGAGGTCGCAGACGCAGCTTTCGCCGTTGGCTGAGGTGATCAGCGACAGGAGCCGCAGGCGCACAGGGTCGCCGAGTGCCTTGAATGCTTTGGCCAGGTCAACCGCGTCGTCGGGTGTCAAGGGCGCGGTGATTAGCGGCGCACAGCAACCGCCACCGACGATGCGGGCCGATTCCATGGCCAGACTCTGATTTGACACTCCTCTATATTGACATCTATCTATTCATGTTGCAAGCTTGCCGTCGCCACCTTGTTTAGATCAATGTCTAGACAGAGGATTGGGTGGTGATTCCAAGCGGAGGAGCTGGTCATGAGCACGGATGTCACCTCAGGCGGGTTCGCCGGAGATCCAGCGCAGGCGTTCACCCCAGCCGCGACTGGTAGCTGTTGCGGAAGCGCTCCGACCGAGATATCGGCAACGCCCAAAGCAAGTGCTGGTTGTTGCGGCGAGCCGACCACGACCGAGTCGACGGGCGCTTGCTGCGGAGCACCGACCTCAGCGGCATTGGCCGCGCCGACACAGACGGACACTTGCTGCGGATGAGTACGAACGCGCTCCGCGACCACCTCGCCGCACGAGGCGACGTTTCCGTAGCTCGGCTGAGGTCGACGGTCGCGCGGTTGTCCGGCAACGAGTTCACTGGGAGACGCGTCGGCACTGCCGGCGGCCTGGCATCCGGTGAATGGCTGGCCGGACAGCTGCGTACCGCTGGAGCGAACGTGAGCGTCGACCATTTTGAGGTCGCGGCTGTTCTGGAGTTATCCGAGACTCCGGTATTGGAGTGGAGCGGTCACAGGGGAATGCGAGTTTTGGTGCATCGGCGGGATTTCGCGGAGCATCTACGCTCTGCCTCGCTGCCAACGGTTCAGACGGGCTTGCTTGGTGCGATGGACGACCAGGACTGGAACGGGCGCTGGATTGTGGCTGCCACGCCGCAGCAGCGGGTGCTGCAACGAGCCTGGGCCGAAGGTGCGGTGGGGTTGTTGGTGCCGCGGGGTGTCGATGAGGCGGGCTGGATGCCGAAGATGATCGCCGGCCCCGGAGCAGCCTCGGTTCCGATTTTGAGCGTACGAACCGATCTACACCTGGAGATGGCGGCGTCGTCAAGCCGCGGCGACCGAGCGTCTGGCTCGGTGCCGCTGCAAACGGTGGCGGCGACTGGGACCAATATCTGCGGCCTATACACGAAAAGTCGACCGGGTGCTGTGTCGGTGTTGTTGACCGCGCATCGCGATGGAGTGGGTGATGATCTCGATCAGCGCCTGCCGGCCGCGGCGGACAATGCCTCCGGCGTGGCCGTGATGATGGAGGCCGCGCGGCTGCTCGCGCTCGCGTTGCCAGATGGTGTCGGGTTGGCGGTCGCGTTGCTCGATGCGGAGGAAGTCGGCGCGTGGGGTTCAGCCCACCACGCGCCTCAGGTGTCGGCAGGTACGTACGTCATCAACGTCGACGGCGCCGCCCAGCTACGTGAGGCCGTCGCCGTGGAGGCCGGAGGTCCGGCCGAACCTCTGCTGTCGGCCTTGGACCAGGCGGGCCGTCAGGTCGGGGTGCCATTGCGGGCTGGGCCAATGCCGTCGGACAACCGCCGGTACGCCGCCGCGGGACTTCCCGCGATCGGTATCGGCATGGGAATGCCCGGCTACCAGACCCCGGCCGAAACGCCCGACCGTGTCGAGCCGGCGACGCTGCTCGCGGCCACCCGTCTGATCGTCGCCACGGTGCAACTCCTGGCGGCTGCGGCATAGGTGGCGGTGTCGTCCAGGCTCATCAAAGGGGTCAACGTCCTCGTCATGATTCGCGATTATCGACCGTGATCCAACAGCATCGATAGATGAAGGTGAGCAATGAATAACCAGGTTTTCCCTGTGGTGGTGGTCGGCGCCGGCCCGATCGGGTTGGCGGCGGCGGCGCAGCTGGTCGAACGCGGCTTGGAGGCGCTGGTGTTCGAAGCCGGTGACGCGGTCAGCGCGGCGGTGCGCGAATGGCATCACGTGCGGCTGTTCTCCCGGTGGTCCGGGCTGATCGACCCGGCCGCGCGGCGCCTTCTGGAAAAGTCGGACTGGCAGGAGCCCGACCCGGACGGGTATCCGACCGGGCTGGAGTGGGCGACTCAGTATCTGCAGCCGTTGGCGGACGCGCTCGGGACCGTCGTGCGGTTGAACACGCGGGTCGTCGGAGTCGCGCGGCGTGGCCGTGATCGGGTGGTGGACGCCGGCCGGGACAATGAGCCGTTGGTCGTACGCACTGTCAGCGCCGACGGCGTCGAACACCGGGTGGTAGCGCGCGCAGTGATCGACGCGTCCGGGACCTGGGGATCCCCCTCACCGGTCGGCGCCGATGGCCTGCCGGCCATCGGCGAGCGCGCCGCGGCGGACAAGATCAGCTATCGGGTGCCGGACCTGACCGACGCCGACAACGTGGTGAGATACGCTGGGCGGCAGGTGGCAGTGCTCGGTAGCGGGCATTCGGCGCTGACCGCGTTGGTCGCGTTCGCGGGATTCGCCCAGACGCATCCGGGAACCCGAGTGCGGTGGGTGCTACGGCGCGGCGCGGTCGGGAATGCCTTTGGTGGCGGCGAATCCGATCAGCTCGCCGCTCGCGGCGCACTCGGTCAACGCGCGCAGGTGGCGGTGGACGCCGGGCACGTCGAGGTGGTCACCGGATTTCGTACGTCCGATATCGAACGGGCCGGCGACCGGCTGGTGTTGGTCAGCGACGACGGTCGGCGACTGGACGCGGTGGACGAGGTGGTGGCGGTAACTGGATTCCGGCCGGACCTGTCCTGGCTGTCGGAGGTCCGCCTGGACCTGGACGCGCGGTTGCAGGCGCCGGTGGCGTTGGCGCCGTTGATCGACCCGAACGTACATTCCTGCGGCACGGTGTATCCGCACGGCGTCAAGGAACTGACCCATTCAGAGGCCGGGGTGTTCCTGGTAGGCATGAAAAGTTACGGACGGGCACCGACTTTCCTTGCGCTGACTGGGTACGAGCAGGTCCGCAGCGTCGTTGCCGCGATCGCCGGTGACCATCAGGCCGCCGAGCGAGTGGACCTGATCCTGCCGGAGACGGGAGTGTGCGGCGGCGCCGGACTGTTCGACGAGCCAGTCAGCGATGCTGGGGCGGGTGGATGCTGCGGCGTACCGGCGCCGGTGGAACTGACGCTTACCGCGAGCCCGCGCGACTGATCCGTCGCGAGGAATGACCATCCCCAGGCACAAAACGAACGCACGTCGCCGATGGGCGCTGGTGGGTCTGTGCGTCACCGAGATCACCAGTTGGGGCGTGATGTTCTACGCCTTCCCAGTCCTCTCCCCATCCATCACCGCCCACACCAGGTGGCCGGCCACGGTGGTGACCGCCGCGTTTTCGGTTGGGCTGGTCATCTCCGCGTTCAGCGGGATCGCGGCCGGGCGATGGCTGGACCAGCACGGCCCCCGCGCCCTGATGACCGCCGGCTCGATCCTGGGCGTGGTCGCGATGGTCTGCGTCGCGACCGCACCAAACCTGGTGGTGTTCATCGCGGGCTGGGTATTGGCGGGACCGGCGATGGCCGCGACGTTCTACCCGCCCGCGTTCGCCGCGGTGACCCGCTGGTACGGCCCCGACCGGGTGAAAGCCCTGACCGCGCTCACGCTGGTCGCCGGTTTCGCCAGCACCGTGTTCGCGCCGCTGACCGCCGTGCTGGACTCCTGGGTCGGGTGGCGCGGCAGCTACCTTGCGCTGGCCGCGGTGCTGGCGGTCGTCACCATCCCCATCCACGTCTTCGTGCTGCACCTACCGTGGCCGGCGCCCGACCACTGCCCCGCCGGTCACGCTGCCCCTGGTCAGGGGGTGGGAGCGATCGTACGTAGTCGCGGGTTCGTGGCGCTGCTGGTGGCGGTGGGGCTGGGTGGTTTCGCGATCTACGCGGTGGTCGTGAACCAGATCCCGCTGCTGATCGGACAGGGGCTGAGCCCCACGGTCGCGGCGTGGGCGCTGGGGTTGGGCGGCGCCGGGCAGGTCCTGGGGCGATTGTTTTACCACCCGGTGCTGACCCGGATCCCGGTGGTGGCCCGTACGGTCACGATCTTCGCCGCCGGTGCGATCACCACGGCATTGTTGGCGATCCTGTCCGGGCCGGCGGTCGCGTTGATAGCTGCGGCGGTCGTTGCCGGCATGGCCCGGGGGCTATACACCCTGGTACAGGCCACCGCGGTGAGCGACCGATGGGGATCAGCCGCGTACGGCAGGTTGACCTCGATCCTGAGTGCCCCGACCACTACCGCGACCGCGATCGCCCCGTGGGCCGGTGCCGCCATCGCCACTGCCTTCGGCGGATACCGCGTGTTGTTCGCCGTCCTCGCCGTGATTTGCCTTGCGGGTGCCGCAGCGGCCGTATGGACCCGACCCACCGCGGCGGCGTCGTCCGCCGAGGCCATGGTCGCCGTCAACTAGCCATCCAGACCGGACGATGTTGCACGCAGGGCGACAGCGGACGGTGGTGTAGACATGCTGGTGTGGACGAGCGACGCCGACCAGCGCACGAGCTGGAACTTCAAGCATTTGGGGATCCGCCGAGGTTTGACATGCGAATGTTCCCGCTTCTTGGGTACGACGGGCGGCGCGACGGGAGGGTCATCCTGGCCGACACCTATGAATTGCGGGAGGTAATGGAACTGGTGGGGCGGCAGTTCCAACGGGAAAGCCATTTCGACTTCGCTCCGTTTGATGTCGAAGAATACGGGCAGGTCGGCGTTTTGTTTGACTCAGCTCGTCATTCAGCGTCCTTCCCGATCGTGGCCGGGGCGCTGGGCTGTGTCGTGAGGAGGACGGGTGGGTGCTGGAATGGATCTGGATTCATCCGTACGATCGCGGCGGGCGGCTGTTCTCGCAGGTGTGGCCCGAATTGGAAGCGACCTATGGCAAGTTCCACATTCGCGGGCCCTATAGCAAGCCAATGGAGGTCGCTCTCCACGATCTTGGCATCACCGATGGCCGCCTGATCTAACAGCGACAAAACCAAAAGGGGTGCGGGTCAGGCGAGCAGGTCGCGCAGCGCTTCCCATCGGTCAGGGACAAGGGAATACCAGGTCCAGGTTCCCCGTGGCTCGCGCCGTAAAAGTCCAGCGTTCACCAGCACCTTCAGGTGGTGGCTAACCGTCGGCTGACTCAGCCCGACCGGTTCGGTCAGGTCGCAAACACATGCCTCGCCGCCTGCGGTGGCCCGGATCAGGCTCAGCAGTTGCAATCGAGTGGGGTCCGCGACCGCTTTCAGCGTCTTCGCCAACTGCTCTGCGGTCGGTCGATCCAGCGGCGCCTTCGTCGGGCCGGCGCCTACACATGCCTCAGCTACCGGTGACACCGTGGCGTCCGTACGTGCCGTCGCCGTCATCGTCCACCTCGACTCGTCATCTCAGCCAAGCCTCGACCGCATGTCCACAACCATACAGTGGACATTGATGTTCATCTATCAATGCTGCTACCGTCCCCTTTCATAGATGGACATCAATGAAAGGGGGGCGAGTGGCCGCTGAGACCAGTTCCTTGGCCGCGGTGCGGCCGGGGGTGGGTCGGTTGTCGGTCCTGGACCGTTTCCTGCCGGTGTGGATCCTCGCCGCCATGGGCGTCGGACTGCTCCTTGGGCGGCTCGTGCCTGGCTTGAATGTGGGGTTGGATGCGGTCAAGGTCGGATCGGTGTCGTTGCCGATCGCGCTCGGACTGCTGCTGATGATGTATCCCGTGCTGGCCAAAGTCCGGTACGGACACCTGAACTCGGTGACCAGCGACCGGCGAATGCTCGTCTCGTCACTGGTACTGAACTGGATTGTCGGCCCGGCGGCGATGTTCGCGCTCGCGTGGTTACTGCTGCCGGACCTGCCACAGTTCCGTACCGGCCTGATCATCGTCGGGCTGGCCAGGTGCATCGCGATGGTGCTGATCTGGAACGACCTGTCCTGCGGTGACCGGGAAGCCGCCGCGGTCCTGGTGGCGATCAACTCACTGTTCCAGATCGTCGCATTCGCCGCGCTCGGCTACTTCTACCTCACCCTGCTGCCCGGCTGGCTCGGACTGCCGCGGACCGACCTGAACGTGTCGATCTGGGTCATCGCCAGCAGCGTTCTGATCTTTCTCGGCATGCCGCTGCTGGCCGGCTTCCTGACCCGGTTGATCGGCGAGCGTCGTAAAGGCACGGACTGGTATGAGAACCGGTTCCTGCCCAGGATCGGGCCGCTCGCGTTGTACGGGTTGCTGTTCACGATCGTGATCCTGTTCGCCCTGCAAGGCCACACCATCACCTCCGAGCCACTGAACGTGGTCCGCATCGCCCTGCCGCTGCTGGCGTACTTCGCCCTCATGTGGGGACTTGCGTTCATCCTCGGGAAACTGATCGGCCTGGCCTACAACCGCACCGCGACGCTGGCGTTCACCGCGGCGGGCAACAACTTCGAACTCGCGATTGCCGTCGCCATCGCCGTATTCGGTGTCACCTCAGGACAAGCACTCGCCGGTGTCGTCGGACCCCTGATCGAGGTCCCCGTCCTGGTCGCTCTGGTCTACGTGTCTCTGTGGGCCGGCCGCCGGTTCTTTCCCGGCGACCTGACCGTGCCCGCCCACCCCGACATCCGTCCCATCGCTGGCAAGGAATACTCGTGACCGACCTCCGCACACCCGCCGTCCTGTTCGTCTGCGTTCACAACGCCGGCCGATCGCAAATGGCCGCCGGCTGGCTCAGTCACCTGACCGGCGACGCCATCGAGGTCCGCTCCGCCGGATCAATTCCTGCTGACCAGATAAACCCCGCCGCCGTGCGAGCCATGAACGAAATCGGCATCGACATCACCGGCCAGAAACCAAAAGTCCTCACCACCGACGCTGTCCAGGCTTCCGATGTCGTCATCACGATGGGGTGCGGCGACGCCTGCCCCATCTTCCCCGGCACACGTTACGAAGACTGGGAACTCACCGATCCCGCCGGACAACCCATCGAGATTGTCCGCCAGGTCCGTGACGACATCCGCGACCGCGTACAGCATCTGGTCACTGAGCTGCTCCCGAACCGTGCCACCCACCAGCGGACAGTGCCCAGCAATGTACGCACGGGGACCGCCAACGGCGCGGGTGACCTCGCGTGAACTGTCTGGACTGCAACGGACCGGCGGTAGCGATCTGCACCCACTGCGGGGCCGGGACCTGCCGCGACCACACCATCGTCACCATCGACCACCTCACCCGCACCGTGCCACTGAACCGGCAGATCCAGGTCGAACCGGCCGCTCGACGAATCCGTTGTCACGCCTGCGAGACCGCCGTCAACGTCGCCCGACAAACACACGCTCCCTAACCGTCGGGGACAGTCGCAGGCTCCGGTGTACGAGAGGATCCGCGGAAGCGCAGGTCTAATTTTGCCGCCCGGCGTGGTTGGGCTTGACGATCGTCCGTACGCGTTTGATCATCTGCGTCGTGCAAAGGACTCGACGAGCAGCCAGCATCCGGACCACTGCCAGCACTGTCGCGTCGATCGTGGCCGGCGTGACGATGCTGTTGTCTGTGGTGCCAGCCGCGGTCGCCGCCCCGGCGAGCAGTGTCCGCGGCTGGGGTGACAACTCCTACGGTCAGCTCGGCGACGACACCACCACCGACAAGACCGCGCCCGTGGTCGTCACCGGCCTGACGAACGTGACCGCGATCGCGACCAGCGAAGGCTTCTCGTTCTTCCTTGCCGCGGACGGCACCGTACGTGCGGCCGGATCGAACGCGTACGGCAACCTCGGAACTGGCGACCAGACCTACTACCACGTCCCCACCCCGGTGGCTGGCCTGGCGAACGTCTCCGCGATCGCGGCCGGCGCCACCAGCGCGATCGCGCTGCGCGCCGACGGCACCGTCTGGACGTGGGGCGACGACTCGGGCGGACAGCTCGGAGACGGCCGATTCGGATCCGGCGTTCAGGTCAACCAACCCCAGCAAGTCCCCGGACTGACTGGCGTGACCGCGATCGCCGCCGGCGCCCGGCACCTGGCCGCGCTGCGATCCGACGGCACGGTCTGGACCTGGGGATCAGACGTGTACGGCGAACTCGGACAGAACAAAACCGGTCATCCCAGCGGCTGCAACTGCAACCCCACCCCCACCCAGGTTCCCGGCCTTACCGGCATCAGCAGCCTGACCGCCGGCCTGTCCACCACCGGCGTCCTGACCACCGGCGGCGCGGTGCTGGCATGGGGCAACTCGGACGCCTTCGGGGGCATCTACGAACACGACACCCCGACCGCGATCACCGGCCTGCCACCCATCACCCAACTGTCCGAGGGATTCAGCCACACCCTCGCCCTGACCAGCGACGGCACCGTCTGGTCATGGGGAGTCAACCTCGACGGCGAACTCGGCGACGGCACGTACGGCAGCGTCCTGAACAGCCCCAAACCGGTCCCCGGCCTGACCGACATCACCCAAATCCAGGCCGCCAGCGAGTTCAGTGCCGCGCTCGCACGCGACGGATCAGTGCAAACCTGGGGAAACAACAGCCAAGGACAGCTCGGACTCGGCACCACCGACGCCCGCGCCACCACGCCCAGCAAAATCCCCGGCATCCCCACCACACTCCTGCTCAGCACCGGCAGCTACGCCCACCACATGTTCGCTGCGAGCTAGAACCTTCCGGGCGATTTTGGCCGTGTTTCTTGGCTCGATCCGCGTCAGCAGGGGCTGGCTGACGCGATGATCGACCATTGGACGGCCAGCGCCCTGAAAACTACCAGCGTAGATCGCCGCGCGCGTCGGTTGAGGTGAAGCCCCCAAGCACCGCCAAGTGGTACGAGCCAATGCCAATATCGCAGGTCCAGGACGCAGGCCCGGCCTCTGCTGAGAAGTCGGTCTGGCAGACCGCCACGTTGTCCCGGTTGTCTTGATAGAGCCACCAGTGCCCGGTGCCACTGCCATTGACGTCCGCGTCGATGGAAATCCGGCCGCCTTCGAAAAATACGGTGGGGGTGGTGCAGTTGATGTGGGCCAGATGGCAACTTGTCCGTACGGCGTCCGCCGGTGCCGCCGACGCGGCCGGCGTGAGCGCGGGTGACAGGACCAGCAGCAGGCCGGCGGCGGCGCCGGCGAAGATCTTCGCTGAATTCATCATTCCTCCCAGTGACGGGTTTCCATTCCTGGGTAAGGTATTCAGGTGGATCCGGTTGGACAACCTTTTCGGCCTCCGTCGAATGCATCAATCATCGTCTGATGCTGCGGCGATGAATTTCCGGGCTACGAAAAGGGTTCCGGCGCCGGAGAGGAGATAGACGGCGGCGAGGATGAGCCAACCCGCGATGCCGAGCTGGGTGAGCAGTATCGTCATGAGCCCTGGCGCGATCATGAGTGCGACTGCCTGTCCAGTGCCGAACATTCCCTGGTATTCGCCGTGAGCGTCGGCTGGGGTGAGGCCGACGGAAAGGCCGAGGCCGCTGCCGACGAAGCACAACTCACCGACGACGTGGACAGCGGCGGCGACCAGGAGAATCGCGACGACAGTGCCTCCGCTGGTGTGATTGCTGGCCGCGAAGATGACACATGACACCGAGAGTGCGATTCCGGCCCGGTTGGCCAGCCGCGCGGCTCCGGCGATGGTCGTGCCTGCTTTGGTGACCTTGGTGATGAAAAGCGCCATGATCACGGAGTTAAGGCCGATGAGTACGCCCATTGTCCACACCGGGGCCCGAGTGTGGGTGGTGATCCACAGCGGTACGCCGGCGTCGAGCATTCCCCAGTTGAGCGCGAGTACGCCGTTGAACGCCGTGAGGAGCAGGAAAGGCCGGTCTCTGAGGACGAGCATGCGACGCTTGACGCGAAGGTCCGAAAGAGATGTCACGTGTGGCACTCTGGCCAGCAATGCCAAGAAAACAAGGGTGATCGTTCCGCACCCCAGGCACAGGGTCCGGTAGGCCGCGTCGGTGTCGACGCTGAGTACGACCGTGCCCACGACGGCTCCGCCGATGGTGCCGAGTTGGACCATGGCGTGAGCGGTCGAGACGCTGGACAGTCGCTGGTCGGGTTCGGCGAGGCCGGAGACCAGCGCGACGCGCATTCCCGGGGTGGCGCGCTCAGCGGCGACGAGGACGCAGGTGACGGCCAGAATGGTGGGAAAGTCACGTACGACAGCAAAGGCGAACATGGCCGCGCATTGCGCGATTCCGATCGCCAGGAGGGTTTCGCGGGTCCCTATCCGGTCGGCCAGGTAGCCGAGCGGACCGCTGATCGCCAGACCGGCGATCCCGGCGGCGGTGACGCCGATGCCGAACTGTGCCGTGCTCAGGCCGATGCCGTGCAGGAAGAACAATGCCCAGCAGGTGAACCATGCTCCTCTGCTGATGCTGGACACCAGGACGGCGAGATGGACCGAGGCCATCGGTGGCCGCCGGCCGGTGTGGCGGAGGGTTTCCGGTGCGGTCATGTGGCGTCCAGGATCCGCGAGATGACGGGCCGGCGCAGGTGCTGGCGACAGGCCTGCACGATCGGGATGCCTGAAAGGGATGTGTTGCTGGACAACGACTTCTCGATCTGAGCAGATGAGGGGGACCGGTCGTTTGTCAGTGCGACAGCCAAAGCGGCAGCCGGTCGGGAGGCTGGACATGCGCGAATCCGCTGGTGCGCCACTGTCGTACGCGCAGCGGCGGCTGTGGTTTCTGCAGCAGCTGGATCCGGACAGCCCGGCCTACAACATGCGGTGCGCGCAGCGGGTACGTGGTCGCCTCGACCTGACCGTTCTGCGCCGGGCACTGAACGAGGTCGTCCGGCGCCATGACATTCTGCGGTCCACAGTGGACGATGACGGTGCCGGGCCGATGCTGCACTCCCGTACGACGGCCGATGTCGACATCGCGCTGACGATCGCCGCTCTCGACGAGGTGCCGGACCTGGCGCGCGACCGGCTGCGCCGGCCGTTCGATCTGCGCCGCGGGCCACTGCTGCGCGCCGAAGTCTTCCGGATCGGTGCCGACGACCACGTGTTCCTGTTGTGTCTGCACCACATTGTCCTCGATCATTGGAGTTTGTCCGTCCTGTTGGACGAGATTTCCGCGTTGTACGAGCGTTTTGTGTCCGGCCGGCCGGCGGATCTGCCGGCGCCCGCGCTGCAGTACGCGGCATTCGCCAGTTGGCAGCGTGATCGGTTGACCGACAGCGTCCTGGCCGGTCAGCTGCGCCGATGGCGGGAACGCCTCAGTGGCATCCAGCCGGTCGCTCTGCATCCAGACCGGCCCCGTCCGATCTTCCAGGAATGGCAAGGCGAACGCGTACGACACACCTTGCCGGCGGAGGCGTT
Organism: Fodinicola feengrottensis; assembly: GCF_039530045.1. Classification (NCBI taxonomy): domain Bacteria; kingdom Bacillati; phylum Actinomycetota; class Actinomycetes; order Mycobacteriales; genus Fodinicola; species Fodinicola feengrottensis. The sequence goes on along the minus strand of NZ_BAAANY010000001.1, from coordinate 281,309 downwards.
GCAGGACATTCGCGCGTTCGCCGCCGGCCACCGTGCGACGGTTTTCATGGTGGTGGCGACCGCATTGTCGGTGTTGCTCAGCCGGTACGCGCGGCAGGCCGATGTGTCGTTCGGCGCGGCGTTCGCGGATCGCAGCCGCAGCGAGCTGGCTGGCATGATCGGGTTTTTCGTCAATACGCTGGTGTTGCGGACGGACCTGTCCGGCGACCCGGGTTTCGCCGAGGCGCTCGGACGCGTCCGACGGACGGTTCTGCGGGCACATGACGACCCGGATCTGCCGCTGGAGCGGCTCGTCGACCTGGCCGGACCAGATCGGGACCTGAGCCGTCCGCCGCTGGTCAGCGTCGTGCTGTCCTATTTGAACGAAGCAGCGTCTGGCCTGCGGGTTCCTGGCTGCGACACGAGCGAGTTCGCATTTGATCCGGGTATTGTCCGGTTCGAGCTGGACCTGACGATCGGGGAGTTCTCCGATGGTCTGGAGATCGACCTCGACTATCGGAGCGATCTGTTCGACAGGCCCGCGATGCGGCGGCTGCTGGCGCATCTGGTGCGGCTTCTGACCGGTGGCGTAGCTGAACCGGACCGGCCGATTTCCGGTCTGCCGCTGCTGTCCGAGGCCGAGCGAGCCGAACTTCTGGCCTGGGGCAACGTCGACGACACGACCGCCGCGCCGGGCCGAGGGCTGGCGGCGCTGGTCGCCGAGCAGGTCGCGCGGCGGCCGGCTGCGCCGGCGGTGCGCGACGGCGAGGTGGTCATCACGTACGGCGAGCTCGCCGATCGAGCGGCGGCGATGCGGGAAACGCTGCGGTCGTACGGTATCGGGTCTGGCAGTTGCGTCGGTGTCTGTCTGGAACGATCCGTTGAGCTGGTAGTGACGCTGCTGGCGGTGGTGGAAGCCGGCGGCCACTACCTGCCGTTGGATCCTGGCTATCCGGACGAACGGCTCGCCTACATGCTGGCCGCCACCGGTACGTCGGTCGTCGTCACCACCACCGCGCTGGGAGAGCGGCTTCGCGAGCCAGCGGCGACCGTGCTGTGGCTGGACGATGGACTGCCGTCCGGAGTCGCCGCCGGTCGCGCGTACGACGCGGATCCCGAGGACCTCGCCCAACTGCTCTACACGTCCGGGTCGACCGGCCGGCCCAAGGGGATCGAGCTGTCCCAGCGGGCCGTCGTCCATCTCGCCATGAACAACGGTTATCTGGAGCTCGGCGCGGATGACCGCGTGGCGCACGCGGGCAGCGTGTCGTACGACGCCGCGACGCTGGAGATCTGGGGTGCGCTGCTCAACGGCGCGGAACTGGTGGTGATCCCGCGATCGGTCCTGGTCGACCCGCAGCGGATGGCAGCCGCGATACGCGAGTACCGGATTACCGCGCAGCTGGTGACCAGCTCGCTTTTCAACCATCTCGTCGGCGCTGTTCCGGATACGTTCGCGCCGGTCAGGACGGTAGTGGTGGGTGGAGAGGCGCTCGACGTCGGGACCATCCGCGCAGTGCTGCGCAATGGCAAACCACAGCGGCTGCTGAACGGCTACGGGCCGGCCGAGAACGGCACGTACTCGACCTGGTACCCGATCGACACGGTGGCTGACGCGGACCGGTCCGTGCCGATCGGCCGGCCGGTCCGCGGTACGCGCTGCTACGTCGTGGACGACGCGCTGGAACTGGTGCCGGCTGGCGTCCCCGGCGAGCTGTGCCTGGCCGGGCTCGGGTTGGCCCGCGGGTACGTCGACGATCCGGGGACGACGGCGCGGGCGTTCGTGCCAGATCCGTACGGCGGACCAGGCGAGCGGATGTACCGCACCGGCGACATCGTGCGCTGGCGTCCGGACGGGACGCTGGATTTTCTCGGCCGCCGCGACGGACAGTTCAAGGTGCGCGGCCAACGGGTGGAACCGGCCGAGATCGAGGCGCGGCTGCGCGACTGTCCCGGGGTACGGTCCGCGGCCACCTTGCTGCGCGGACCGCACGAGTTGGTCGCGTACGTGGTCCCGGATGACCAGGCGCGCGAGCTGTCTGCCGCCGCGCTGCGGCGAGCGCTGGCCAGCAGGGTGCCGGCGTACATGATCCCCACGGGTTTTGTGATTGTCGACGAGTTGCCCTTGAACGCGCACGGAAAGGTCGACCGATCCAGGCTTCCGGAGTCGCCTGACGACGCCGGCGGCATGGATTTCGTGGCGCCGCGCAACGACACCGAGAAGGCGGTCTGCGAGGAATGGGCGCAGGTCCTGGCGACCGGGCTGGTCGGCGTCACCGACGATTTCTTCCAGCTGGGCGGTCATTCGCTGCTGGCCACCGCGCTGACGGCACGGCTGCGCCGGCGGCTCGGGATCCGGGTGCCGGTACGAATGTTGTTCGACCATCCCACGGCCGAAGCGTTCGCCGCCGCGATCGACGATCTCCTGGACCGCCGGTGACGCCGGAGATCTGGCTACCGGCGGCCGGAGTCCAGCAACGGATGTGGTTGGCCGACCGACTCGAACCCGGTGCCGGCCGGTACGTGGTGCCGCTGGCCTGGCAGGTCGATGCCGAGATTTCCGTTCCAAGACTGGAAAAGGCGCTGGCCAAGCTGGTCGAGCGGCACGAGATCCTGCGGACGTCGTTTCGCGAGCGCGATGGCCGGCTCTATCAGGTGGTCGGACGGCCCTGGCTGCCGGCGGTCGAGGAGGTCGAGGGCGACCGCTCCCGGTGGCTGCGCACTGCCGCGTCGCGTCCGTTCGATGTCACGACGAATCGGCTGCTGCGGGTCAGCCTGGCCCATCGTCGGGTGCTTTTGTTGTGCGTACACCATCTCATCTGGGACGCGGCCTCGATTCCGTTGTTTTTCCGTGAGCTGGACACGCATTACGCTGGACGGCAGGCACCTGCCGTCGTTCAGTTCGAGGAATTCGTACGCGCTCAGCGCGCGATGGCCGACGAGGCTGAGGGGCTCGACTACTGGACGGATTTTCTTGCTGGCGCACCGGCATATCCGGCGGTGCCGCCGCCGCTGCGCACCGGCCCGCCGGGGGCTGTCCCGGTGCGCGTACCGGATGACCTGTTCGACCGGCTGGCCGCGATGTCCGGGGTACGGCACATATCATGGTTTATGGTGCTCGCCGCCGGACTGGCGGCTCTGCTGCATCGCTGGACCGGCCAGGACGACGTGACCATCGGGGTTCCGGTCGCTAATCGGGACGACTTTCCCGAGACATTGGGGCCCTGCCTGAACACCGTCGTGGTGCGCTCGCGGATCACCGCCGCGACGACGGTCCGGCAGTTGCTGGATGGCATTCGCGACCAGGTGCTGGACTCGCTGGAATACCAAGGCACGCCGTTCGAGGCGGTCGTGGGGGCGTTGAACCCGCCACGGCGACCCGGCTGGGTGCCGTACGCGGACGTCACGCTCGCGGCCACCACCGCCTTCCGCGACGATCTGCGGCTGGGTGACGCGCGACTGGTTCCGTACGCGCTCGACCACGACGACGCCGGTTACGCCGGAAAGTTCGGGCTGACGGCGACCTTCGAGGAGATCGATGGCCGGCTACGTGGCGTGTTGATGTATCGCGGGGACCGGTTCACCACCGCTGAGGTGCGGCGGATGGCCGGCTGGCTCGGCCGTTTCACGCATTCCTTCGACACCGCCCTGGATCTTGCGGTCAAGACGCTCGATCTCCTGGATGTGGCCGAGCTCGCCGAAATCCACCGGTTCGAGGCCGGTCCACCGGCGCCCGCAGCGGCCAGCGTGCCAGCGGCCTTCGACCAGCGGTGCGCCGACCAGCCGGACGCCGTCGCCATCGGCTCATTAGAAGGCGACCTGACCTATCGCGAGCTGGCCAGCCGCGCCGATGCGGTGGCGGCCGTGCTGTCGCCACTCGTGCGGGATGCACTCGTACGCGGCCGGCCGCCAGTGGTCGTGGTGGTCCTTCCCCGCGGCCCGGACCTGGTCGCCGCGATGCTGGCGGCGTGGCGGGCCGGTTCGGCGTTCTGTCCGGTCAGCCCCGGCCAGCCGGTCGACCGGCTGGCGTTCATCCTGGCCGATCTCGATGCGTCCGCGGTCATCACCGACGATCCGCGGGCGATCCGCGCCGCCGCGGCCACCGGGACCGCCGTGCTGCGCAGTGCCGCCTTTGTCGGTACGTCCGCGCAGCGCAGGCCTCAGCTGCCAAACCCGGACGACACGGCGTACGTGCTCTACACCTCGGGCACGACCGGCGAACCCAAGGGGGTCACGTACAGCCACCGCAGCCTGGCGTCAGCGACCCGCGCGTACGCGGATTTTCTCGGCGTACACAGCGAAGACCGGATCAGCTGGATCCACGACGTGTCGTTCGACATGACACAGTGCGAGGTGTGGCCGGCGTTATGCGCCGGCGCGACCATCTGCCCGTACGAGCACAGCGTGGTGGTCGCGGATCTCGCCGGCTGGCTGGCCTACCGCCACGTCACGGTGGCGTTCACCCCGACACCGCTGGCCGAGGTGTTATGGACATCCGGCGCCGACCTGACGGGCCTGCGCTGGCTGGTGTTCGCCGGGTCGCCGCTGACCGCGTTGCCACCGGCATCGGTCACCTATCGGATCTGCGACGCGTACGGGCCCACCGAGACCTTCATCGCCACCATGCACGCGGTCTCCCCGAAGTCGGCGACCGCACTCAACTGCGTCGGCCGGCCGGTCGCCGGAGCCCGCGTTTTCGTCCTGGACCAAGCTGGCCAGCGATGTCCGGTCGGGATGCCCGGCGAGATCCACGTGGGCGGCGCGACCGTCGCGGACGGCTACTGGCGGCGACCGGAGCTGACCAGCGAACGGTTCGCCGAGCGGACGTATCGAACGGGCGATCGGGGCCGCTGGCTGACCGACGGGACACTGGAATACCTCGGTCGAGCGGACCGTCAGCTCAAGATTCGGGGCTATCGCGTCGAACCAGCCGAGATCGAGGCACGCCTGCACAGCGATCCGGCGGTCCGGGCAGCCGCTGTCCACGGCCACGACGGCAGCATCCTGGTGGCGTATCTGGTTGCCGCGGCCGGTACGCCACCGGACACCAGCGCGGTGGTGGCGCGGCTGCGTACCTGGCTGCCGGCCTTCATGATTCCCACCGCGATGGTGTGGCTGGCCGAGTTGCCGATGAACGAGCGCGGCAAGGTCGACACGGCGCGGCTGCCTCGGCCCGGCGGGGTGGACCTGGTCGGACACCGTCGATGGACGCCGCCGCGGACCGAGCTGGAGCGGCGGATCGCGGCGGTGTGGACGGCCGTGCTCGGCGTCGAATCGGTCAGTGTGGACGACAACTTCTTTGATATCGGTGGAAACTCGCTCCTGCTGGCCGCACTGCACGCGCGGCTCGCCGCCGAGCTGGACGCCGGACTGACCTTCCACCGACTGTTCGAGTTTCCCACCGTACGAGCACTCGCGCGTGCTTTCGCCGTGGACACCGTCCCGGCGGACGCCACCGACGACATCGGGCTGCGCGCGCGGAGAGCTCGCCAAGCGCGAGCCGCCCGCGTACGGCCTCCCCGCCGCGACGAAACGGATCACTGATGACCGACCACATCGCCATCGTCGGGATGGCCTGCCGGCTGCCTGGTGCGAACAACGTCGAGCAGTACTGGCGAAACCTGCGCAGGGGGACCGAAAGCATCAGCCGGTTCGACACCGCGCAGCTGCTGGCCGCCGGCATCGATCCCGACACCGCACGGCATCCCCGGTACGTGCCGGCGCGCGGAGTCATCGAGAACGCCGAGTTCTTCGACCGCGCGTTCTTCGGGATGAGCCCGGCCGAGGCGGCCGGCACCGACCCACAACACCGCGTGCTGCTGGAAACCGCGTCCGTCGCGCTGGACGACGCCGCCATCGACCCGGATCGGTTCGGTGGCTGGATCGGGGTGTTCGCCGGCTGCGCACCGGTGAACGTCGACCTGCTCGCTCGCGGCGATGACGACCTGATCGAGATGATCGGCTACGACAAGGACTTCCTGGCCACCAAGGTGGCGTACAAGCTGGGCCTGCGCGGCCCGGCAATGACCGTGCTGGCCGGCTGCTCGACCTCTCTGGTGGCCGTCCACCAGGCCGCGCAGAGCCTCGCGAACTACGAGTGCGACGCGGCGATCGCCGGTGGCATCGCGCTCTGGATGCCGCAGACCACCGGCTATCTCTACGAAGAAGGCGACATCCTGTCCCTCGACGGACACTGTCGTACGTTTGACGCCGACGCCAGTGGAACGGTCGGCAGCAGTGGCGTCGCGCTGGTGGTGCTGCGTCGGCTGGAGGACGCCGTACGCGACCGTGACCGGATCGTCGCGGTCATCCGCGGCTCGGCGTTGAACAACGACGGATCCCAGAAACTCGGCTACACCGCGCCTTCGCTGGCCGGTCAGCGGGACGTCATCGCCTTCGCTCAGGCCAGAGCCGAGGTCGACGCGGCCGATATCGGTTACGTCGAAGCGCACGGCACCGCCACGAAAATCGGCGACCCGATCGAGGTGGCGGCGCTGACCGCGGCGTTCCGCAAGAGCACCGACCGCGCCGGCTACTGCTGGCTCGGCTCGGTCAAGAGCAACCTCGGCCACACCGCCGCCGCCGGCGGGGTGGCCGGCCTGATCAAGACCGCGCTGATGCTCCGTCACCGCGAGCTGGTGCCGACTTTGCACGTACGACGGCCCAATCCGGAGCTGGAGCTGGACAGCAGTCCGTTCCGGATCGCCAGCAGCACTCAACCGTGGCCAGCGGATGGGCCGCTGCTGGCCGGCGTCAGCTCCTTCGGGGTCGGTGGCACCAACGCGCACGTCATCGTGGAAAGCGCACCGGCGACCGTACGCAGCGCCGCCACGAGTCGACCTGGTGTCTTCGTCATCTCCGCGGCCACCCCGAACGCGTTGCGGCGGCTGGAAAACGACCTCGCCGAGTCACTCGAGTCCGGCACGCAGCCGCTGCCGGACGTGGCGTGGACCCTGGCCACCGGCCGGCGCCGATTCTCGTACCGGCGTGCCATCGTCGCCACCACGACGCAGGAACTGGTGGCCGGGCTGCGGACCGGGTCGCCGGCAGTCGGGTCCGGCCGGCCGGCAATGCTTGCCGCGCAGTGGGAACGCGGCGTCGACATCGATGTGCCGGTGGATGGTGAACCGCACCGTTGCGTACTTCCGCCGCATCCTTTCGAACGGACCGAATGCGACCGGACGCCGGCGCGGGCGGCCGTCGTTCGCAGGTCGGAGCCACGATGGATCCAGATCACCGAGACGATGGTCGCCGGCCACGACGCGCTTGTCATGGTCGACTGCGAGCCGGTCGCGGATCTGGTACGACAGCTGGCCACCGCGGACGCGCACGTTTCGGTCGGACCAGCCGGCGTGGAGCGCGTTGGTCAGCGGCCCGCGTTGGTCGTACGGCTGCATGACGACACGAACATCGGCACCCTTCCCACCGACCGTCGGCTGGTATTGCTCGGCAGCGGGCTCGCGGACGTACTCGGAGACGAACAGCTCTCACCACGTACGGCCGATGTGCAGGCGCTGCTGGAGAAACACCGCGGATCAGTCATCCTCTTCGACCTCGGCGAGGGCTCGATCCCGACATTTTTCCCGGCCATCCAGCCGACCGTGACCACGTACGCCTGGCGCGGCAGACGCTGGTGGGGACTGGAACAGTCGGCCGCCTCCGCTGTCGACCCCGGCACGGCTCATCGCGACGACGTCCAGGCGATCATCACCGAAGTCTGGAGCGATTTGTTCGGCTTGCCAACCGTTGGCGTACGCGACAATTTCTTCGGCCTCGGCGGCCATTCACTGCTGGCGGTTCAGATCGCCGCTCGGCTGCGCGCTCGGTTCGGTCTGGATATCCGCACCGAGGCGATCCTGAAAGGCCAGACCATCGACGCGCTGACCGGATTTGTCATAAGTCTCAGCGGAAAGCTGCCGTAACGCGGCCTCGTAGGTGGTGGTGGCAGACGCGTGGTAATGCCGTGGCGGCAGGGTCGTGACCACGGTCGTACCGATCCGAGTGCCGGACACGAACGACGCCAGCGTCCGGCCGGGGCCGACCTCCACCAACGTCCGGTGATGCGCGAGCAGCGTACGCAGGCCGGCGTCAAAACGTACAGTTTCGGTCAGTTGCCGCGTCCAATAGCGCGGATCGGTGGCCTCCGCAGCGGTCAACCAGGTCCCCGAGATGTTCGACACCACGGGAATTCGCGGCGGCCGCAGGTCGAGGCCGGCGATGACCGCATCGAGCTGATCGGTCAGTTGGTTTAGCTGCGTCGAGTGGAACGCATGCCTGGCGGCCAGTCGCTGACATGCCACCTCCGTACGCTCGAGTTCCCGCTGCAGTCGCACCACGTCGTCCACAGGACCGGCTACGACACAGAGCGACGGCGTGTTGACCGCGGCCACGGACAGCTCCGCGGTGATGAGGGAACGTACCCGGTCCTCCGGCAGCAGGACGGCGAGCATGGCCCCCTCGTCGAGCGTTTCCACCGCTTTGGCCCGTGCCGTGACCAGCAGCGCGGCGTCGGCAGGGGTGAACACCCCAGCGACGGTCGCCGCGATGATCTCGCCGAGGCTGTGGCCCATCACCGCGTCCGGCCGTACACCGGCTTCCAGCAGCGTCTCGGCCAGCGCGACGCCGACGGCGAAGGTGGCCGGATGAGCCGCCAGCGTACGGTCCAGCGACTGCTGCGCCGGATCGGGTTCGTCCCGGCCGAGCAGCCGCCGCAGATCTGGCTCCGCCGTACGAATGGGTTGGTCCACGTCCGGGTAGATGACGGTGTGCAGGTCGAATCCGAGCAGCGGCGACAGCAGTCGGCAACACCTGTCGACGCCGTCCCGGAACACCGGCTCGTCCTGGTAAAGCTGAGCACCCATGCCTGGATACTGGTCACCGGCGCCGGTGAACATGAAGGCGATCCCGCTCACATTTGGCTCCAGGTCGAGGAAACGGTCACGTGCGGTGCAGGAGTGGTCGGTGTCCCGTGGTGTTCCAGCAGCTGTACGCCGTCACGGCTGCCGACCGCACGGAAGCCGGCCAGCCGGTAGCTGATCCGCATCGGCCGGTTGACTGGCGTCGGGACGAATTCGCCGCGCAGTCGGGTTTTCTGCCGCTGGCTCTGGGTTATCAGGTCGTGCAGCAGAACTGTGCCGATTCCTCGTGCGGACACCCGGCAGGACATCAGCAACAACTTCACCGTCCACACCTGCGGGTCGTGGGTCAGCAATGCGAGGCCGACGATGCCGTACGAGCCGAACCGGTCGGACAGCTCGACGACGATCAGGTCATGAACCGCCGAGCTGGCCAGCTCGGCCAGCTCGGCCCGCGAGTACGGGTAACCGGTCGCGTTGAGCTGGTTTGTTCGTACCGTCAGTTCCTCGGCGCGGTCGAGGTCGCCGAGTGCGGCCCGGCGGATCGTCACGTTCATCTGCAATGACGCCAAGAACTCCGGCGCCGGGCCGGTGAAATCCTGTTCGGCGCGCCGACGGCGGAATTCCGCGTGGTACATCAGCCGCCGGCGCCGACCCTCGCCGGTCACCGCGGCCGGAGTGAGATCCGGACGGGTCAGCAAGGCGGGGATGTCGGCGTCGGCGACTCGTACGTCCGGGTGAGTGCTGGCGACCTCGGCCCGTTCGACCGGGTCGTCGTCCACGAACAGCAGGGTGTCCAGGCCGATCGACAGTTCTTCGGCGATCCGCCGTACCGAACCGGATTTCGCACCCCAGCCTAGCTGTGGCACCAGGAAGTAGTCCGACAGGCCAAAATCTCGTAGCGCGGCGGTCGCGCGGGCGCCGTCGTTGCGGCTGGCGATCGACTGCAGGATCCCCCGGCGGTCCAGTTCCCGCACGGTGTCGACCACGCCCAGCCGCAGGTGAATCGCGTCATTCTCCAGCAGGACACCATTCCACACCGTGTCGTCCAGGTCCCAGACCACGCATTTCACCAGCTCTGTCATGAGCGGCCACCGGCGAGCCCGTATTCGGTGTAGCCGTACCGGCCGATCAGTTGCTGGTGAATTTCGTTGCTGCCTTCGATAATCTCCAGCACCTTCGCGTCCCGGAAATACCGTTCCACTGGCGCGTCGGCGGAACAGCCGTACGCGCCGTGAATCTGGACCGCGTCGCGGGCCGCGTCCACCGCGTTGCGCGCCGCGACATATTTGGCCATGCTGGCCGCCATCGGTGCCTGCGGATCGCCGGCATCCAGTAATTCGGCGGCCTGCCGGCACAGCAGGCGGGCCGCTTCGGTGCCGGTGATCATCTCGGTGAGCATTCGGTTGACCAACTGATGGTCTATCAATGCGGAGTCGCCTTGGCGGCGTTCGGTCGCGTACGCCACGCTTGCGTCGGTACACGCCTGCGCGACGCCAACACCGCCGGCCGCGACGCTGAGCCGGCCCAGCGTGAGGGCGTGGCCAGACACCAACGGATGCGCGTTCCGGGCTCGACCGACGACCGCGTCGACGCCGATGGGGCAGCCGTCGAATGCCAGGTGTGCGAGCTCGGCGCCGCGGCAACCGAGCAGTCCTCGTACCGGTTCCCGGGTCAGGCCCGGGGTGTCCGCGGTGACCAGCAACGCGGTCACGCCGTCGTCTTCTCGCGCGAAAACCAGGAAAACGTCGGCGACCTGACCGCCACTTACCCACGTCTTCTTTCCGGAGAGCCGATATCCATCACTCTGCCGCACGGCCACGGTATCCACCGGCCGGCCGTCGCTGCCGGAACCGGGCTCTGTCAGCGCGAATCCCGCGAGTGCTCGTCCGCTGGTCAGCATGGGCAGCCACTGGTCGCGTTGGTCGTTTCGGCCGCACCGAAGGACGGTCCTGGCCACCATGTCATGTGCGGTCAGAATCGTCCTGGTGGCGCTGCAACATCGGCCGATCTGTTCATGCAGCATCGCGTACGTCATCAGATCGAATCCGCGGCCACCGTGCGCCGGCGGGACAAACGGCGCGAAAAAGCCCTGTCCCGCCAGGATTGTCCGCAGCCCCGGATCCAGGTGCTCGCGTTGGTCGTGCCAGCTCGCGCGGGTGCCGATTTCCGCTCGCGCGAACTCCGCGAACCCGCGGATCGCGGCGGACCGCTCCTGGATCGGCTCAACGAGCACTGGGTTTCCTCGCGACGAGGGCGGCGATCGCGTTCACCGTGGCGAAGTTCTCCATGTCCAGGTCGTCATCCTCGACGATAATCCCGAACGCGCGCTCGACGAACAAAACCAACTGCACGGCGAACAGCGAACTGAGGTGGTATCGCAGGAACATCCGCTCGTCGTCGGCCAGCCCGTCCAAACCGGCCGCATCGACGACGAACACCCGTACACGGTCCCGGATCCCGCTCACATCCACCGGCATGTCAGCTCCCGGCCGCCGGATCGTACGCGAAGAAACCAGCTCCGCTCTTGCGACCCAACCGGCCCTCCTCGACCATCTTGCGCAACAACGGACAGGGCCGGTATTTGCTGTCACCGAACGCCTCGTACAACATCTCGATGCTGTTCAGCACCGTGTCGATCCCGATCAGGTCGGCGGTGGCCAGTATCCCCATCCGATGTCCGAGACCACCGGTGAAAAGTCGATCGATCGCGGCCGGCTCCGCGACGCCTTCCTCGACCAGGGACGTGGCCTCGTTGACCGCCAGCATGAGCACCCGATTCGTCACGAATCCCGGCGAATCTCGGACGCCAACCGCTTCCTTTCCCATCCGATCCAGCAATTCCATCACCCGCGCGACCGTTGAGTCGGAGGTGTCACGGCCTCGGATCAGCTCCACGGTCGGTTTCAACGGCACCGGATTCATGAAATGCAGGCCGACCACCTGATCGGGCCGATCCGTCGTCGCGGCGATCCTGGTGATCGGAATGGTCGACGTATTCGCCGCGAAAACGGTTGCTGTCGGACACGTCCGACTCAACTCCTGGTAGACGGACTGTTTGATATCCCAGTTTTCCGGGACGTTCTCAATGACGATGTCGGCGTCCGCGAGACTTTCGTAGTCTACCGAGGGATGAATCCGCTGGAGCAGCTCTCGACTGCCGGTCGTCGTACCGGCGCCGCCGTCCAGCAGTCGGTACATTCGGGCGTTCACCCGGATCTCGTCCACCGCGTCGGTCAAAGTCCGCGCGTCCACGTCGACAAGCACGACGTCAACGCCACTTGCCGCAACCGCGTGGCACACTCCGCGACCAATCACGCCAGCTCCAACGACACCGACCAGCTCCACACTCAAGCCGACGACCTCTCGTCTGGTATGACTCCCGACCCGGGGAGGCAGGACAATCGACAGTCTGACATCACCGGGCACCGCGACAGAAGGCCGCAAAGCCGGGAAAACTCGGGAAATCCCTGCACTCGCGGGTTCGTCGTACGGGCATTGATCGGTGCACGGAAGTACGCGCGTTCGCACCTGCCCGCACCGTGCGAGAGGCAGCGAACGTTCGTACTGACGCCGAGCGGACGCAGAACCGGAAACAGGGTTGTCGGCGACGACCTGACGGGAGCAGCGTGACTTCTCAAGACCAAGTCGAGCAACTGGTCATCGACGTGTGGCAGGCGGCACTGCGGGTAGCCGACATCGACATCAACGATGATTTCTTCGCGCGCGGCGGACATTCCGTCCAAGCAATGGCCGTAGTCACCGCCCTGCGTGAGCGGTTGGCCATCGAGCTGCCGGTCAGCCTGATCTTTGAGGCGTCGACAGTCGCGGAATTCGCCGCCGAAATCAGGCGCGTACTCGCGAACAAACAACAGGTTCCATGAGCGGCGACCAATTGGTGGCACTCGACCTTCGGTCCATCGGCAGGCGTACCACTGGCCCGGCAGGCAGCGCCGAGATCACCATCCCGCTGCCGGACCCAGTCGTCACCGCGATCGGAAAACTCGCAACCGAAACGAAAACTAAGTCCTTCGCTGTCATTCTGACCGCACTGGCCGCGACCTTTTCCCGCTACACGGGGCAAGCCCGCGTACCGATTCTCGTCGCGCCAGGGGGTCGCTGGCAACTTTTCGACCTCGAAATCGACGGCGATCCGGTCTTTCGCGAACTGCTGCGCCGAACTGCCGCCGGTGACCTCGTTCCGGATCCCACCGACCCCGCGATGTGCCAGGTCGCCGCACACCACCGCGGGACCGTTCCGCCGGATCATTCCCCACGTGTGCGCTTTTGCGTTGAATCGGCGCAGATACGCATCACGTACGACAGCGCGACGATCGATGACGGCGCCATTGCGCGGTTCGCCAGCCACCTGCTCACGCTGCTGACCGGCGCGGCCACCGAACCGGACACCCCGCTGAGCAAACTGCCGCTGTTATCACCCGCAGAGTTCACCATGATGCTCGACCGATGGAACGACACTGCTCAAGACCTGCCGCAAGACCGTTGCCTGCATGAACATTTCACTGCTCGCACCGAATTGACTCCCGACGCGGTGGCGATCATTCATTCCGACGGCATCCTTACGTACGCTGACCTCGACGCCGCGAGCAACCGTCTTGCCAGCCATCTTCAGACCCTCGGCGTCGGCCCCGACACCATCGTCGCCATCTGCCTCCGCAAAACGCCTGATCTGGTGATCAGCATGCTGGCCATTCTGAAAGCCGGCGGCGCTTTCCTGTCGCTGGATCTCGAATACCCAACCGCGCGACTGGAATTCATCCTTGCTGACTCCGCTTGCCGAGTCGTCATCACCACCAGCGACCTGACCGGGAAGCTGCCTCCCGGTACTGGGGAAACGGTCGAACTCGACCAACTGCTGGCTGGGCCAACGAATCCCGGACCGCCACGTTCAGCCGTCACGGTCGACAATCTCTGTTATCTCATCTACACGTCCGGATCCACTGGTACGCCGAAGGCCATCGCCGTCACACACCGCGGAGTGGCCAACAATCTGCTCGATCTGAACACACGTTTCAGCATCGGCCACGGCGACGCTGTCATTAGCTTGTCGTCACCCAATTTCGACATGGCCGTGCCAGAACTGCTGGGGATCCTCATCGCCGGCGGCACCGTCGTGCTCCCCACCCTGACGCGAGCCCGCAATCCACGGCACTGGTCGCAACTCATCACCGAACATCAAGTCACCATCTGGAATTCGACACCCGCGCTGCTGGAGATCCTGCTCGGCTCCATCGAATTCCGTGGTGGCCCGGCACTGCCGACGGTGCGCCTGGCGATGCTCGGGGGTGACTGGATTGACCTCACCCATCCCGAACGCCTTCGCGCGATTTCACCGAGCGTACGGTTCATTGCTCTCGGTGGCATCTCGGAAGCCTCCATTCACTCGACCATCTACGAGGTCACCGACCGCGACCCTGAATGGCGAAGCATCCCGTACGGCCGTCCGATGGCCAACCAAACCACGTACATTCTCGACACCGCTGGCCAACTCGTACCCGTCGGGGTGCCGGGTGAACTCCATATCGGCGGTATTGGCCTCGCCCGCGACTACCTCAACCGCCCCGACCTGACCCAAACGAAATTCATCCACTGGCACGCACCCGACGGCCGCACCCGCCGCCTCCTGCGAACCGGAGACATCGCGCGATACGGACCAGATGGCATCATCGAACTCCTCGGTCGTATCGACTTCCAAACCAAGATCAACGGCCTACGCGTCGAACTCGGCGAAATCGAGGCGCACCTGCTGGGTTATCCAGCAATCGCGCGCGCCGTCGTCACCGCCCGCCGTACCAAAGGCAATCATCAGCTTGTCGCGCATGTCGTCCTGCGCTCCAACTATCCCGTCCTGGACACTGATGACCTCATCCAGCACCTCCTCGCCCACCTGCCTAAGGCAATTATTCCTGGCGAGATCGTCACTCTGACCGATCTTCCCTTGACACCCAACGGCAAAATCGACCGAATGGCACTGCCGTAGATCCCACCAACTCGGCCAAAAACTCCGGCCAGCGTTCAACACAGGTGACGTTCAACGGATGCCGGATTTTAGTTGCCCGAGCGGGAGATTCCCTTGAGACCGTCGCAAACCGCGATGCACACGTCGTTGGTGCCGCGGTTCTTGATCTCCGATAGCACCCGCATCCAGCACTTGGCGCCCTCCCCGTCGCCGTGCTCACCGGCCACAGCCCGAGGATGTCGCGGGTGCCTTCGGTGGCGACGGCCAGCGCGACGTAGATCGGCCGGTTCTGCCACTCGCTCATGCCCTCCAGGACCCGGTCGGTGATCGCGGAGATCGTCGTCTTGGACGCGGTCGCATCGTACACCTCGGCCAGGTGCGCCGAGATTCTCCCCGGTGGTCAATTCCTTCGCGGACAACGAAATCACGAGGTCGTCGATACCTGATGCGCGTCGCTGCCGCCGGCCCAGCCTCGGTCGCCAACGTTGGACCGCTTCCCGTTACGGAGTTACCGCCGTCCCGACCGACCGGATCATGCTTGGAATAACGAGATGCTCATCCATCTCCCCATCCAGAGCCGACTCGACCACGATCTTGGTCAACCGAGCCAGCAGCCCACCCTCACCGGTCAGCCTCAACCCCTCGCCCCGCGCTGGCTCGACACGGGTTCAGGTCTGTTGAGACGGATGGGGTGATGGTTCGTCTGCAGGGTTGTGGGCCGCCGGGTGTGGTGGTGCCCGGCGGCCGGGTGGGTTTTCTATGCGGCGAGTTGGTTGATGCCGCGGATGGGTCTTCGTTCGCGGTCAACGTACGCGGGCGGTAGGAATTCAACGATTCCGTTGACGATGCGTACGTCCCAGCCGCCGTGATGGACGAGGCGATGGCAGCGGTCGCACAGGAGCACGCAATTGTCAAGGCAGGTATGCCCACCGTCGGCCCAGTGCTGCACGTGGTGCCCCCTGGTCCAGCGGGGTGGTCGGCCGCATCTGGCGCAGCCTTTGTCTCGCGTTATCAGGGCTTTGCGTAGGGCTGGTGTGATGAGTCGTTCGTTGCGTCCGACGTCCAGCGGCACGCTGTCGCTGCCCAGCACGATCGGGATGATGTCCGCGTCGCACGCGAGCCGGCGGACGCCTTTGGGGGAGATGGGTGCGCCGCTGTGTGGGTATGCGACTCCGAGGCGGTCGCGGAGCATGTCCCAGTTGATGGTGATGGTGAGATGCGGCCGCTCGGCGCCCTGGACGGGGAGTTTCCCGGAGTCCGCGATCAGATTCAACGCTTCCGCGAGCGCGTCCCCGTTGCGTTCGGACACTGACCGCTGATCAGGGGTGCCATTCTCGGCGGGGCGGGGTTTGGCCAGGGGGCTCAGAATTTCACTGAACAAAGTGCCGGTTTCCCCGTCGAACGAGCCACTGAAGTTCAGGCGTCCGTCTGTGCCGGTGTGTAGGGATAGTTCGCGGCGTGGTTTCTCGTTTTCGTGTTCGGACGGCGCCGGTCCGTCGGGGTCCAGGTGATCATGGATCCGTCGCCCGACTTTGGCTAGGCCTGGTGCGGTGTACCGTTTCGCGTGTTCCACCAGCGACGCTTCGGCTTCTTCGCGGTCTTTGATGGTCACCCTGGCCGGGAGCCTGGTCACGACCCCAACAATCGTGTCGATTTGGGAGTCCGCGAGTTCCCCGCGGCGCATCGCCTCACTCGCGATGCTGAGTGTGGGTGCGAGTGTTTCCCCGGTGAGGGCTTGGCTGGGGCACAGGTTCAGGGCTCGTTTGTAGCGTCGGGATGCCTCTGTGGGGGACAGTCGAAGGAGGTCTTGCAGCATGCCCAGGGTGTTGCGGTGCCCGAGCGTCTTGCCGACGTTTCCCCGGTGGATCGCCGCGACAATGTCCAACACTTCGACCTGTAGTAGCCGGACCGCTTTTTCTTTCTCCTGTAGCAGCTCGCCGAGCTCGTCCGGGTCACACCTCCAGAGCTCTGGAGAGGTGACTTCGTCGCCGGCGGCCATGACATTAATTCTACCGCCGGCACCGACAATATGATCGCGTACGGGTAATCAGGAAATGCGTACTTTCACAATAACCCCAACGAAACATAGAGCGCGCGCGTTCAACGTTTTGTGAGCGAAAGCGTTGGGATGGACGGTGCGGTTGCTCCTGTGACTGCAGTGAAACCTGAGAAGATCACGCCAACAAATATCGCAAATTTAGAAGCGACACGCTACTACTAGGCCGGCAGTTTCCTAGCCGGAGTTTCCGGCCTTTCATGATCAACATCGACGAACCCGCTGGTCAATGAGCATGACTCGGACGCCCCTGGCGTATTACCCAGGTTGCCAGATTCTCGCTATGACGTACCTGTAGGTGGTGGCGCAGGAGTGCGGAAGTCTATCGCCAGGCGAGACCCGACAAGAATCGCGGTCCCTGCGCTACTGGGTAATACCGCCGGAAGGGTATCGCAACGAAATGAATTGCCGAGTCCTCAAGCCCGGAAACTCAGCCTAGTGGATATTTGCCGGGCCTCATCGATCGGTCGGGTTGTTGTCCGGCCGCCGAGTGTGGGACTTTGCCCCCGCTCGGCGCGGACAGTGGGGGTTTTGTCCCACTCGCGATTGTCCAAGGGCCTCACGGAAGTGCGACTGGCGCAGAAAACGCGCCGTTCAACGCCAAGAGTCGCCATCTCGGTCACACTCGGCGAACGCCACCAAAAAGGGGCACCGACTCCGCAGAAGTGCAGGTCAAGCCTGCGCTTTGAGGGCGGCTCTTTCGCGCGCCCGACTCGCCCAAGATATCTCTTGAATCAATGCCGGCTTAGTAGGCCGTCCATTAGGAGATTTAGTAGGCGACCGGCCTTGGCTTCATGCTCGGGCCGGGGGGCCACGGTGAAGATGCCGATGAGGGACGCGGCTATGTCTTCGGCGGTGACGTCGGAGCGGAGGTCGCCCGCCGCGCGGCCGGCCTCAAGAATGGTCGTGATGGCCGCCAGTAGCTCGGTCCGGGTTTGGGTGTGCGCGATTTCGCCTGACTCGATCATCGCAAGCAGCGTGTCAAGCATGCCGTTCTTGGTCGCGATCCAGTCACCGAACAAGTCCATCCAGTGCCGCATAGCCGCGGCTGGGGGCAGCTCGCCGAGCAGTTCGCGGGCGCCGGTGGTCAGCCGTACGACCTGGTCCCGGTAGACCGCATCGACCAGCGACTCGCGGGTCGGGAAGTGCCGGTAGAGCGTGGCGATGCCGACCCCAGCCTCGCGGGCGATCGCACGCATCGATGGCTCGGCGTCAGCCGACACGAACACGCGGGTCGCCACCGCGAGCAACTGGTCACGGTTACGGGCCGCGTCCGCCCGTGGCGCGCGCATCTCCCCATCGGTCGAAACGGAACGCGCTCCGGTTGTGTTATGGTCGTCCATGCAAACGGAGCATAGTCCGTTTCGACGTGTTCCCTCGGTCCAAGGAGACAGGCGTACATGCAGCAACAGAGCGATCAACTGCCGACGGGCCAGAGCAGGGCGGTCCAGCTCGAGTCATTCGGCGGCCCCGAAGGCCTGGACATCCGGGAGATTCCCGCCCCGCAGGCCGGACCGGGACAGGTACGCGTGCGGGTCACCGCGGCCGGTCTGAACCCGATGGACTCGATCATGACCGCCGACGCGAACACCGCCGCCCGGTTTGGCTTGAGCCTGCCAACCGGGTTCGGGACCGACTATGCGGGTGTGGTTGACCAGGTCGGTGCCGGAGTGACCGGCTTCGCAGCTGGCGACCGGGTGTTCGGGGGCGCCCTGTCCCGCGCGGTCGCCGACTTCGTAGTGATCGACCCGGCCGGGGGGATCGCGGCGAACGAGGCCCATCACACCCCCGATGGCGTCGACGACCGCACCGCCGCCACCCTCACGATCGCCGGCCGTACGGCATCGGCCGCCCTCGCCGTGGTCGACCTCGGCCCGAACGACACAGTGCTGATCGGCGGCGCGGCGGGCGGGGTCGGGGTGTTCGCTGTCCAGCTGGCCCGGATCGCAGGGGCGCGGGTGATCGGGACCGGATCGGCGTCCTCGTCCGATTTCCTGCGCGATCTCGGAGCCGAGCCGGTCGCCTACGGCGACGGTCTGGCCGACCGAGTCCGGGCCCTGGCTCCCGGCGGGGTCACCGCGGCCATCGACCTGCATGGGACGGAAACAGTGCACGCCGCAAGGGAACTCGGCGTCCCGGACGGCCGCATCTGCACCATCGCGACACAAGTCGACGGTGTGTCGGCGGCCAACGGCGCGAACGCCGCTCTCGGCGCCCTGGAAGCGGTCGCCCTGCTGGTCGCGGCGGGCCAACTCCGAGTGCCTCTCGCGGCGAGCTTCCCGGTCGAGCAGATCCGCCGCGCTGCCGAGCTCCAGGCCGGCCGGCACGTACACGGCAAGGTCGTCGTCGATCTCTAGATCGATGAGGGCGGAGAATGGCGGTCATGTCGTCTCGCCCCAAGACCCGCTCGCCGCGGCGATGCCCGTGCGGCGGCATGCCACCGTACGACGAGTGTTGTGGCCCCGCGCATGCCGGCACCTCTCCTGCCGCGACCGCGGAGGCCCTGATGCGCTCGCGCTACTGCGCTTTCGCCATGGGTGACGCGGCCTATCTGCTGCGCAGCTGGCACCCGACGACCCGGCCGAAAGCGCTGGACCTGCAGCAGGGGCCGCGCTGGGAGCGGCTCGAAATAGTCGCCACCACAGGTGGAGGGCTGTTGCATGTCGACGGCACAGTGGAGTTCCGCGCGTACTACCGGACACCCGACGGCTCACCCGGCGTGATGCACGAGGTTAGCCGGTTCGTACGAGAAAAGGGCCAGTGGACCTACCTCGACGGCCACCAGTTCTGAGCCCGCTTACGTTACGAATGCACCGTGATGCACGGGTGGCCGTTGAGGTTCTTGTGGCCCTGTGTTCCGCGAATTTCGGCGCAGATCTGAGTGCCGTTCGCGAAATTGCGGTTGATGTTTACGTGCATCGGTTTCGGTCCCCATCCGTACGGGACCGTGCAGAGTTCGTTGGACTGGTAGCTCTGCTTCCCGTTCACGAACAGGATCATAAATCCACAATGGATGCTGTAATTCTTGTTGGAATAATATCCGTCCACGCCTGATACATTCAACTTCTTGCCGTGTACGTCGAAACAGACATTCTGGTTGCAGTGAAGTCCGGTTTCCGCTGCGGCCGGAGCGCCGCTGGCGAAAACGGCTGCGAGCAGGATGGTCAAGACAGCAAAAATTTTCGCGCCTCTGTTCATAACTTTCCTTCTGTGTCGGCAGACCTTGATCTTGACGGCTCGTCTTGCGGGAGTGTTTCCCGATCCGTGTCGAGGCGTCAACGGTTTTCGGCCTGAGCCGAAAATGACTCTCGGGCGCACGCCGAAGAACGGCGCCGTTTATGTTGAGCCGATGCCGTCGCGCAGCATGGCGACCGACACGTCGAGCCACTCGGCGAACGCGGTGCGCCGTCTGGACTTCGGCCGGCCGCGCAGATAGCCGAGCACCTCGTCTGAGGCCAGCAAACGGAAGATCGCGATCAGCTGGGCAGCGATGACCCGCGGCCGGGGAGCGTGCTCGTCGGTGCCCGCTTCGGCTGCCAGTTGCCGGGCCAGCGCGATCTCGAATCGCTCCCACATCAGCCGCATGCGGGCCTGCAGCACGGCACTGTCGCGGACGGTCGCACGCAGCCGTTCCAAGTCGTCAACGGACGGCGTGGCCGACATCTCCGCGCGAAGCAGCGCCTCGATCGCGTCCAGTGGCGTCTCGCCGTCCGCCCGGTCGCGCACCCGCGCGACCGGCCGCTCGCATATCTCGTTTTCACCGTGGAAAACCAGGTCGTCCTTGGCCGGGAAGTAAACGAACAATGTCTTGGCCGAGATGTTCACCGCGTCGGCGATCTCAGCAACGGTCACGTTGTCGTAGCCACGCCCGGCGAACAGTTCGGCGGCGGTGTCCAGGATCGCCTGCCGAGTCATCAGCTTCTTGCGCTCACGCAGCCCCAGCGTCTGGTTCATGGTCGTATGCTACCGGTGATCTACGTCACTCGGTGTAAAAAACAATAGAGGTGAAAAAGTGACTCGACTCCCTTTGGCCGGCGCGGCGGTGGTCACCCCATCGATCCATCAGCTCCAGTTATCGCTGCAATCCACTATTGGCCGTTGATACGCAACGGTAAGGCTGACAATCTAAACCCGGTTTTGCACAACAAAAGGAGTGTTAAATGAACAAGCCCGCGCGCGGCCGGGTCGACGCCCCCATCTCGCGTCGGGTGTTGCTCGCCGCTGTGATCGGCACGGCCGTCGCGGGGTGTGCACGTACGAACGCTCAGCCGTCGGTGAAGTCAACGTCCGGGCCGGCGACGGTCGGCCAGTACGCGTCCGCCAATCCGGGCTCGGTGAACGTGTTTTGGTTGCATACCCCCAAGGGACTGGTGGTCGTCGACACCGGCCGCGCGCTGTCCGATGCGCGGCAGGCGCTGGCGCGGATCCGGCAGACCGGCAAGAGCGTCTCGGCGATTCTCCTCACCCACTCCCATCCTGACCACGTCGGCGGAGCCGGCGTTATTAGCGACGCGTATCCAGCAGCGCCGATCTATGCCTCCCACGCGACCGCCGAGCTCATGCGGACCGATCCGCTGGGGTTCTATCCACTAACCCGCCAGGGACTCGGCGCCGACTATCCAGCCAAGGTCATCCCACCCACCCGGACCTTCGACCCCGGCGCGACGATCAAGGTCGACGGTGTCACGTTCCAGACGGCGGAGTTCGGACCTGGCGAATCGGAATCCGCGACCGCCTACTACGAGCCAGTCAGCCGTTCGCTGTTCTGCGGCGATCTGCTCTGCAACAAGGCAACGCCAGCGTTGCTCGAAGGACACAGCTGCGGCTGGCTGACCAACCTGGACCAGCTTGAGCGGCATTTCTCGCAGGCGAAAACGTGCTATCCGGGCCACGGCACGCCGGCCGACACGCGTACGCTCCTCACCGCCCAACGCGCGTACCTTCAGCAGGTACGCGGACTCGTCCATAATGCGACGGCCCCGGCGTCGCCAGGTGGCGTAAACGTCACAACGCCGGAACAACAGTCAATATTGGCCGCGATGGACCACAGTTACCCGCGCTATCCGTCGGTCGCGTCGATCCCGAACATGCCGCAACGCAACGTCGCTGCCGTCGCTACCGAACTCACCCATCCGACCGGCCAGGCGCACTGCTGCTGCGGATCCTGACAGCCGCCGGAACCATCTACTCATTCCCAACCCCGAAAAGCGTTGGCCGTTGGCCGGAAGTAACACGGGTCAGAATCGCGACCTTAAGCTGACCCAAAGGAGATGGGAGACGCTCTCGCTGCGGTGTGAACCTCCGACCGAATCGAGCGAGCGATGCGTGACAGGGCAGCTGACCAGCGCAAATGCGGCGACGACCGGCCGCCGGCCGGGGGCTGGCGAGAGCGGCCGCAACCAGCGCGGATCCTGGGTCTGCAGCGCCAAGCCGGCAATGCGGCGGTGTCTGCGCTGTTCGGCTCCCAGGCGGCTCCGCTTCAGGTCCAGCGCAACGTGGGTGTCGAGCTGGAGGAGTCCAACTGGCAGGTCACCGACAGTGCTGGCGGGAAGGTCGGCAAAGGTACGCCACTGGTCTATCGAACGTACTTTCAGTTGCAGGCCGAGGACAACGGCGCTCGCGAGTCCAACATCGAGCTGGTGACCAATCCGCCCGGAGTCGTCGACGTGGCCGAATGGCGGCAGATGAAAGCGGCGATGCGGCTGTTGATCGGGCAGTTGGCCGACCAGCCAGCGGGACGGCGGTTCCACACGACTGAACTGCCCGGTGGAGTGCCTGGCTACTGGTTGACTCCGCCCGGAGGCGGCGGGTTCCATCCCGACCTGCAGGTCACCGTTGGTGTTCCGCTGCGTGCGGTGCCGCATTTCTACGATCTGCTGGCCGGCGGTGCACAGCCGATCGCGGACGTACGGCCCGTCGACACCGCACTGGTGCGCCGGATGGCCGGCCGCAAGGCAAGCCCGGAGCTGCTGGGATTCATCACGCTGATCCAGTCCTATTTGGCCGCGACACCAGCCGGAGATGACCCCCTATACTCGATCTCCTTTCTCAAGGGGTTGACCAAAGTTCTGGCGCGCACGGACTTCGCCGCAATGTTCGCCCTGCTGCCGGACGATGACCGGAAGGTGATTCTGGGCGACCTGTCCGGCTGGGTGCACACGATGATGGACATGTCGGCCACCGCGATCGTCGAGCGGCGCCGCCAAGTGCTTCGAGGCGACGAGCAGCCGCCCCAGCCAGACCCGCGGCAGATGGCGACTTCGCCGCTGTTCAACGCGGTCGTACACGATCGTCGGTCCGGCATCGCGCCGAGGATGCTGACGACCAGCCGAGGGCAGTGGCTGCTCGCGATGACGCAGGGCGCCGATTTGTCTTCGGCAGCGGGAAAACTTCGCTGGGCATCGATGCTTAAGGCTCCCGACGAGAACCTGAGCGACGAAGATGTCCCTGAGCTTGTCGACCGAATGAAAACCGACCCCGCCACCCTCGCCGCTCGCCTTCGGGCGTGGCGTGAGCGGACCAACGTCGACAATCAGCAACTTGCCAAGCGGGAGTGGCCGGTGCCGGATGTGTCGCCCACCGAAGCGGCGCGCCGGACCGCGGTGTTGGGCCGCGATGTCGTCGATCTGGACGGAAACGAGCTGCCACCACGGACCCGACGTGACCCCGATCTGGCCCGGACCTACCACGAATTGACTGACTTGTTTGAGGGCCTGGGCGCACTTGGCGGGCGTACGGACACGGTGCGATACACCGGCAGCCGCGGTCGTAGGAAGGATGAGGGCTCCGTCATCCTGGAGATCAGATCACCGACTGGCGACGACAAATGGGCCGCGATGGACAATGTCTTCGACGCCGCCATGCAGGCGATCGCAGCGACAGCACCAAAACGGCGACCGGCGGAGTTCGTGCTCACCGGAACCGGACGGCAGTTGCGCGACGACGTGCGGCGCGCGCATCGCCTCGCACTCGAACGCACGGAAGCGTCCAAGCGCGAGAAGGGCGACGACACCTGAGGGTCCGCTGTGGCGTCGTTCCAGGACGGTACGACTGACGGTCAGCCTAGGGAGGCGGTGGCGGTTCGCAGGTCGTCGAGCGCCTTCAGCGTGTACGGCGCGAGCTCGTCGACGGGGGGTCGGTCGGATCCGGACCACTCGGTGAAGCCTCGTTTGAAGGCGAGTACGCCCAGTTCGCCGGCGAGCTGGGCGGTCGGGTCCGGTACGCCGCGGGCGACCAGGGCGGCGGTCATCGCGGCGGCGAGGCCGACGCTTTTGAGAGCGTCACGTTCCTGAAGCTCGGCGTTGGCGTCGATGGCCGCCTTCAGGCGCGGGCCGAGTTCGCGGTTCATCGGGCCCATCGCGCTCGACGCGCGGACGAGACCGGCGGCGACCGCTGCCAGCGGACTGGCGTCCGGTGGCGCGCCGGCGATGCCCTCGGTCAGCAGTTGGCTGAGCGTCTCCTGCCCGGCGGCAAGAAGCTTGCGTTTGTCGGGAAAATGCCGGAAGAAAGTGCTTTTCGTGACGCCGGCGCGTTCGGCGATCTGCGCGACCGTGGTTTCGTCGTACCCCTGCTCGGTGAACAGTTCCACGGCAGCCAAAACGAGCCGTTCCCGTGCCCCTGGTTCCCACCGTGCCATGGACCTCAGTCTAGTCGATGGGACTCTTGTCCCATCGCCTGGTAGTGTCATGGGATAGAAGTCCCATCACTTTTCGGGAGAGTCTTATGCACGTATTTATCACCGGCGGCACCGGGCTGGTCGGGTCCGCTGTCGTCGCCGAGCTCTTGGCCAATGGTCACACTGTGTTGGCCCTCGCTCGTACCGAGTCGTCCGCGAAAGCCGTCGAGGCAGTCGGCGCGAAGGCGCTGCGGGGAAGCCTCTCTGACGTGGACACTCTCCGCGTCGGCGCTGGTCAGGCAGATGGAGTGATCCACTTGGCGTTTGCCAACGATTTCAGCAGCGCGGACGCGGTCGCTCAGGCGGTGGCCCAGGAGAGCGCCGCCATCGCTACCTTGGGTGCGGAACTTGTCGGGAGCGACCGCCCGTACGTCGTGGTTTCCGGTACGCCATACGTGCCTGGCCGCCCCTCCGTTGAGTCGGATCCAACGTCGACCGAGGGGCCGGTCGGCGGTCGCGGAGTCGCAGTTGCGGCGGCCCTGGATCTCGCCTCGCGCGGAGTCCGGAGCACCGCCATACGCTTGCCGCGTACGGTCCACAACCAAGGCAACGGTGGATTCGCCGGCTTGCTGACCACCATCGCCCGCGGATCCGGAGTGTCCGGCTACCCAGGTGACGGCGACCAACGCTGGCCGGCCGTACACGCCCTCGACGCGGCCGTCCTTTTCCGGCTGGCCCTGGAAAAGGCACCTGCCGGGACGGTTTGGCACGCGGTGGCCGACGAAGGCGACGCCGTACGCGAGATCGCCGCCGTCATCGGCCGTCGCCTCGGGCTGCCGGTCGAACCGGTGGCAACGCAGACTTTCGGCCCGCTCGGACCGATTTTCGCGACCGACCAACCGTCTTCCAGCACCCACACCCGTGAAGCGCTCGGCTGGAATCCAACCCACCCAAGCCTTCTCGACGACCTGGAAAACATCCAGCCCTGAAGCGGTCGCGAAAAAGGGGGCCGACCATTAGTGACCTGAGACGCGGGCCGCGCGGGATTCGAGAAAGCGGCGCTCGGTGATGCTGGCGGTGCCGCGAGCGGCCAGCAGATAGTTCGTACGAGCGCCCGTCAGATCACCGGCCTTTTCCAGCAGGTGCGCGCGTACTGAATGCAGCCGGTGGTGGTTCGCCATCCGCTCATCACTGTCCAATGTGGACAGCAGCGCGAGGCCGGCCGGCGGCCCCTGGGTCTCGGCGAGCGCGATGGCGCGGTTGAGGGTGACCATCGGGTTCGGTGCGATCCGCTCCAGGATCTTGTAAAGCAAGTGCACCTGGGCCCAGTCGGTGCCCTGCGCGCGAGCAGCCTGCGCGTGTACGGCGGCGATCGCGGCCTGCAGTTGGTACGGCCCGAGGGCGGACGCGGCCAACGCCTGGGTGACCAGTGCGGTGCCCTCGGCGATCTGCTCGCGGTCCCAGCGGGCCCGGTCCTGCTCGTCGAGCGGGATCAGGTCACCACCGGGTCCCGTCCTGGCCGCTCGCCGGGAGTCGGTCAGCAACATCAGTGCGAGCAGCCCGGCCAGTTCGCCGTCATCGGGTAGCTGCCGGCGCACCATCCGGGTCAGCCGGATGGCCTCACGGGCGAGGTCGGCACGATGCAGGTCGGTCCCGGAAGAGGCCGTGTAACCCTCGTTGAAAATCAGGTAGAGCACCTGCAGAACCACCTGCAACCGCTCCGGTAGCTCGTCGGCGGCTGGCCGGTGAAACTGGCTCCCAGCTGCCTTGATGCGCTGTTTGGCGCGGCTGATCCGGGCTGCCATGGTGGCCTCGGGCACCAGGAAGGCCTGGGCGATCTCGGCCGTCGTGAGCCCACCGACGGCCCGCAGCGTGAGCGCTGTCTGGGAGGCCGCGGTGAGCGCCGGATGACAGCACAGGAACAGCAGAACCAGCGAGTCGTCGGTGTCCGGCACGGTGTCGTCGACCGCCTCCGGAACCCGCGCGGCCAGCACGTTCTCCCGTACCCGCCGCGCGTGTTCGCGCCGCTGCTGGTCGATCAACCGCCGGGAGGCGACGGTGATCAGCCAGCCGTACGGGTTCGTCGGTACGCCCTCGGCCGGCCATTGGACGGTGGCCGCGAGCACCGCCTCCTGGACCGCGTCCTCGCATTCCTCGAACTGGCCATGCCGGCGTACGAGCGCACCAAGGACCCGCGGCGCACACTCGCGCAGCAGGTCCTCGGCGGTCGAATCAGTGGTCACACCTCAAGGTTCCCATCGGAGAACATCACCTGGCGGACCTCCACGCCGAGGCCGTCGACCTTGGCGTCCGGGATCTCGGCCGCGAGTTCCAGCGCACGCTCACGGTTCTCGCAGTCGATCAGGTAGAAACCGCCCAGGTATTCCTTGGCCTCCAGATACGGCCCGTCGGTGACCACCCGCTGGCCACCCCGCACCCGTACGACCGCGCTCTGCGACGGGTCCGCGAGGCCCTGGGTGGTGATCATCTCGCCGGAAGCGGTGATTTTCTCGATGAAACCGCCGTGCCCGTTGCCGATCTCGGCCCGCTCGTCCTCGGTCAGCGCGTCCCAGACCGCCGGGTTCATGTGCATGATCAGCAGGAATTTCATGTCCACTCCTTGTGGTGCGCCGCGGATCCCGATGCGGATCCGTCGGCGGTTGGTCGAAGCACGCCGGCCGTCCTTGACATTGTCGACGGAACTTTTTCCGACTCGAACCTTGGCACGGCGGTGGCCTTGTTTGCGGTGTGTTCCGCGCAACACCGTGCTGCCGGATCGGTCATTCCGTTGCGTACGTGCCGCTGCGAGGGTCGGGTCGCGGCCGGGTGAAATTTCTTCTCATCCAGATGTCAAGAAGCCCGCGACGGCTGCGACCAACCGGTGAACCGATCCGAGGCGAACGAGGAGTGGACATGCCGAACACGATGCACAGCGAGGTCGCCGGCCGGCGAGAATGGCTGGGGCTGACGTTGCTGGCGCTGCCGGCCCTACTGGTGGCGATGGACATGACCGCGCTGTTCCTGGCGCTGCCGCGGTTGAGCGCGGACCTCGGGGCGACCAGCATCGAACAGCTGTGGATTTCGGACGGGTACGGCTTCATGGTCGCCGGCTTCGTCATCACGATGGGCACCCTGGGCGACCGGATCGGCCGCCGCAAGTTGCTGTTCGTCGGCGGAACGGCGTTCGCGCTGATGTCGGTGGTCGCCGCGTTTTCGGTCAGTCCCTTGATGTTGATCGTCGCGAGGTTGCTGCTGGGGATCGCCGGCGCGACGCTGACGCCGTCGACGTTGGCGCTGATCGGCAACATGTTCCGCGACCCGGCGCAGCGCGGCAGGGCGATCGCGATCTGGGCCACCTGCCAGTTCGCCGGTGGGGCGCTCGGGCCGGTGCTCGCCGGTGCGCTGCTGCAGCACTTCTGGTGGGGTTCGGTGTTCCTGGTCGCGGTGCCGGTGATGGTGGCCCTGCTGGTGGCTGGCCCGTTCCTGCTGCCCGAGTTCAGCAATCCGACCGGGAACCGGGTGGACCTGGCCAGCGCCGGACTGTCGTTGGCGGCGGTGTTGCTGCTGGTGTACGGCCTGAAGCAGCTGACCGTCGGCGACTCGCACAACCCCGTCGTACCGCTGCTGTCGATCGCTGCCGGCGTGGTTGTCGCAGTTGCCTTCGTACGCCGCCAACTGGTGTTGGAGACCCCGCTGCTGGACCTGCGGCTGTTCGCCAACCGGGCCTTCACCGCCGTTCTCATCTCGCTGGTCTTCGCCGGCGTCGCGATGGCCGGCACCGGCCTGCTGGTCACCCAGTATCTGCAGAGCGTGCTGGGCTTCACCCCGCTGGAGTCGGCACTGCTCTTCGCCCCGATGGGCATCGGAGTGGCGGTCGGTACGATGCTCGCCCCAGCGCTGACCCGGCGGATGCTGCCGAGCACCGCGATCGCCGGTGGGCTGCTCATATCGGTCCTGGGCTGCGTCTTGTTGACGCAGGTCAGCGCCACTGGCGGGCTGCCAGTGGCGATCGCGGCGGTGACCGTACTGGCGCTGGGCACCGGCCCGCTGTTCGCGCTCGGCACCGGCCTGGTCATTGGATCGGTACGCCCGGAGCGGGCCGGCTCGGCGGCGGCCATGTCCGAGACCAGCAACTACTTCGGCGGCGCCTTCGGGATCGCGCTGCTCGGC
This sequence comes from Fodinicola feengrottensis, assembly GCF_039530045.1. Taxonomy (NCBI): domain Bacteria; kingdom Bacillati; phylum Actinomycetota; class Actinomycetes; order Mycobacteriales; genus Fodinicola; species Fodinicola feengrottensis. The sequence continues at coordinate 252,654 of NZ_BAAANY010000001.1, read as the reverse complement.
GCGATCAGCGCAGCTGTCTACCGTACGCAGCTCGCGGGCTTCACCGGCGTACCAGCCGCCGCCCGTGAGACCTTGGCCGGCGCGCAGGCCGCCAGCGCGCACCTGCCGGCAGCGCAGGCGTACCAGTTGCTGCAGACCGCCAAGGACGCCTTCACCAGCGGGGTCACCATTTGCGGAATCATCGCCGCGGTGATCTTCGCGGCGCTCGCGGTGGTGGTCGTACGCACTGGCCAGCGCGCCGAAACCGCCGCGCCGGAGAGCGAAAACGCGGCACAGACCGCGGCGCCGGTGGCCTCCTGACCGCCCGTCGTACGTGCGCGCCGGAGTCGACCTCCGGCGCTCACGTACGCGCGCGGTTTCATCGGCCGCCAGCTGGTGTGACTTCGCCCCCGGGTGCGCGTTCATCTGGGGGACCAAAGGACTATCGACATGGCTGCGAACCAACTGGAATTCAGGGCACTTGGACCGCTGGAGGTCACCAGGGATGGACTGTCGCTCGACCTCGGACCGGTCCGCCAGCAGGCGTTGCTGGGAGTTTTCCTCAGCCGACCCAACGAAACCCTGACGGCTGACACCCTGCTGCATGCGGTGTGGGGCGATGATCCGCCGAACAGCGGGACCCGGGTGGTGCCGACGTACGTCTATCGGCTCCGGCAGTGCCTCGGACCGGACGTGTCGGCGCTGACCGCCATCGAGCGAGCCCGAGGTGGCTACCAGCTGCGGGTTTCGTGGGATTTACTGGATACCGAGCGTTTCGAGCGGCGGATCGCCGAGGGGCACCAGGCCCGGCGGGCCGGCGACGAGCAGCTGGCTCGGCGACTTTTGGCTTCCGGGCTGTCTTATTGGCGGGGTGTGCCGTTCGGGTCGTTGCCTGGTCCAGCATTGGCCGTACGTCGTGAATATCTGACCGAATACCGGTTGGTCGCGCTGGAAGACCGCATCGAACTGGACCTGCGGTATGGCGATCCGGCCGCGATCGTTCCGGAGATTCGGCTGCTCCGGGCCGGTTATCCGGCACGTGAGAGGTTCACCGCCCACTTGATGTACGCGCTGTGGCGGTGCGGTCGGCAGGCCGAGGCCGTGGACGCGTATGGGGAGACTCGGCGTCGGCTGGTCCGGGATCTCGGGGTCGAACCCGGCACTGCGCTGCGCGATCTCTACTGCAAGATCCTGCGCGACGAGGGGTGGAACGCGCCGCTCAGATAGGGCTAGCGGTGGGTGGGGACGCAGATTTCGACGGCAGCGACCAATCCGTTGGCGTAGCGCTGCTTGTCGGCGGCGTTGAGGCCGGAAATACCGGCGCTGTTCCCGCCGGCTTCGTTGTAGATCCACGGAACCCTGGACAGCAGCTGGACGATCCAGATGTTGCCGGGCGCGAGGTCGCGGTCGCCGAGGTCGTAGCCGACGTCGCCGCGGACCGCGACCGAGTGGCCTTCGGCACGGGCACGCTGTTGCTGGAAAACCTGACCGTACCGGGCGCTGATGTCTGCGATCGTACGGTCAGTGAAATAGACGCGTTTGCCGCTTCGGGTCGCCCGGTAGGTCCCGACTTTCTGGTAGTAGACGGTGTTGTTTCCTTGGTTGAAGGCAATCCCGCCCTTCGGCCCGGCCTGGTCGTGAATGCTCAGCGCGAGGGCCGCGTGGGCGTTGTTGGCCACCGCCGACCGCTGCGCCTGGTTGACCCGGTCGCGCAGGTGCGGCTTGGTCATAATGACCTGGTAGCCAGCGGCCTCCAGCTTGGCCTTGACCAGCAGCGCCACCGCGAACACGTCCTGCATCTCCGGCTCGTTTTCGTAGCCGGAGACGTCCAGGCCGCTGGCCGGATCGATCGCCTTGACGGACGGGGTGTGGCCCGGATCGAGCACGATCACCGGGCGGCTGGCGGGCAGCGGGCCGGCGATTGGAGGCCGGACCGAGAGCGGCTGATTGGGCGTACCAGCCGGGCTGGGTGAGGTCGACGGACTCGCAGAAGCGGATGGGCTGGTGGTGTCGCTCACCGGCACAGTGGGCGGGCCGGCCGATCCACAGGCCGTGGTGGCGACGGCCAGGGCGCACAGGGTCGCGGCCATCGCGACGGCTCGTCGTGGTCGCGTCCCCGTGTTACTCATCAACTCACTGTAACTGTTGGCGGCGGCGATCCCGGCATCCCCTACCTAAACGGGCAGACTTTCGCGCGTCAGTTGGGCAGCTGGCTGCGCTGATAGTGCCGGCGAGCCTTCAGTCGGTTCCCGCAGACCTTCATCGAGCACCAGCGGGCCGTGTTCGGCCGGCTGTGGTCGAGCAGGAACAACTGGCATTCACCGTTGGCGCAGGCCCGCAGGCGTCCCGGCAACTGCTCCCGTACGCGACCCCAGGCCAGCAACGCCTCGGTGGCGAGCCGGCGGTCGGCTGGCACATCGAGTCGCCAGTCGATGCCCGCATCGGTGAGGTCGGGCCGCATGCGTACACCCCGCAGTGCCGGCGCCAGCGTGGTCACCGGCTCCTTTCCGCGTACGACAGCCTGCAACTGGTCGCGGACCCGGCGCAGGTGGCTCGCCTCAGCCGTTGAGCCGGTGCCGCCGCGCGTACGAGCCCAGTCCCCCGCTTGGTCGTCGGCCGCCAGCAGGTCGACGGGACCGTGCTCGGCCACTGGAGTGCTGTTCAGGAGATCGAGCAGCAACTGCTCTTCGCCAGTGTGTGCCATGCCATCATCCTAACCGTTATAACTATCTTGACAAGTTAGAATGATGGGGTGTCTACTCGGGTCACCTAACCAGCCAAAGAGCACTAAGGAGTTAGCCGTGGCGAAGTCGCTGCAGGGCAGCCGGGTGTTGGTCATCGGCCGAGGCAGCGGCATCGCCCGCGCTATCGCGCTGGCGGCCCGTGACGCCGGCGCCGAGGTGGTGGTGGCCGGACGTAACCAGGAGGCTCTGAAGGCCGCGTACGCCCAGGAGTCGGGCATCACGACGGAAACCGTCGACGTCACCGACGACGACGCGATCATCGCGCTGGGGGAGCGGCTCGGCACCATCGACCATGTCGTGTCCACCGCGTCGGCCCGGGCCCGCGGCCGGTTGGAGGATCTGAGCCGTGAGTCGGTCCAGGCGTCTTTCGACACCAAGGTGATCGGCCCGCTGATGCTGGCCAAGTATTTGCGGCCGCGGATCAACGAAGGCGGTTCGTTCCTGTTGTTTTCCGGTGTGGCGGCTTTCAAAATCGCGATCGGCACGATGGCGGTAGCCATCACCAACGGTGCCGCGGACACGCTTACCCGCTCGCTCTCATTGGAACTCGCGCCTATCCGGGTTAACGCCCTCTCCCCTGGGGTGATCGACACCGGCGCTTGGGACGGCCTCGGCGAGACCGCCAAAGCCGAGCTTTTCAAGGACATGAGCATGCGCAACCCGGCCCGTCGGATCGGCACCGAAGAAGACATCGCCAGCGCCGCGATTTTCGCTCTCACCAACACTTTCCTGACCGGTGTCACGCTCGCCGTCGACGGCGGCGAAGCACTTGTCTGACGACGTCACCGTGCTGCTGGACGACCAGGCTTTGCGATGGGAAGCTGACACCGCGTGGCATCGACGGTGGTCTTGATATCGAGGAGGTCGGATAGTGTCGACCGTGCTGTCCTTGAATGTCGGCATGCCCCGCGATATTTCCTGGAACGGCTCCACCGTTTACACCGGTGCCTGGAAAGATCCGGTCGACGGGGCCGCGATGGCGCACCGGCTGGGAGTTGACGGCGACGGTCAGGGCGACACCGTTGGTCACGGCGGTCCCAACCGGGCCGTGCTCGTCTACCAAGCCGAGTCTTATGACTACTGGCGCGACTATTTCCACCGGGATGATTTGGTCCCTGGCTTCTTCGCCGAAAATCTCACTGTGCAGGGCCTCGCTGACAACGAGGTCTGCATTGGCGATCGCTATCGGATCGGGGCCGCCGAATTCGAGGTCAGCCAGCCGCGGGTGACCTGCTATCGAGCCGGGCTGCGGATCGGCGAACCGCGGCTGGCGGCGCTGCTGGTTTCCCATCACCGGCCCGGTTTCTATATGCGGGTGGTCAAAGAGGGGCTCGTACGGGCCGGCGACGATATCGTCCGGACTTATGCCGGGGTGGGAAGTGTGAGTGTCGCCGCCGTCGACGCCCTGCTGTATTTGCCGGACAAGGACCGCGAAACGCTCCGCCGGGCCGTCGACATCTCGGCGCTGAGCCACGGCTGGCAGGAATCGCTGCGGCAACTGCTGGACCCTGACGAGACTCCGGGTCCAGGGTGGACCGGGTTCCGGAAACTGCGGGTGACCCAGGTCGTACGAGAAAGCGCCACGATTTCCTCGATCCACCTCGCCGATCCCGATGGCGAGCGGCTACCGCCGGCGCGGCCAGGCCAGTATTTGTCCGTACGCGTGCCAGTCGGCCCGCATGGCGCGGTCCGCAGCTATTCGGTGTCGTCCACGGACGCATACCGGATTAGTGTCAAACACGAGCCCCATGGCCAGGTCAGCGGCTACATCCATGTGACCGTACGAGCCGGGGACACCCTCGAGGTCGCCGCGCCACGCGGAGATTTCGTGCTGGGGGAGGACAACCGGCCGGTCGTGCTGGTCTCCGCCGGCGTCGGCATCACGCCGGTGCTGGCGATGCTGCACCGGCTCGCCGCCCAGCGGTCCGAGCGCGAGATCTGGTGGCTGCACACCATCCGGCGGCCGCAGGAGCAAGCCTTCGCCGGCGAGACGCAGGACCTGCTCGCCTCGCTGCCGCACGTTCATGCCCGTACGTATTACAGCGCCGAGAGCCGACTTTCGGCGGCCCGGCTGGCCGAACTGAAGCTTCCAGCCGATGCCGTCGCGTACGTGTGCGGACCGACAGGGTTTATGACCGACATGGCCGAAGGCCTGCGGGCGGCCGGACTTGATCGTGTCTACAGCGAAACTTTCGGCACACTCGCGCCGATCACTCCCGGAATCAGGGACAAGAACACCAAACAGCCCCACCAACCGGCCGGAAAGCTTGGGCGAGGACCGGAGATCACTTTCGCTCGCAGTGGTATTTCGGCGGCCTTCACCGAAGGAAGCATTCTCGAATTCGCCGAATCGTGCGATGTCCCCGCGCGTTGGGCGTGCCGTTCTGGAGTCTGTCGTACGTGCGAGACGCCGTTGCTGTCCGGAGAAGTCAACTATTCGCCAGCACCGCTGGAAAATCCGACGCCTGGCACCGTCCTGCTGTGCTGCGCCCGTCCGCGTACTGACGTTGTTCTCGACATGTAAAGGAAAGCGATGGACCACCAACTCGAAGATGGATCAACATGAACTGGAATGTCCGGCACAGGCTCGCAACACTGGTCCTCAGAACGGTGGTGGTGGGTATTCGTCGTTGGGTGTGACGTCGTAGGTGCGTCCGGTGGGGCTGGTCCAGAGGAATCGGCCTGGTGTTGGTTGGGTGACGGTCCAGCCGTGTTCTTTGATGTCGTTGTGGAATTTGCATGCTGGTCCGGCACTGTCGTACGCGGTTTTCCCTTCCGGGTCACGGAAGGGGGTGGTGTGGTCGAACTCGCAGGTCGCCGCCGGCCGGTTGCAGGCGGGTCCGCAGCATCGTTGGTCGCGTGCGTTCACCAGGTCCCGTAGTGCCTTGGTGGGGCGGTAGCGCGTACGGCCGTGGTCGATGACCACACCACTGACTGGGTCGGTGAGGATGCGGTACCAGTCGCTGTTTTCGTCGCCGGCGAGTTCGCGGGCGCGTTGCGCGGTCATCGGGCCGTATCCACTCAGGATCGCGGGATTGTCGTCCAGACCCATCAGCGTGGTGGCGTCTACGCGGAGTTCGATTTTGGTGCGTACGTTGCTGGGCACGCCCAGACAAAGGTCGGTAAGAGCGTCGGCGCGGAGCGCGTCCATGGTGCGGGACTCGTCTTTGGTTTTGAGGCTGCGGGCGATGGTGTCGATGATGCGGTAGATCGCTTCGGCTGATTCGGCGGGCAGGAACGCGCCCAGTAGAGCCATCCCGTCTTCGCAGGGCTGCTTTTCCACCCGTCGTTCGGAGACGAGTTTCTTGCGGCGGGTTTCGGCAGCGGCTGGGTCGATTTTGATGACCTCCCGGCGGGCCCTGTCCCTGATCGATCGAGGCGTCTTGGAATCGGCGCCGGGTAGGACCTTTTCTTCGACTTTCTGTGCGTCTTCGGGTGAGAGGTGGCTGACCTGGTCCGCGAACGTGAATGCTTTACGCAGGTCAAGGTGACCGTGAGACATTCCCGCCATGGTGCCGGGGAGTTCGTGAACCAGTTGGTACGCCAAATTCAACCGCTTCTGAGCCGCGGACACGCTCCACGTGAGCGATGCGGCGATTTCACCGGCCGCGTACTTGGAGAACGGTGCACCTACGGCGGGGCGGGCGTTGGTGAAGCGGTCCATGAACCGCATCTGCATCGCCTGCGTGTAGGAGATGACTTTGTCGAGTGTCTCGACCGCGGCCAGTGCCGTGTCCGCGTCGGCTCGGCCGTACCGGTCGAGTTCCTCCAGCATCTGCAAAGGAACCCAGCTGGGTGGCAAGGTCCGCCACGGTTGTTTGTTGGGGTCGGTGAATTCCGGTCGCCTTCGTTTTCTGCTCATGACCCGATTTTACCGGCTGCCACCGACAGTTGGGACGCCAATTTTGTTTCTGTGGATAGGAATGGCCCTTGTGGAAAAGACAAAGAATGATTGTTGTTGTTGATCATGGAAATTCCCGCACTTTCTCGACTTCGTGTCAAGTGCGGGACACTCCCATGATCAACAACTTAGTGCGGGGTGCCAGACGGTGAGTGAGACGGACGTGCCGTATGGCGCTCGGCGCACCGGGAATGCTACCGGAGTAGTTAGCGGATCCCTCCCCGGCGCAAACACCGCGAACTTGACGTTCTCGCAGTGTCTATCGGCGTGTCGGCAGTGAAAACGTCGAGTTCGCGAAGAACTTCGTCTTTGGGGATCCGCTGGAGTCTACCGTCGATCGCGAGAGGATGAGGTGGGAAGGACCACTCGGACCGTCAGGCCGCCGCCTTCGCGCGGGAAGGCGGTCGCGGTGCCGCCGTGTGCGACCGCGACGGACCGGACTATCGCGAGGCCAAGTCCGAAGCGGCCGGTGCTGGCCGTCCGCGGGCCGAGCCGGCGAAAAGGCTCGAAGATGGCCTCGGTCAGGTCGGCTGGTACGACGGGACCGGAATTGCTGACGGTCAGCACCGCGCTTTCTTGGTACTGAAAGGTTTCCACCGCGACCCAGCCGTCTGGTTGGTTGTACGTGAGCGCGTTCTGTACGAGATTGTGGGCTACCCGCTCCAGCAGCACCGGGTCCCCGTTGACCGCCGCCGGACCCAGCGAGGTGCGTACGGTGTCCGCGGCGGATTCCGTTGCGTGCCAAGCGATGTCGGCGAGGTCGACCGGTGTACGGGTAGCCAGCCCCTGGTCGCTGCGGGCCAACGTCAGTAGCCCGTCCAGCAACTGTTCATGCCGGGTGGTGGCGATCAGTAGCTTGCCGCCGAGTTCGCGCAGGTCGGCGGAGGCGTTCGGCCGGTTCATCGCCACCTCCAGCAGCGTACGGTTGACCGCGAGCGGCGTTCGCAGTTCATGCGATGCGTCCGCGACAAACCTGCGTTGGTGCGAAAAAGCGCGGTCCAGCCGGGCCAGCATCGCGTCGAAGGTGTCGGCCAGCTCCTTCAGCTCGTCGTCCGGCCCGGCCAACCCGATCCGCTCGTGCAAGGTGGAGTCCGCGACCGTACGAGCCGTCGCGGTGATGTGGTGCAGCGGCCGCAGTGCCCGCCCGGCCAGCAGCCATCCGCCGGCCAGCGCCAGCATCGCCACCAGCCCGAGCGCGATCGCACTCTCGGTCAGCAACGACTGTTTGGCGGCCGTTTCGGCCGCCAGTTGGCGGCGGTTGAACTCGTCCGCCAACTCAATAGCCGCCTCTTCCCGCTTGGCCGCCTGCGCGTCGGAAAAGCGCGGGGTGGCGGCCACCCCGAGATCCTGAACGATTTTCGCCGTGGAGCGGGGATAAATACGATCGGTCGTGGCGGTGATGTTGTTGTGCAAGGCGTTCGCGAACAGGACGTACGTGATGCTGACCAGACAGAGGCCGGCGACCATCACCATCGCGCCGTACCAGAGCGTCAACCGCACCCGTACGGTCGGCTGTTTCGTTACGACAGCTCGTATCCGGCGCCACGGACCGTGGTGATGAGTGGGGGCTGGCCGAGCTTGCGACGCAACGTCATCACCGTCACCCGTACGACGTTGGTGAACGGATCGATGTTCTCGTCCCATACCCGCTCCAAGAGACATTCCGCCGAGACCACCGCGCCATCGGCTCGCATGAGTTCTTCCAGCACGGCGAACTCCTTGAGGGACAGGTAAATCGGCCGGTTGTTCCGGAGCACCTCGCGGCGGTTCGGGTCCAGCCACAGCCCGGCCTTTTCCAGCACCGGTGGCGCCAACGGCCGGGATCGCCGGGCCAGCGCCCGGATCCGGGCCACCAGCTCGACGAAGGCGAATGGCTTGCCCAGATAGTCGTCCGCGCCCAACGAAAGTCCGCCGACTCGATCGTCCACTGTGGTCGACGCGGTCAGCATCAGCACCCGAGAATGGCCCCCGGACAGCACAATCCGCCGGCAGACTTCATCGCCGGAGAGCGTGGGCAGGTCCCGGTCGAGCACGACCACGTCGTACTCGTTGACCGCCAACCGGTCCATGCCGTCGTCGCCGTCGTACGCCACGTCGGCGGCGATCGCCTGCTGCCGCAGGCCCTCGGCGATCGCGTCGGCCAGCAGCTGTTCGTCCTCGACGACCAGTACGCGCATTTTCCCTCCCGCTGTTCCCGCTCATTGTGGTGATGTGTGTATAAGCGGGGGATAAGGAGAATTCCTTACGCTGTCCTTAACTACCGATCTCTTGACTGTGCCTGGAGAAAGTCCCAGCACCTTCGGAGGCCGAAATGAAACACCGTCATTGGTTGCTCGCCGCCTCGCTGGCCGCGGTGGCGATGACCAGCGCGTGCGGCGCTGGTACGAGCGTGCCGCAGGTGGCGTCGGCGAACGGCTCGTCGGCTCCGGCCGCGTCGCCCAGCGCGGCGGATCCGCACGCGCAGGCGGTGAAGTTCACCCAGTGCCTGCGCAGCCACGGCATCAAGATCGATGACCCCAAGGGCGACTCCGGCGGGTTGCCGCGACTGCCCGCTGGCCAGGACCCTGGCAAGATGCAGGCCGCCTTGCAGGCATGTCAGCAGTACGCGCCGCAGGGCAACGTGGGCAAACCAGCGACCGCCGCCGACCTGGCCAAAGCCCGCAAATGGGTGGCGTGCATGCGCGACCACGGGGTGAAGAACATGCCCGACCCGAACCCGCAGGGTGCCATCCCGGAGCCGTCAAACGTGGACAAAGGCACATACCAGGCGGCGCAGAAGGCCTGTCAGTCCATCTTCGGCAGCGACAGCGGCGGTCGCTGATGAACGTGCGATCCCATACGGCCGTGCTGGCCGGCGGGGTGGGGGCGGTGGTCGTCGTCGCCCTGGTCGCCGGCACGGGCGTACTCACCGCGGCCAAGAGCGGCCCACCCCAGTCCACCGGCCTGCCGCCGGCGACCGCGACGGTGAAAGTCGGGGATGTCACCGAAACGCTGGACACCACGGGCAAGCTGGCGCACGGCTCGCCCGTCGACCTCGCCGCGCACTCCGCCGGCACGCTCACCTCGCTGCCCGCGGCCGGTGCCAAGGTGGTGCGCGGTGGCGCGCTTTATTCGGTCGACGCGAAGCCGGTTTTTCTGTTCTACGGAACGGTTCCGCTTTATCGGCCGGTGCATTCCGGCGACACCGGCGCGGATGTGGCGGAGGTCGAAAACAACCTGTCCAATCTCGGCTATGGCGGGTTCACCGTCGACGACAAGTTCACCGACAAGACCGCGCAGGCCATCAAGAACTGGCAGAAGGACGCCGGCGTCCCGGTCACTGGGAGCATCGACGCGGCCGATTTCGCGGTAGCGGCCGGGCCGGTCCAGGTTTCGCAGCTGCACCACGTGCTCGGTGACGCCATCGCGCCCGGCCAGCCGGTCCTCTCGTACACGTCCGGTGGCCGGGTCGTGACCGCGTCGATCGACGCCTCTGACCAGCAATATGCGCAGGTCGGTGCCTCAGTCACCGTCGAACTGCCGGACCACAGCAGTACCGGAGGCACTATCGCCGCGGTCACCAGCGCGCCGCCGCCGAGCACCTCGGACGGGAACTCGTCGTCGTCGGCGAACCTGACAATGACAGTTTCCTTGCAGAATGCCGACAAAGTCACCGGAGTCGATGGCGCGCCCGTCACGGTCCATGTTGTGACCGCCCATAAGGACAACGTGTTGACGGTCCCGGTGATCGCGCTCTTGGCGCTGTCCGAAGGCGGCTATGGCGTCCAGGTGGTGGATGGCGCGAGTACGAAGACCGTTGCTGTCAAGACCGGGCTGTTTTCGCAGGACACGGTGGAAATCAGCGGGGCCGGCGTGAAAGCCGGAATGAAGGTCGGGGTGCCGTCGACGTGACTGTGACCGCGTTGAACGACCACCGCCCGCCGGTGCTGGAGCTGATGGAGGTGGAGAAGATTTACGGACGATCGGGCTCGCAAACGCCGGCGTTGCGCGGAGTGTCGATGACCGTACGAAATGGCGAATTCCTGGCCATTGTCGGGCCGTCCGGCTCCGGCAAGACGACCATGTTGCACTTGGCCGGCACGCTGGAAAGGCCCACCGCCGGGATCGTACGGGTGGATGGCGAGGACATTTCCCGGCTGCCGGACCGGCGGCTCGCGGCTATTCGAGCGTACCGGATCGGCTTTGTTTTCCAGCATTTCTTCCTCTCTGCCGGCAACACCGCGCTGGAGAATGTCGCCGATGGGTTGATCTATGCCGGGGTCCCGGTCCGTCGGCGTCGAGTGCTCGCGGCACAGGCGCTGGAGCGCGTCGGGATGTCCCACCGCGTACGCCATCGGCCGCACGAGCTCTCCGGTGGCGAACAACAGCGAGTGGCGATCGCCCGCGCGGTCGTCGGCGAGCCCGGGTTGTTGCTGGCCGACGAGCCGACCGGCAACCTGGACAGCGAGTCCGGCGCGGGGGTGCTGGCGCTGCTGCGGACACTGCATGCGGCTGGTACGGCCATCGCCCTGATCACCCACGACGTGCCGCTCGCGCGGTCCATTCCGCGTACGGTCACCATCCAGGATGGCCGGATCGCGCAGGACTCCCGATGAGCAAATCCCGGCTCCGCCCCTCCGACCTCGCCCGTGCGGGTCTTTATGGACTGCGAGCCCGGCCGATCCGGATCGTGCTGTCCGCGCTGGGCATCGCCATCGGCATCGCGTCGATGGTCGCAGTGGTGGGCATCTCCACCTCCAGCCAGGCCTACCTGAACCAGCGGCTCGCGCGGCTGGGCACCAACTTGCTGAAGGTGCAACCGGGGCAGAACCTCGCCACCGGCGGCACCGCCGCGCTGCCGGACACCGCGCTGTCGATGGTCGGCCACATCGCGCCGGTCACCTCCGCGACCGCGACCGGCATGGTGCCGCACACGCACGCGTACCGCAACGATCACATCGCGGACGTACAGACCAACGGCGTCGAGGTGGACGCGGCCAAACTCAACCTGCTGTCGACGGTCGGCGGCACGCTGTCCAGCGGTACCTGGCTGAACGCGGCCACCCAAAACGTCTCCGCGGTCGTACTGGGGCACAACACCGCCCAGCTGCTCGGCATCGGTTCCGCTGGCCCCGGCGTGCAGGTTTGGCTGGGCGGCAAGTGGTTCTCGGTGGTCGGCATCCTCAACCCGGTGCCGCTGGCGCCCGAGCTGGACAACTCCGCGCTGGTCGGATGGCCGGTGGCGCAGAAGCTGCTCGGCTTCGACGGGCACGCCACCACCATCTACGAAAGATCAGCAGACGACGCCGTACCAGCCGTGCTGGCCGTCCTCGGCGCCACCGCCAACCCGCAACACCCTGAGTCGGTGAACATCAGCCGCCCGTCCGACGCGTTGGCCGCCCAGAACGCGGCGAACCAGACCTTCAACGGCCTGCTGATCGGGCTCGGCGCGGTCGCGCTGCTGGTAGGCGGCATCGGAGTGGCCAACACCATGGTCATCTCGGCGCTGGAGCGTCGCCGCGAAATCGGCCTGCGCAGAGCTCTCGGAGCCACCCGGCCACATATTGCCGGGCAGTTTCTGGTCGAGTCGGTGCTGCTGTCCGCACTGGGCGGGGCCGCGGGTTTGCTCTGCGGGATCGCGGCGACGGCCGCCTATGTGCTGCCGCGCGGCTGGGTGGTGGCTGTGCCGGTCTGGGTCAGCCTCGCGGCCGTTGTGGTGACGATGGGGATCGGCGCGCTGGCTGGTCTTTATCCGGCCGTACGCGCCGCCCGCCTGTCACCGACATCAGCGCTGTCCAGCGGGTGAACTCGTCGATGAGTGGAGCTGGTCCTCAGATGCTGCCGGGGTCTTTCTGGAATGCGGGCGGTGGCGGCGTGAGCTCCGGCTTTTGGCGCTTCTCCCGGAAGAACCAGCCGCCGACAATGCCGGCGGCGAATCCGAACAGGTGGCCTTGCCAGCTGATTTGTTCGTTGGTCGGGAGCAGGGCGGTGAGTTGGTACGCGAAACACAGGGCCATTACCGCGCCGATGACGATATCGATCAGGTGCCGGTCAAAAATGCCGCGAACCATGATATAGCCGAAATAACCAAAAACCAGCCCGCTGGCGCCGACGGTGATCGCGGACGACGGGCCGGTGAGCCAGATGCCCAACCCGCTGGCGGCGATGATCAGCGCGGTGACGCCGAGGAATTTCTTCACTCCGCGGTACGCGGCGAGGAAGCCGAAGATGAACAGCGGTCCGGAGTTTCCCTCGATGTGCGCCCAACTCGCGTGCAGGAAAGGGGCGGTGACGATTTCCGGCAGCGAGCCGATGTCCCGCGAGGTGATGCCGAGGTCCTGGCTCAGCCGGTAGCTGTCGACCGAGTTGAAAAGCTGCACCACCCACATCAGGGCAAGCAGCCCCACCATCACCCACAGCGCCTTCTTGGCTTCGGCGATCATCAGCTCGGCAGCACTGCGGCCCTGCGGATCAACGGCGTTTTTCAAGGCCATGCATGCCAGGCTAGTCGAGAAAGGCCGCACTATGAGGTGATCAGAGCCCGAAGGGCAGTGGGTGATTCCCCGAAGTGCTCCCGGACGGTTCGGCACAGGTGCCCCTGGTCGGCGAAGCCGAGGTCGGCGGCGAGAGTGGCCAGGCTGCGCTCGCCGGCTTCCAGCCGGTCCAGGGCGCGGCCGGCTCGTACGCGATTTCTATACCGAGTCAGGGAAACTCCCATCACCGCGGTGAAGTCGCGGCTCAGCCGGTAGGGCGAGACCGCCAGCAGGTGGGCCAGCGGCAGCAGCCCGGTGGCGGCTGGGTGGCCGGCGAGGATCGCCTCGCGGGCCGCGGTGACCATGCGATTGTCATGAATCGGGCGCAATGTCTGGCCGATGGTGGCGCGGACCAGCGCGAGCAACCGCTCGGTGAGCGCGTAGTCGACATCGCCGCTGTGCCCAGCGGCGAGCAGCCGGCGATGGGCCAGCTCCAGGCGCGCATCGACATACACGGCCGGGTTCGGGTGTTCGGCTGCCCAGGCCGGCCACAACGCGCGGGTGAGCTCGATGCTCGTACAGTCGTCGCCGCCGGCCGGATGCGCGAAGGACTCCTCTTCGTCCGGCACACCCAGATAGGCGGTCGTCCTGTCGAGGTCGGCCACCGCATCGGCGACCCGGCGGCGGAACCGCCCGCGCCGGATCAGCACCACCCGAAAGTCAGTCCGCGCGGGCTCGGCGGACCAGCCGCGGTGGTCGTCTCGGCAGCTCACCGCGGCGACCCGGAAATCGGGCCGCTCGGCGAGCACCACCTCGGACAACATGAGATCCACCATAAACGGCGGGCGCAGGACACTAGTACGACAGTGCCCGCAAGGATCTCCAATACATCGCCGCGACCGGCGGGCAGCCTGATGCCCGCAGGTTCTGTCGCAGTCGAAGGAGCTATCTCATGTCAGGAATCAGCAGTGTCGTCATCAACTGCGCCGATCCGGTCGCGCTCGCGCATTTCTACCAGCAGGCGACCGGCTGGAAAATCACCGCGAGCGACGCGGATTACGCGGCTTTGTCTGGAGAAGGCACCGTGCAGCTGGGATTCCAGCGGGTGGACGACCACCAGGCGCCCGGCTGGCCGGGCACCGGAAAGCAGCATTCCCATCTGGACATCGACGTCGTCGACCTGGCCCAGGCGACCAAGGAACTGCTGGCGATCGGCGCCACCCAGCCCCAGTTCCAACCCGGCGGCGACGACTGGGTGGTGCTCGCGGACCCGGAGGGTCACGTTTTCTGTTTGGTCACTGGATAACTCGCGGCGGCGCTGGCGGTCGCCTACCAGCAGAAGTCCGGCAAAAGCCAGCGTGTAGGCGGTGATCCGCAGGTCGCGGTGAAACGGAACAGTCATGCTGACGATCAGAACAAGTGCTGATCCGGCGAGCTGTTAAACTCCCGGCATGACCTCAGGGCTCCCGCCGGCGTTGCCTCAGCGCAGCCCGGCGGATCGCCGAGCCTATTTGTTGACCTTGACTTCGCAGGGAAAACGCGCACAACAGCGTGGCGAGCGACTTGTCGATGGATGTCCATGAGTGCGGGACTGAGCATTGGGCAGGTGGCCGAGCGGACCGAGCTGAGCGTGCACGCCCTGCGCTTCTATGAGCGCGAAGGGATCCTGGTCGGCCCGGTGCGGCGGGATCACAACGGCCGACGGGTTTATCACGAGTCCGATGTGGAATGGCTGACCATTTGCACGTGGTTCCGGGTTTCCGGCATGTCCTTGCCGACTATTCGGCGATATGCCGAACTCGTCCGACAAGGCGTTGGCAATGAAAAGAACCGGTTGGCGATCCTGCGCGAGCACGAAGAACGGGTGATCGGTCAAATCCGTGCGCTGTCCGAATCCCTGGACACGATCAAATATCTGGCGAGCGCGTACGAGAGCCGGATCGCCGACGGCAGCGCGACCGGCCTGTGGACCACATCATTCGGCGCCGCACAGACTGCACAGACTGACCAGACGACTTAACGCACGTCTATCGTCGAGTTCATGGCGAACTGGGGAGATCCGGCGCTCGCGCCGGTTCGGCGGCTGGACGCCCGCGCGTTGGTGGCGGCGCTGGCGGCGGATGCCGGCGTGCGGCTGGAGGTGCTGGGGCCGGCACCCGGCGGGCAGGTCGGCGCCGCGTACGTACGCTGGCCGGACGGCCGCGAGGGGGTGCTGACCTGCGCCTCGCCGGGCTCCGCGGGACGGTTGCAGCGGACCGACGAGCTGCTCAAGCTGGCCCGGCTGCGCGGGATTCCGGTGCCGGCGTACGAGCTGATCGCCGACCTGCCGGACGCGGTCGCGATCGTGCAGGAGCGGTTGCCCGGCGACCAGCCCGATCGTGCGGATCTGCCGTTGGTACGCGCGATGGTCGACCTCAACGAGCGGTTCGCTGGTCTGCTGGCCGACCGCCCGGACGTGCCGGCGCCGGAGCTTTACCTGACCAAGAGCGGGCCGGGTTTCTGCGTCCACGAGTCGCTGCGCGTACACAGCCGCCGCAGCCAGGCCTTGCTCGACTGGATAACCGAAGTTGGTCGGCAGGGACCGTCGACGATGAGTGGTGACGACCTCGTGCACCTGGATTTCCATCCGGAAAACGTGTTGGTGCGGCACAACGCGATCAGTGGGATCGTGGACTGGGACGGCATCGGCCGTGGTGACCGGCATTTCGGGTTGGTCACCCTGCGATTCGCGTTGGTGGGCGGCGATCCGGCGGCCGCCCGCTGGGTGGACGACCGGATCGACGCGACGCTGGACGACGAGACATTGTTGCTCTATCAGGCCCACATGAGTTTGCGAATGGTGGACTGGGCGATCCGGCATTTCACCGCGGCCGACATCGAGCGGTGGCTGGACTTCACCGAGGACCTCAGCCGTTCTTGGGGATGATTCCGTTGATGTCCCGTACGGTCGTGGCCAACGTCGGTCCGACCGGGCGCTCCCCGCTGAGCATCTGATCCCACGAGGATTTCAGGATGTTGTTGGCATAAGTGGCCCACGGTTCGACGAACCGGATGCCGACCTTGCCCGGTGAGCTCACTTCGTATTGGACGGTCGGACCCACCGATCCGTCGCCGACCTTCTTCATGGCGGCGAAATAGGTGACCGATGCCGGCGCGTAAGCCGAAGGTGCGACCGGCGCGGCGGCCAGGACCTTGGCCAGCGCGGTCGTCTCCAAATACGTCATGACCGACCAGACCTGGTCCGGGTTGCGCAGCGTTTTCGGTGCGCAGATCCCGACGGCATCGAAGGGTTGCACACGCCGGCCGTTTTCCGGCATCGGCGCGAAACCCCAGCCGAAGGCTGGCTTGGACTGTTGGATGGACGGAGCCAGCCACTGGCCGCCGAAAAGCATCGCCGTACGCCCGCCGCTGAAGGCCGCGGTGGTGTCACCGCTGCCGGCGCCCGGCTCGGTCATCTCGCCGGCCTTGATCGCGGTCACCAGTTTCTCCACCGTCTGGGTGAAAAGCTGATCAGTCTGCACCGCATCGGCGCCGACCGGTCGGTTTTCGAACGGCTTTCCGCCGGCCGAAAGGGACGCCTGCGCGATCCCGAATGGCCCGTACAAAGTCGATCCCCAGCCGCCGTCATGCGCGTCCACCACGACACCAGGGCCGGTGTGCCCGTCGGCCTTGGTCAGCGCGGTGGCCGCGGCGAAAAGCTGGGCGTAGGTCCAGCCCGGTTGAGGCACCGGCACGCCGGCCTTCGCGAGCAGCTTTTTGTTGTAATAGAAGCCGTACGTGTTGACCAGCGTGGGCAGCCCATAGAGGCCGCCGTCCGGGCCGTGCCAGTAGTCCAGCGCGCCCGGCACGAAACCGGCCGGGTCCATGCCGTTCGTACGACGGGAAAGATACGCGTTCCAGTCGAAAAGCAGCCCCTTCTGGCCAAGGCTCTGCGCGGTGTCGTTGCCACACCAGAAGAAGTCCGGTGCCTTGTTCGCGAGGAAGAGCGCGGCGATCTTCTGGTCGTAGTTGTATCCGGGCGACGGCACCCTTTCCAGCTTTACCCCGGTCGCCGGTAGGCTGGCCATCGCCGCGTCGATGGCCGCGTTGGTCTGCGGGGTTTCCCAGGTCAGATACGTCACGGTGTCCGTCGCCGTCCCGCTGCTGGCCGCGCAACCGCTGGCCAGCAACGCAAAAGCGGCCAGCGCACCGACCAGTCGAAGGTGGCTTCTCATCTGGACGCCGTGGTGCCAAGGGCGCTCAGGCCCTGCATGAAATAGCGCTGGGCCAGGAAGAACAGCAGTAATGGCGGCAACATGTAGAGCAGGTTCGTTGCCATGTAGTAGTTGTACTGGGTGGTGGCGACACCGGCGAACCCGCCGAAGAAGGATCCCATTCCCAGCGAGAGGACGAACTTGGACTCGGTGGTGAGGAAGATCAGCGGATTCAGGTAGTCGTTCCAGATGGACTGGAAGGCCAGGATCGACATGGTCATCCACAGCGGTCGGGTGATCGGCAGCATCACCGTGAAGAAGGTCCGGAAGTAGCCGCAGCCGTCGATTTTCGCGGCCTCGTCGAGGGAGTACGGGATGCTGGTGAAATACTGCCTGGCCAGGAAGATGAAGACCGGGTTGGCCAGCCAGGCCGGCAGGATCAAGGGGATCCAGGTGTCGTCGACTCCCAGCAGGACGTAGAGCCGCAGCAGCGGAATGATGCCGACGATCGGCGGCAGGAACATGCTCGCGGTGAAGACGTAGAACCAGATCTTGCGGCCGGGAAACGGAATTCGGGCGAGGCCGTAGCCGACCAGCATCGAGCTGAACACCGAGCCGATGGTCGCCAGCACGGTGACGATCAGAGTGTTGCCCAGCATCTGGTAGAAGTTGATTTGTTTTGGCCCCGCGACGAAGTTCTCCAGGTGCAGTTCCTTGGGGAAGAACTGTGGCGGGAACTGCAGGATGTCACTGTCGCCCTTCAAGGCGATGGTGACCATCCAGAGCAACGGCATCAGCATGAAGGCCGCGAGCAGCAGGCACAGCAAATACCAGGCGGCGCGGGACACCGCGAGGGGTACGCCCAAGTCGGTCCGCGCGCTCGTACGAGTGAGGACCGCATTGTTGAGAGTGGCCATCGTCGACTCCTAATCCTGCGTGTTGTCGGCGTAGACCCACAAAGACGAGGTCCGGAGGGTCAGCGCGGTCACGATCAGGACCAGGATGAACAGCACCCAGACCTCGGCGGTGGCATAGCCCAGCTGCGGGAACTTGCTGAAATTCTGGAAACCGTCGAAGTAGATCTTGTACATCAGCAGGTTGGTGGTGTTTTCCGGGCCGCCGTTGGTCAACAGTTGGATCGGGGTGAAGGTCTGGAAAGCCTGGTTGATCTGCAACACGATTTGCAGCAGCAGGATCGGCGTGATCATCGGCAGGGTGATCGTGAAGAACGCCCGAATCGGTCCCGCGCCGTCGATCCGAGCCGCCTCATGCAGCTCGGCCGGCACGGTTTGCAGGCCGGCGAGGAAAATCATCATGGTGGCACCGCAGCCCCAGAGCCCGATGATGACGATCGAGGGCAGTGCCATCTGGGTGCTGCCGAGCCACAGGCTGGTGGGCAGGTGCAGTGCGGTGAGTGCCTGGTTGGCGAGCCCGTACTGCGGATCGTAAAGATATTTCCACAGTGTCAGCACGGCGACGGCCGGCAACACGACCGGCAGGAAGAAAATCGTCCGGAACCACCGCACGCCGGCAAGTGCGCGGTTCAGCAGCATCGCGAGGCCCAGCCCGACAATCAGGGTGGCCGGCACGCTGATCAAGGTGAACAACAGGGTCGCCCACAGCGACGGCCAGAAAGTCGGGTCCTGGGTGAAGAGGTACGTGAAGTTGTGCCAACCGGTCCAGGTAGCCGCGGTCAGGCCGTTCCAGTCGGTGAACGCGTGATATCCGCTGAAGATGATCGGATATCCCACCAGCACAAGGAAACCAATGATCGCCGGCGCGATGAACAAATAGCCGGCACCGATGTCCCGACGATGTTTGCGCCACCATTTGCGGCTCGCCGGCCGGCCGGTGGCTCGAGCCGGCGCGAGCGGTCCGGAACCGGCCGCGACGGCCGTCGTGTCGGTCGACATCCACACCTCCCAGGCGTACGCCCCGAAACTGTCACCGGACAGGCTGTGACATGCGTCTCTGGCAACGTTCTCAGGAACGTAACGACGAGCCGTGCTCCGGTCAAGCCTCACTCCGGCGAACAGTCTGAAGGGCGCGAAGATGCGCGACATCGCCTACGCTGCCGCGCATGAACCGGAACCGCGCGTTGGTGGCCTGTGGCGTGATCGGGCCGCTCCTGTTCGTCGTGGTGTTCCTCATCGAGGGCGCGGTCCGGGCCGGGTACAGCCCGTGGCGGCACCCGGTCAGCTCGCTGTCGCTGGGCCCGCTGGGCTGGATCCAGGCGGTGAACTTCGTGGTCAGCGGGCTTTTGGTGATCGCGTACGCGATCGGGCTGCAGTCCGCGGTGCGGGCGTACGGCGGCGGATTCTGGACCCCGATGCTGATCGCGCTGGTTGGCTTGGGCCTGTTCGGTGCCGGCTTTTTCGCGACCGACCCGATCAGCGGCTATCCGCCCGGGACCGCGCCGATAACGGCCGTACGTACGGTCCACGGCGTCCTCCACGACCTGTGCTCGACACCGGTGTTCACCGCGCTGCCGGCCGCTTGCTTCGTGGTGGCCTATCGGATCGGGAAGCGCTTCTGGGTGGTCTACTCGATCGCCAGCGGGGTCGCGTCGCTGGCCTGTTTTGTGCTGACCAGCCTCGGATTCCAGCAGAATCCGGCCTTCGTGTCGGTCGGCGGGCTGCTGCAGCGGCTGACCATCGCGATCGGCTTCGTCTGGATGTCCGCGCTGGCCGTGCACCTGCTGCGCCGGACTGAATAGGGCACGAATGGGCGGGTAGCCGTGCGCGCGATGGCGACTGTGACGGCGGTCTCGTTTCTAGCCTGCTGACCAGAGACCAGCTGGCGAAAGCAGGCGCGCATGCGTACCGAGATGTTCGTGGACGGCAAGTGGATCGGCGCCACCGGCGGCACGTTCGCGAGTGTCGATCCGGCCACCGGCGAAGTGCTGGCCGAGCTGCCGGAGGCCACCGAGGCGGAGGTGAACGCGGCCGTCGACGCGGCCGCGAGGGCCTTCGAGTCGGCCGAGTGGGCGGGCATGTTGCCGGCCGCGCGGGCTCACGTGCTGCTGAAGGCTGCCGACCTGCTGGCGGCGCGTACGGCCGAATTCGCCCAGCTGGAGACCCGTGACCAGGGCCAGCCGCTGGCGATCAGCGCCGGTTTCTCGGTGCCCAACGCGGTCGAGCACTTTCGCTACTACGCCGGCTGGGTCACCAAGATCACCGGCATCACCGCGCCGCTGTCCGTGCCGAACGTCGACTACCGCACCCGGCGCGAGCCGCTCGGCGTTTGCGCGCTGATTACGCCATGGAACTTCCCGCTGATGATCCTGGTGTGGAAGCTCGCGCCGGCGCTGGCCACCGGCAACACCGTGGTCATCAAGCCGGCCGAGCAGACCCCGCTCACCACCCTGCTGCTCGCCGAGGTGCTGGCCGAAGCGGGCGTGCCAGCCGGAGTGGTCAACATCGTGACCGGCGGTCCCGAGGTCGGGAAGGCGCTCGTACGACACCCCAAGGTCGCCAAGATCTCCTTCACCGGCTCCACCGCGGTCGGTCGCGAAATCGCTTCGGAGGCTGGGCGCGCGCTCAAGAAGGTGTCGCTGGAGTTGGGCGGCAAGGCGCCGAGCATCATCGACGCCGACGCCGACCTCGACGAGGCCATCGAGGGCAACCTGATGAGCGGCCTGCTGAACTCCGGCCAGGTCTGTGCCGCCGCCACCCGCTTCTACGTCGACCGCAAGCGCGCCGACGAGTTCGCCAGCAAGGTCGCCGCGATCGCTGGCTCGATGAAGCTCGGCTCGGGCCTGGACGAAACCAGCCAACTCGGCCCGCTGGTGTCCCTTGAGCAGCTCGAACAGGTCGACCGCTATGTCCAGATCGGCCGCTCCGAAGGCGCCGACCTGCTCACCGGCGGCAGCCGCGCCGACGGCGACCTCGCCAACGGCTTTTTCTACCGCCCCACCGTCTTTGGAAACGTCACCCAGAACATGCGCATCGCCCGCGAGGAAATCTTCGGCCCGGTGCTTGCCGTTCTGCCGTACGACGACGCCGACGACCTCGCTTCCCGCGCGAACGACACCGATTACGGCCTGGCCGCTTACATCTGGTCGCGCGACATCGGTACGGCCAACCGGCTGGCCCACCAGGTGAAAGCCGGAACCGTCTGGATCAACATGCCGCCACTGCTGGACGCGGGTGCCGCCTGGGGCGGAATGAAGGCGTCCGGCATGGGCCGCGAGATGGGTTGGGCGGCGATCGAGGACTTCACCGAGGTCAAGAGCATCTGGACCAGCCTGGCCTGACTGCGACCAAAGGCCAGGAAACCTACGCAGTGAAGAAGTCGCCGACGGCCACCGCGAGTGACTCAGCCGAGGCCTGGTGGAACTCGCCGTCCAAGGTGGTCAGCGAGCCCTGTTCCAGGGTGTCCGCGAGCCACTTCGTGGACGTATGGGCCCAGTCCTCGACCTGGGAGCCGACGAGGATCAGCGCGGGCATCTTGGCGGCGGCGGTGCGCTCGGGCGACAGCGGGTGGCCGATCATGGTGCCTTCCAGGATTGCGCTGTCGTAGATCAAAGTGGGCGCGACTTTCTCGTACTCGGCCCAGGTGGGATCGGCGCGCATATATGGGATGGCTTCGGCTGGTACGCCGACGCCCTTGACGAAGAAGTGTTCGGCGGCTTCGCCGCGCCGGCCGGCGACCACGAGTTTGACCATGTCGTCGAGGTAGCCGGGCGGCACGGGCGTACGGGAGTCGTCGATGACGAAAGGTGGCTCGTACAAGGCCAGTTTGGTGATGGGGAGGCCGCGGTTGGCGGCTTCCAGGACGAGGGCCGCGCCGGATGACATGCCGTAGACAGCGGCCGAGCCGCCGGCGACGGTGAGCATGGCGGCCAGGTCGTCGATTTCGCGCTGTACGTCGTAGCCGACCGGGCCGGCGTTGTCGCCGCTGTCGCCGCGGCCGCGGCGGTCGTAGTTGAAGACGGTGAAGGTCGCGGACAGCAGCTCGGCGAGCCGGCCCATTTCCGGATTGAAGGCGCGGTGGCCGAGCGCTGGGTGGACCAGCACGACCGGTGGCCCGTCGCCGAGCCGGTCGTACCCGATGACGGTGCCGTCGGTTGAGGTCGTGGTGTCCATCGGAGATCTCCATTCACTGGCGAGCTGACACCAGGGGATCGAAGCATGCCGCCGCGGTTCTACATTTCCCGCGAAATTTCCCGCGGAAGTTCCCGCGGAGTTTCTCGCGACGATTGTCGGATGGCCGCCGCGGTCTGCCCGAACTCGCCCTTCAGGGCCCGGCTGAGGTGCGCCGGGTTCAGGATTCCCCAGCGGGCCGCGATCGAGGCCACCGTCCGGTTGGCCAGCCCCGGGTCGGCGAGGTCGTGCCGGATCCGGGCCAGCCGCTCGCCGCGAATCCACGCGGCCAGCGTGAGATCTCGCGGCTGTAGCAATTTGTACAGATATCGTACGGAAATTCGGTGTGCCTGGGCCACTGACTCGACCGTCAGCCCGGGATCGCCCAGTCGGGTCAGGCAGTACGCCAGCAGCCGGTCGGCGAGCTCGGACTCCGGCCGCCGGACCGGCACGTCGACCAGCTCGGAAATCACCATCGACACCAGCGCGTCGGCGAGGTGCCGGCCGGCGTCGCCGGCGAAGACGTCCGGGCCGGCGTCCAGCGGCTCGCTGACCGTACGGAAGAAGGTCGCCACCGCGCCGCGGACCGCGCCACCGCTGGGCACTGCGACGGCGGTCTGGCGGTCCAGGTCACGAGCGTGCAGGCCGAGCCGGCGCACCGGGACGCCGATGACCACCGCCTCGTACGGCTCGGTGAAGGTCAGTTTGTACGGCCGGCTCGTCACGTAGTTCACCAGGTCACCCGGGTGCAGCAGGCTCTGTCGGCCGTCCTGCTCGACGCGTGCCGTACCGGTCGCGTGCAGCGCCACCTTCACCAGCTCGGGATCGGACGAGCCGATCAGGGCGGGCGTCCGCAGGACCGTACAAGGGGCGCCGGTGATCCTGGTGACCCGTACGTCGCCGGCGGCCGCGCTGCGGAACGAGTTCCGGAAATCGCCGCGGCCCGCCGGAGCGATCTTCAGCGGTGCGAACGCCTGGGAGGCGGCCGTCTGGAACGACTCCACCTGGCCGTCGAGCGCGTCCGCGAACCTCGCCATGGCCGCATCATTGCCGAAACCAGCCCGCGTTGTCAGCCGGAAAACGGACGAAAGGCACAGGATCTTTCCTTGGCGTTCGGCGAAGTTTCGCGCTTAGCCGCGGCTATTTCGGATTCGGTTAGAATGCCCGCGGGAAGACGGGGAAATCAAAAAAGCGAGGCAGCCATGACGGCACCGACGGGGGACGGGCCGCTCAGGTTTGAGGTCCTGGGTCCGGTGCGCGCGTACGCCGGGGACCGCGAGCTTGACCTGGGCCCGTTGAAGCAACGTGCGGTGCTCGCGGCTCTGCTACTCAATGTCAACGAGACTGTTTCGGTGTCCCGTTTGGTGGACACCGTCTGGCCGGACAATCCCCCACACAACGGGCCGAACGTCGTACAGAAGTACGTTGCTGGCCTGCGTCGAGTGCTGGAGCCGGATCGTGCCGTACGCGCCCCGGCCCAGCGACTGCTGCGGTCCGACGGCGGCTATGTGCTGCGGGTGGACCCGGGCGGGTTGGATGCCGAGCGGTTCGCGCAGTTGCAGGGCGAAAGTGTGAACGGCGATCCGACCCTGTCGATCAGCAAGCTGCGGTTGGCCTTGGACCTGTGGCGCGGCGAGCCGCTCGCCGGCCTCGCCGGACCGGCGTTCGCGCATGCCCGGATACGGCTCTCGGAAAGCCGCGCGGTGGCCGCCGAGACGCTTGCCGAGACCGAGCTCGCGGCCGGCCGGCACCGGGAGTCGACCGCCGATCTGACCAGGCTGGTGGCCGATTTTCCGCTCCGCGAGCGGCCCCGCTACCTGCTGATGCTGGCGTTGCACCGGTCCGGCCGGCCGGCCGAGGCGCTGGCGGTTTTCGACGACGGCCAGCGACTGCTGACCGAGGAGTTCGGCATCGACCCCGGTGCCCGGCTGCTGGAACTGCGTGCGGAGATCCTTGGTGCCCGGACGGCCGAAATCGTTCCACGGCCGGCGGTGACCGCGGTCGCCCCGGCCGGTCGCCTCGGCTGGACGTGGGTACGCAAGGTGCTGGCTGGCCTGATCCCGCTGGTCACGTTTGGGTTGGCCAGCTGGGCGGTGGTGCTGTCGGCGGCGGTGGCCCGGCGGAGCTGGCGGTTGGGACTGTTGGCCGCGCTGTTCCTGGTCCAGGCCGCCGCAGTGGTGGTCGCCGCCATCGAAAATTATGAGCCGCCGAGTCCACTGGTTGCCGCGGTGCTGAGCGGCGCGTACGTGGCCAGCATCCTGTGGGGTGCGATCGCCGGCCTGTTGCTGGTGCGTGCGCCGGCCCGGCTGGCCGGCGCGGCGAGCTCCCGGGCCATCCGGCTGGTGGCGGCGGCGATCCCGTTGTTCTCCTTCGGGCTCGCCACCTGGGCGGTTTTCGGGTATTACGCCATCCGGCGACGCAGCGTCGGGTTGGCGCTTGCCGCGGTCGGCTACTACATCCCGTCCGCCATCCTCTTGGGCGCCGCCGTCTTCGACCCGGATGCGAGTGTTGGCTCGACTCTGCCAACCCTGGTGTATTTTCTGGTCGTGGGCGTCGGTGGGATGGTGCACGCGCACACGCTCGACCCGGACCGGCATCAGGTCAGCTTCCTGCCAGCCGACACCAGCCGGTGAGCGCTACCCCGAGTTTGCGGTCCGGCGCGGTGGGCCTGGGCGGCGCGGTCATCATGTCGGCGGCGCTGATGGGCCCGGCGGTGTCGGTCTACTTCAACCCGCAGGTGGCCGCCCAGCAGGCCGGCGCGGCGACACCGTTCGTCTTCGTGATCGCGCTGGTGGTGGTGCTGGTGGTGGCGAACAGTGTGGTGGAGATGGCCCGGGTGTTCCCGAGCGCCGGCTCCTTCTACACGTACGTGTCGAGGGCGATCGGCCCGCGCACCGGCTTCGTCACCGGCGGCCTGATGTTCGTCGCGTACGCGCTGCTGGTGCCCGCGGAGCTGGCGCTGATCGGCACGTACACGCACGACATCCTGGCCGGCTACGGCGTCCAGATCCACTGGACGATCATCTCGGCGGTCTTCGCGGTGTTGGTGGTTTTCCTTTCGCTGCGCGGAATAACCGGTTCGCTGCGGACCGCGTTGGCGCTTTTCGGCGCTGAGGTGGTCGTCATCGTGCTGCTGAGCGCGGTGGTGCTGGCCAAGGGCGGCGCGCACGGCCTCAGCGTGCTGCCGCTGCTGCCCACCGAATCCCCGAACGGCCTGTCCGGCCTCGCCCTCGGGATGGTTTTCGGCATTCTGTCCTTCGTCGGTTTCGAGGCGGCTACCACGCTGGGCGAGGAGGTCCGGCTGCCGGCCCGCAACGTGCCGCGCGGGATCTATCTCTCGCTGTTTTTCGTCGGCGTGATCTACCTTTTCTGTACGTACGCGGAAATGATCGGGTTCGGCGTGGACGGAGTGTCCCGGCTGGTCGCCGACGCGGCACCTTTCACCACGCTGGCGGACAAGTACGCGCCGTGGCTGAAACTGCTGGTCGGTCTGGCCGGCATTTCCAGTATTTTCGCCGTCACGATGAACTCCAACAACGGCATCGTCCGCATCCTTTACGCGATGGGACGGGAAGGTCTGTTGCCGCGGCTGTTGGCGAAGGTCCATCCAGTGCACCGGACGCCGACGGCGGCGATTTGGCTACAGGCCGCGGTGGCGGTGGTCTTCACGTACGTGGTTGGGCTGATTTCCGGGCCATTCAACGCGTACGTGTATCTGGGCTCGGTGCTGACCCTGGCGATCATTCCGGTCTACATGCTCACCAGCGTCGCCTGCATCCGGCACTTCGCCGGCCGCCGCTCATGGTGGCGGCATCTGGTGTTGCCGGTGCTGGGGATCTTGCTGCTGCTCATTCCCGTCTACGGCCAGGTCTATCCGGTGCCGGCCGCGCCGCTGCGGTATTTCCCTTATCTGGTGCTGATCTACCTTGTCGTGACGGCCGCGATCGCGATCGTCCTGGGTCGTACCCGCCCAGCGGTGCTCAGCCGGGCTGGCGCGATTTTGGCCACCGCTAAGAGCGACGGCTAGCCAGTACGACGATTTCGTTGACCACCGCCAACAACAGCACCACGATCGACACCACGACCGAGAGAATGAAGACCAACCGCCAGCTAAATGCCTGGGTGAGCACCAGACCGGAGACTGGGCCAAGGATCAGTGCGATCAGGATGGCGAATGACAGCACCGCGGCGGCGACTTTCGAGCGCACGACCAAAAGCGCGGCCGTCGCGATGACCGCGCCGGCGCCGAGGCCGGTCAGCACCCGGCCGACCAGCAACACCGCGACGCTGGGCGCGAATGCCATCGGCAGCAGCCCGAGCACCATCAGCGCGACACCCGGAAGCAGAGTAGCCGCCGGCCATCGCCGGCCGAGCACCACGCCGGCCGCGGCGGTCAGCAGCGCCGGCAGGACAAACGCCACCAGCGACCAGAGCACGAGACCTGAGTCACCGTGCAGATCGCGGCGTACCGCGGTGAAAGTCGGTCCCACCAGCGAAGTCAGCAGGAAGGCCCCGAGCAGGGCGGCCAGGCCCGGTGCGGCCAGCGACCAGAGCGGTCGGCGCGAGTTCTCGATCACGGAGGGAGTCTAGTGATCGGGTCAAGGGCCGATGCCGACGAAGGGGAGCGAACTGTGGTCCGGCACCTTCATCTCCGGGGCCGTGGTGGGCAGCGCCGAATATCCGTCCTGTTTGGACACCCAGAGCCGGTAGTCGTCGGTCAGGCCGATATTCGTACCGTATTCCCGGCCGCCGATCACCGCCGGCGACTTGGTCATTTTCCCGATCAGGACAGCGATCCACAGCTCCTTGTTCACCGACTCGGCTGGTACGACCGTGTTCAGCGGCAGCCGCAGTGGCGTGGATTGCTGCAATGAGGCCGAAACGTCCTCGGTGGAGGCGAGCAGCTTGTGGGTAGCCGGGTCGTAGACGCCCAGATACGACTGGGTGAGACCGGTGCCCGCGGTGACCACCGCGATGAACGCGTCATTCGAGGCGCGGGACTGGTCCACATAAACCCGGCAGAAATAGATGATTCCGGGACTGAAACCGGGCGTGCTCGGCATCACCGCGGGATCGCCGGTGGCCGCGACCATGCCGAGCTGCGCGGGAGTCCAGGCGCCCTGATGGACGCCGTCGCCAGCGGCCGGCGGAGCGGGCTTGTCGGGGCTGTTGCTCGTACAAGCGCTCAACAGCACGGCGGCCAGGGCCGCGATCGTGACAGTTTTCCTCATATCAGGCACTTTTGCGTCGGCGTACGGACAGGGCCCACATCACCAGCGGGACCTGCAGCGGCAGGCGTCCCCAGGCGATCGCCTGATACCACCTGGGTTTGCGGGTTTCCGGCAGCGACGAGTCGACGGCCATCTGGATATTGGCTGGGAAGACCGAAACAAAGAGCGCCGCAGCGGCGGCGCCGCCGAGTGTGCGGGTACGCGGAATCGCGACCAGCGCCGCGCAAGCCAACTCGGCTACCCCACTCGCGGCGACCAGCAGCTCTGGCTCGGGCAGCACGCGCGGCACAATCGCCACGAAAGGCTTTGGTGCGGCGAAATGCAGCACACCCATGCCGCCGAGCACACCGGCCAGCACCCAGGGTGAGGCTTTGGTCCATCGAGCCGCCATCGTCGCCGACCTCTCACTGTCGCTTTCGGACGGCGTTCAGCATCGCACCCGCGAGAGTGGCCGCTTCACCTGGTCCACGGGAAAGGCGCCAGGTCGGGGCCTACCCAGCCGGTCCGGGCGGCCTCGCCAGCCAGCGTCGTCGAGCGGTAGAAACGGGTCAGCAACCGCTTGTCCAGCAGCGCTGAATGGTGTCGTACGAACGCGTCGAAGTCGGTTTCGGCGGTCTCCGTCACGTGGTGGCCGACCAGCTCCACCCAGGCCCGGCTGACCGTCACGTGGTATTTGCGCGGTGCCCCGGCATATCGCGCGGTCCGCTGGATCCCGTCGCTGACCAGGTCGATCGCCGCCGGTACGCCACAGCGGCGGACCGCCAGCCAGGTCAGGTGGACGTGTTCGCGATGGCCGAAACGCGGCGCGTCGGCCAGCACTTCGTTCATCAGATCGGGGAAAGTCGTCATTCGGGCACCTCCGTCAGCGCCTGCAATCCGGCGCGTAAGCCAGCGACAGCGTCTGTGGGCAGCCCCCCGAGGGCCTGCCGCTCCAGCTCGCCGAACGTCTGGCGGATGGTGGCCGCGGTGTCGCGGCCCAGTGCGGTGAGTGCGATCACGACGGCCCGCCGGTCGCCCGGCCGGTTGCCGCGGGTCAGCTGGCCACGCCGCTCCAGCCGGTCCAACACGCTGGTCAGCGTGGTTGGCCGCAGGCCCATAAGTGCGCCCAGCTCAGACACCGTACGGTCCCGCCCGTCGGCCAGGTTGGCCAGCGCGTTGACCTCCGACGCGGTCAGGTCCAGATCGACCAGCCGAATCGCCAACACCTGCAGGGTCATGTGCGTCGCCCGTTGTACGGCCAGCAGCGCCGACCACTCACTATCCACGATATCGGATTATACGAGATCGTACTATTGACCGCAACGACGCGATGCGGTCAGCGGATTTGCGGGACACTAGCGGGGCGTACCGAAGACCTGGGTCCAGTACGTGCCGTAGCTGCCGCCAGCGGCGAGGCCGACCCCGATCTCGGTCAGTTCACCGTCCAGGATGTTCGCTCGGTGGCCGGGGCTGTTCATCCAGCCGTCCACCACCTCGACGGGCGTGCGCTGCCCGGCGGCGATGTTCTCGGCGATCTTGCGGTAGCGGTAGCCGACCAGGTGCGCCCGGTCCCAGCACTGCGCGCCGTCCGGGTTCTGGTGGTCGAAGAAGTTCCGCATCACCATGTCCAGGCTGTGCATCTCCGCGGCCTCGGCGAGCTGCTTGTTGGCCGAGAGCGGCGGCAGGCCGTGCTTGGCCCGCTCGGCGTTGGTCAGGGCGATCACTTCGCCGTACGGGCCGCTGGTCCGGCTCGGCGGCGGACCGGCACCTGGCGCCGCCGGTGGAGGCGGCGGGAACGGAGCAGGTGGGAACGGCGCCGCGGCCGGGACCGGGGTGGGAGCGAGCGGTTGGGCGGCCCACTGGATCACTCGGGCCGGTGCTGGCTCGTCGATCACGTCGACGCCAAAGTCGCGGGCGAGGCCGGCCAGGCCGTCGGCGTACCCGTGGCCGATCGCGCGCAGCTTCCACTGGGAGTTGCGCCGATAGATCTCGGCGAGCTGGGCGGCGGTCTCGGTCCGCAGGGCGGTCAGCAGGATGCTGGCCAGTTGCCGGCCGTTCCGGTCGGCGGCGACCACGGACGGTCGGGGCAGCTGGCCGAAGGTGCGGCCGATCTCCTCCGGGCTGGCGACCAGGACGACCCGGTCAGCGCCGGAGCGCAGCCGGCCGGGGTCGATGGTGACTGTACGAGTGCGCAGCTGGACGCCTGGCGCGGTCGGCTGGTTGTAGAAGACGAAGTCGGCGTCGCCGCCCACTCGGCCGTCGCTGCCCAGCACGATCGCCGACACGTCGTACGGACCGGTCACCGCGATCGATACCGGCCCGCTGGGCAGCGGCATGTTCGCGCCGGCGACCAGCTCGGCCATCCGCACTCCTGCCGCCGGGACCAGATGCCTGTTTCAACTGCTCATAAGACCACTAGGTTCCCGGCACGTCACGACGCCACGTCATCGGGCGATGACGTGGCGTCGGAGCTTGCGAACTGCCTACCGGCCGACGCCGGCGATCGGCATGTCGCTGATGTTGGTGATCTTGACCGAGTCGCCGGGCTCCGGCGCGTGGATCACCTGGGTGTGGCTGATGGCGATCCCGACGTGCTCGAAGCCGTAGAAGAAGACCAGGTCACCGGTCCGGATGTCGGACTCCGAGACGTGCGTGAGAGCCGCGTACTGCAGGTGCGCCGAGTGCTCGAGGCTCTTGCCGATCTGCTGGTACGCCATTTCGGTCAGTCCGGAGCAGTCCCAGGTGTCCGGTCCGGCGGCACCGAAGACATACGGTTTGTCCAGCTGCGCGTACGCGAAGGCGACGTTCGCCGGCGACCCGGGCGGTGCGATGGCGTGGTAGCTGTTGTCGCCGAACGTCGGGCTCATCTTGGCCTGCAGCGCCAGCAGCGGCTGGAGCTGCGAGTTGAACGAGGCCTTGCTGGTCGTCAGCGTCTGGACCAGCGTGTTCGCCGACGTGACCAGGCCCTGCAGCTTGGTGTTCTGGGCCGCCTGAACGGCCTGCTCGGCCTTCAACGCCTTGAGCGGGGCTTCGGCCTTGCTGGTCAGCGCGTCCAACGTGGTCAGCTGGTCGAGGAACTGGTCAGCCGAACCGGTCGTCATCATCGAGCCGAGCATGCTCATGTCGCCGCCCTTGTACGCGTTCACCGCGTACGAACCGGCCTGTTTGCGCAGCTCAGCGACCTTGATGTTGGTGTCCGCCAGTTGCTTGGAGACGGTGGCCTGCTGGTTGCGGACCTGGCCGAGCTGCACGTTGGCGGTGTTGTACTGCTCGTTTGCCTTGTCGATCTGACCGGTGAGCGCGGTGATCTTGGCCTGCACGTCGCTCAGAGTCTGATCGGCCATGGCTGGGGAGGAGTCCAGGAAGCTGGTGCTGACCAGCGCCAAGACCATGAAGAGGGGGACGAAAAGGGCATGCTTGCGCCGAGGCGCCCAAGCGCGAGTCACTCTCGCGAGACTCCTTCTTCCACTGCTACCGCCTACCGAGTTAGCTGACGGATTCGGACGGGGAAGAAAAATCGCCCTACCACGGCAAGCCGCGGATTCACCCCAAGTGCTCGGGTCCCCGGTTCAGTTCCCAGTTGCCTGGTCACCGATTCGGCGGCGTCTGATGAGGGCGCCGGGTTGGCGCCGGAAAATCACCGGACCGAAGCGACCCTACAAGGAATCGCTACGGTTGTTCTATCGCGGGTCCGAATCGTGGCGTTACGGGTCACGCATCACAAATATTATTGGCTTCACCGCGAGGTTTCGCCCGTCTTGAGGAGTTAGCGGCCTGGATTTTGGTTAAAGCAGCCTTATCCATAGCAGGTTTTCGCAGGTGGTGCGGTGTTGTGGATTTCACAGCCCGAGAAAACTCAGCCGGCCAGTCTTGTCCGCAACCGGTCCACGGCCGGCGGCGGCGCCGGGTCCACCCCGATCTCCGCCATCCTGGCCACGTAGCTGCGGTAATGCCGGTGCGCCGCACTGGTCCGTCCGGTGGTCAGGAAGGCCTGCACCAGCCCCAGATGCGCGGCCTCGTCGAAGGCGTCCCGCTGCAACGCCTGCAGGTGGTAGCGGACCGCGAGGTGATGCTGGCCGCTGTCCGCGCTCAGTTTCGCCAGCGCGCGTACGACCTCGAGATAGTTGGCCTTCGCCGTTTCCCGTACTGGCGCGGTCCACTCCACACACTGGTCCGCGGGCAGAAAGTCGCCAACATAAAGTGATTCGGCGAAAGCCAATGCGTGAGCCGCATCACGGTCGCCGCAATAGTGGCGTTCCAGTGCGACGGTCGCATGAAAGACAAAGATCTCGGCGTCCACCGCCAGATTGCTGAGGGTGACCGCATATCGGTCGGCGGCAACGAAAAAGTCGGCCGGATGGACGCGGTCGGGGTCGAGCACGGTGCGTACGGCCGAAAGCGCCACAGACAGTCGGTTGGCCACCCGGCTGGAGGATTCGTCCGGCCACAACACGTCCATCAGCAGTTCGCGCGAGGTGGCCCGGTTTCGGCGGGACAGCAGGAACTTGAACAGTTCCTGGGATTTCTTCCACCGCCATACCGAAAGCGGCACCGTGCGCCCATCCCGGTAGACCTGGAAATCACCGAGAGTGCGGATGCGTACACATGATGACGGTAAAACTTCTGGCTGGACTAATTTGGTTATGGTCATGGTGAGCTGTCCCCGTTCCGGCTGCGCCGCCCGCACCGGAAACGACAAAAAGGGCGGCAAAAGCAGAGCTGACTTACTTATCCGGCCAGCATGGAATTGGGGCTGTATAGATTCGGCACAGAATCCGCACACGCGAGGGTGCGACTTACTCTTCGCGTACGAGGCAGAACTCAGTGCATGGTCAGATGCGGGAATCCCAGTCGATGTGGTGGTCGCGGAGCCAGTTCGCGTTGCTGGACCGCTGGTCGGGGCGCTCCTGGGTACGCCGCTGGCTCATCGCCGCGCTGGCCTGCACCAGCCGCTCCACCCGCTCCCGGCGGTGCCGCTCGTACGTGTCGAAGGCGGTCGCCGGGTCGGCGATGTCCCGCAGGCATTTGGCCAGCACGACCGCGTCCTCGATGGCCATCGAAGCGCCCTGGGCGGCCGCTGGGGAGGCCGCGTGGGCGGCGTCGCCGGCAATCGTCATCCGGCCGTTGTGCCAGGTGGGGACGGTCGGCACGTCGTAGTTGCCGGTGCCCACGATCGGTTCGGTGGTGGCCGCGACGACCGCGGCGGCCGGCGTGCGGTCCGCCTCGAAGACGGCGATCAGCTGGTCCCGCCACTGCGCGGTCGTCACCGCGGCGGCCTGCGCGCTGGTCAGCTCCGGTCCGGACACCCGGGCGAACCACCACAGCCCGCCGGCCGGCGCCCCGGTGATGCCGAAGAAACCCTTCTCGCCGCGGATCATCTGGTACGTGTCAGCTGGCACTTCGACCGGTGTTTTGTCGGTGAATCCATAGACAATGTGTTGGCCGGTGTAACGCGGCTCTGGCGCGGCCGGGTCGATGAGCTGCCGGGTGACCGAATGCACACCGTCCGCGCCGATGAGCACGTCGGCCCCAGCACTGCTGCCGTCGGCGAAGGTGGCTGTCACGCCGGCCGTGGTCGCGGTGCCGTCGACCAGCCGTTTGCCGCGCTGAACAGGCAGGTCGCGGGCGGCAAGCTCGTCCTGCAGCACCCGGTAAAGGGCGGCGCGTTTGAACGTACGGGGACCCAGATCCGGCCGTTCCGAGCCGGTGATCGGCGCTTGCCCGACCTGCTCGCCGGCCGCGTCGAAAACCTGCAGCCAGCGCGCTGGTACGCCGGCCGCCGCGACCGATCGGTCCAGATCGACAGCCTGTAAAGCGTCGATGCCGTTGGTTCCAACGGTCAGAAATGCGCCAATCTCATCGGCCGGCGTGGCGTACGCCTCGTAAACCGTGGCGCCGATTCCGGCTTTGTGCAAGGCGATCGCGGTGACCGCACCGGCGATGCCACCGCCGATAATCAGAGCCGTTGTCATTTGCACAGACTAGTGTGTGACGTGCCGGGGAGGAGTTGCGGAGAATTGGTGTTGTTCAACCGGAGTCGGGTGGCCGTCCTTTTGGCGGTGGTGCTGGTTTTGGGCGGGCTGACAGCGGGTGCCTCGGTGCAGGAGGACCCGGTCCGGCTGCCGATTCCCGGCGTGCCGACCCAGGCCGCCCAGGTGTCGACGCGGCCGAACCAGAGAGCTGTCGCGGCGCATTTGAAACCGGCCTCGTTCGTCTACGAGGACACCGGCAGCGCCGGCATCCAGCTGACCTTCGACGACGGTCCGAGCCCGCTCTGGACGCCGAAAGTCCTGCAGGTGCTGGCCAAATACCACGTACACGCGATCTTTTGCATGGTCGGCTTCCGGGTCCGCGAACATCCCGAGTTGGTACGAGCGGTCGCCGACGCTGGTCACACGCTGTGCAACCACACGGTCGAACACGACCCGAGCATTGGCACCTGGTCGGTGCCTGACATCCGCGCCGACCTCGTCGAGAACAACGAGTTGATCACGGCGGCCAGCGGTGGCGTGAAGCCGGTCTATTTCCGGTCTCCGCACGGCGACTTCACTCCGCGCATCGTCGAGGTGGCGCGGGAGGTCGGCCTCGCGTCGCTGGGGTGGAAGGTCACCGCCACCGACTGGGCCGACCCGCCGCCGCCGGCCTGGGACATCGCGGCCAACATCCACCACCACGTGCGCCCTGGCTCGATCATCCTGTTCCACGACGCCGGTTCGCCGGGCACTCACGCGCAGACCGTGGCCGCTCTCAAGCTGGTCCTCGACGATTTCCAGCGCCGCCACCTCAAGACCGCTTACCTCTAGTGTCCTGCGCCCGAGGTTCGCTACTTTCTCCGGCGCCCAGACGGCGACTGAGAGCACCGGAGAATCGCCCACATACGCACCAGTATGAGGGCGATCCTCCGGCGCAGTCAGATCACCGTCTGGATCACCGAATAAAGCAACGAACCTCAGACGCAGGACACTAGACCTCCAGCAATATCTTCAAAAGATCGTCGCCGGCCAGCCGCATCACATTGTGGCCGACCGGGAGGTCGTGGACTTTCCAAGTCGCGTCCTGGGAAAGCCGCTCGTACGTAGATGCGAACGGCGTTCCGGACCAGCCGGAAAGATAGACAAAATGCCGCCGGGTCGGCAGCTCGGCGCCGGTCAGCTGGATCGCCTGCAGGAAAGTCGCGAGCGGCTGGGAGGTGGCCCGCGGGTCCATTCCGGCCGGCGGTTCCACGTTTTGGCCGTCGCCGGTCGCGTTGGCCAGGAAGAGCCCTCGGTAGACGTCGCTGGTCAGGCTCCAGCAGGAGTCGCCGTCCTGGGGCAGATACGCGTCGCAGTACGTGACGGCCTCGACCCGCTCCGGCGCACGGTCGGCTACCCCGCTGACCACCATGCCGCCGTAGCTGTGCCCGCAGAGCACCGCGTCGGTGATTTGCTCCGTCTCCAGCAGGCTCAGCACATCCTGGATGTGGGTGTCCAGGTTCACCGCCGCCGACCGCAGGTGATGCCGGTCGCCGACCCCACTCAGCGTCACCGCATAAGCCTGATGGCCGTGCCATCGCAGGTGTTGGGCCAGCGGCTCGAAATACCAGCCGCCGTGCCAGCCGCCGGGTACGAGAACGTACGTCGCCATGCCAGTGCCTCCCCGATCCAGAGTCCCTCGCCGCAGGGACTGTAGACGTACCCACTGACAAAACCGCGACCGCGCTGGGTGCGACCAGCGTCACCGTTGCTGACGACGGCGTGACCAAATATGCTTATCTGGTCACCGCGTTCAGATGGAGGTGTGAGACGTGCCGGAGAACCGTGGCGTACGGGCCGAGCGAGTCCTCGACGCGGCCGCCGAGCTGATCGTTCGGTGGGGCTACGACAAGACCACGATCGAGGACATCGCGCGCGCGGCCGGCGTCGCGAAGGGCACCATCTACCTGCACTGGAAGACCCGTGAGGACCTCTTCATCGCGCTGCTGCGGCGAGAGCGGGTGGCCCTCATGACCGATGTCCAGCAGCGCGTCGCCGGAGACCCGGCGGGCGCGACGTTGCGTTCGGTGATCGAGAAGATCGCGGTCGCGTACGTCCGACGCCCGCTGCTCAAGGCGGTGTTGCTGCGCGACATGGAGGTGATCGGCAAGCTGTCCCGCCAGCGGGAACTGCAGCGGACGCCGAAACTGCAGCGCGGGCTGGCTCGCTATGTGGCCGATCTTCGGGACCTCAAGCTGGTGCGTACGGACCTCGACCTGCACGCGCAGCTGGCCGTCCTGAGCGCTGTCTTTCTCGGGTTTTTCGGCACCGCCGCGGTGATGCCGGCCGAGTACGCGCTCGGCGAGGAGCAGATGGCCGCGCTCAGCGCGGAAACGGTGGCCCGGATGTTGGACCGCGGCACCGCGTTGGACGACGGGGAACGAACGGCGGTCGCGGACATCACCGACCGGTTCCTGGCCGGTACGCTCGCCGAAGAGCGGGCGAAATACGAGCAGATGTCCGGTTTAGAGTAGGGGTGCTCTTCGTGAGCGAGGAACGTTTCGTCGTACCGCTGGACGATCCGGCCGCCGAGCTGGCGCTGGTGGGTGGGAAAGGGGCGTCGCTGGCCCGGCTGGCCGTCGCCGGTCTACCGGTGCCACCCGGATTCCACCTCAGCACCGCTGCCTATCGCGCTTTTGTCGCGTACAACAGCCTGCAGGACCAGATTTTGGCTGTGATCCAGGAGAATCAGCCGGATGCCGCCGCCGAGCGGATCGCCGCGCTTTTCGCCGCCGCGGAAATTCCGGCCGAGCTTGTCGAGGCGATTGTCAAGGCGTATGCGCTGCTGGGGGACATCGCGGTCGCGGTACGTTCGTCGGCCACCGCGGAAGACCTGCCGGAGCTGTCTTTCGCCGGCCAGCAGGACACTTATCTCAACATTCGCGGGGAAACCGCGGTGGTGGACGCGGTGAAGCGATGCTGGGCGTCCTTGTGGACCGCCCGTGCCATCGGCTATCGGGCCCGTCATCAGATCGGGTCCGAAGACGTGGCCTTGGCCGTTGTCGTACAGGAACTGGTGCCAGCGGACGCGGCCGGCGTGATGTTCACCGTCGACCCGGTGACCGGGGATTCCAGTCAAGTGCTGATAAATGCGGCTTGGGGGCTCGGCGAGGCGGTCGTCTCCGGGCTGGTCACTCCGGACACTGTCGCGGTGGACCGCGAGTCCGGCGCGGTTGTGCACCGCCGTACCAGCGAAAAAGCGGCGATGACCGTACGGACCGCCGACGGCACCCAGGAACAGCCGGTGCCGGTCGAGCTGCGTCGAGCCGAGGTGCTCACTGATCGACAGGCCTGCGAGCTGAGCGTTTTGGGCGTACGCATTGAAAAACTCTACGAGCGGCCGATGGACATCGAATGGGCTGTGCACCAGGGGCGGCCCTTCATCGTGCAGGCCCGGCCGATTACCGGCCTGCCAGCCAAAAGTCTGGCACTGGAGGCTTGGAACGACAGTCTGGACGGCGACTATCTCTGGACCAACGCGAATCTCGGTGAAGCGGTGCCGAGCGTCATGACGCCGGCCACCTGGTCGTTGATGCGGATTTTCATGAGTTGTGCGATGGCGACCACGGCGATCGACGGGATGCTTGGCTACGGCCAGATCGGCGGCCGGCTCTACATGAACCTCAGCATGTCGCTGTCGATCCCGGCCCGGTTCGGAGTCACCCCGAAGCGCATTCTGGGCATGATTGGTGATGTTTTCGGTCGTATCCCGGAAGGTGTTCAGCTGCCGATAGTCCCGCTGCCGCGAGTGTGGATGCTGCGCCGGCTGATCCCGACTTCGCTGGCGGTGGTCAAACGCGTACGGGCGAACAAGAAAATCCTGCCCGAGCTGCTGGCGGCCGCACCGACCAGATTCCAGGGCATCCGGGCCCGGATCGAAGCCGCCGCGACGCCGGCCGAGCTGGGCAAACTCTGGGACGCTCAGGTCCACGACTATTTCCTGCAGTCCAGCTATTTGCTCGAAGCGGCCACCAAACTGGAGTCCGGCCCGCTGACTTTCACTCGTACGCTGCGCAAACTCGTCGGTGAAGCCGACACGAACGCGCTGCTGACCGGCCTGAACGCGGGCAGCGGCGGGTTGGCCAGTCTTGGCCCGCTGCTCGGGTTGGCGCAGGTCGCGCGCGGTGAGATGGACGCGCAGACGTACGCACGAGACCACGGTCACCGGTGCCCGGACGAGTTCGAGGTCTCGGTGCCGCGACCGGCCGAGGACCCGCACTGGCTGGACCGCCAGCTCGCTGGTTTCGCTACCAATACTGTCAAACCCGAGGAGCTGCTGGCCCGTCAGCTGGCCGCTCGCACGGCCGCCTGGGAGCGGCTCGAACAGCGTTTCCCCAAGAAAGCGCCAAAAATCGCCAGACAGCTGGAGCACGGTGGAAATGTCGCGCGGGGCCGCGAACATGCCCGGTCAGAGGTGATTCGCGGGTTCTGGGCGATGCGGATCTTCCTGCTGCGTGCCGGCGAGTTGACCGGTCACGGCGACGACGTCTTTTTCCTGAGCCTGGACGAAACGCTGGCACTGCTGGCCGGCGATGAGCGGGCTTTGGCGCAGGTGCCAGCGCGCCGCGAAACGTACCGCCGCTATAGTGCGCTGCCGCCGTACCCGGCTGTCATCCGTGGCGCGTTCGACCCGTTCGAGTGGGCCGCCGACCCGGACCGGCGCGGCGATGTCTTTGATGCCACCGATGCGGTGCATCCGGTCAGTGACGCCGTCACCGGTTTCCCCGGCGCGCTGGGAGTGGTGGACGGTGTCGTACGCGTCCTCACCACCATGGACGAAGGCGATCAGCTGCAACCGGGCGAGATTCTTGTCACCACAGTCACAAACGTCGGCTGGACCCCGCTCTTCCCACGCGCCGCCGCGGTCGTCACCGACGTGGGCGCGCCACTCTCGCACGCCGCCATCGTGGCCCGCGAGCTGGGAATCCCGGCCGTTGTCGGCTGCGGCAACGCCACCATGCGGCTGCACACCGGCGACCACGTACGCGTCGACGGCGAACACGGCACCGTCACCCTGCTGGCCGGGTAAGAAGCACGGCCAGCGCCGCCCGGTCGGGCAGAGTTTCGCGCAGATGCTGGTAAAACTCGGCGCTCAGCGGGGCCAGCAACAACTCCGCGCGGACGTGCGGGTGATCGACCGACAACTCGTGGAACAGGGTGGTCAGGTGCAGGCGCCAGAACTGGTACGAGCCACCGCGAAAGCGGGCACCGAGGCTGTTTGTCTCTGACATCAGCACGAGATCTCCGTGCTCGTCGAGGAATTCGGCGTACGCGCTGACAAAAGCCTTGATGCGTACGTCCGCTGGCGCGCCCGGCCCGAGCGGCGGCGGTCCGTTGAGGATCGCCGCCTGCAGTTGGCGCTCCTGCTCGTCCAGCAGTGCGATCGCGAGGCCGCCCTTGTCGCCGAACCGGCGGTAGAGGGTGCCCTTGCCGACGCCAGCGGCGGCCGCTACGTCGTCCATCGACACTTCGGCCACTCCGCGCTCGGCGAACAGTCGCTGGGCGGCGGCCAGCACCTTCAGCCTGTTCCGGGCCGCGTCGGCCCGTTCGACCACCACGCCGGAGCCGAGCACGGGCAGGCTTCTTGACGATCCGGACTGTGGTCCGCTAACGTCTCCAGACATGAACCGGACTCTAGTCCAGATGGGCTCGGGTCACCATCACCGACACGAAGGAACGACCATGACCGCGACCATTTCCCGCCACGAGCTGCAGAAGCTCATCGACACCGACGCCGTCACCGTGGTGGACGCGCTCGGTGGGTCCTACTACGAGCGTGCGCACCTGCCCGGCGCTGTCCCGCTGGTCGAGGCTGACCTCGCCGTCCAGGCCGGTGCGGTGCTGCCGGACAAAACCGCCGCCATCGTCACGTACTGCTCCAACACCGCGTGCGCGAACAGTGGTCGGGTGGCCGCCGGGCTGGAGAAGCTTGGCTACACGAACGTCCGCAAATACGCCGAGGGCATCCA
Organism: Fodinicola feengrottensis; assembly: GCF_039530045.1. Classification (NCBI taxonomy): domain Bacteria; kingdom Bacillati; phylum Actinomycetota; class Actinomycetes; order Mycobacteriales; genus Fodinicola; species Fodinicola feengrottensis. The sequence goes on along the minus strand of NZ_BAAANY010000001.1, from coordinate 213,111 downwards.
GGACTGGACCGAGGCGGGGTTGCCGGTCGAGGGCAGCGGAGTGTGACCTGCTTGACAATCTCCCTCGCCGTTCGGTAAGCAGCGCTTGAAGTTTTGCTGGATCCGTCGTCATCGGGGGCCGCCGTGATCGCTTGTCCGTACGCGCCCATGGCGTCCTCGTGACGACCGAACAGGTCGCCGCGCCGGCCGTAAGGCCGCCGGTCCGCGGTCGCTCCAGCGGTGGCCGGCAGCCCAAAGGCGACCTGTGGCTGCTGGTCCTGCCGGCCCTCGTCCCGATCCTGCTGCTCAGCGTGGTCCCGCTGGTGCAGGGCATGGCGCTGGGTTTCACCGACTCCAAGCTCGGCCTCGGCGCCACCACGCGGTTCACCGGCCTGGACAACTTCGGCCGGCTGTGGGGCAACGACCTGTTCTGGAATTCGTTCCGGATCGGGGTGATCTGGGCGGTCGCGGTGACCGGCCTGCAGTTTCTGTTGGCGATGGGCTTGAGCCTGCTGCTGAACGAAAACCTGCGGTTGCGGTGGCTTGTCTGTACGCTCGCACTCACTCCCTGGGCGATGCCGCCGGTGATCATTGCCATCACCTGGAAACTCCTCCTGGACCCGACCGTCGGGCCGGTCAGCTCGACCCTTTCGGCCGCCGGGTTGGTGGACGGTTCGGTGAATCTGTTGGGAGACTTCCGGTATGCGTTGCCGGCGGTCATCGCGGTCGGTGTGTGGGTGGGAATGCCGCAAACCACCATCACACTTTTGGCTGGCCTGCAGTCAATTCCGGCCTCGCTGCACGAAGCCGCTGCCGTCGACGGCGCTGGCGCCGTGCGGCGGTTTTTCAGTGTCACACTCCCGCAACTGCGTCCGGTGATCGTCGCGATCACCGCGCTGGACGTGATTTGGAATTTCAACTCCTTCGCGCTGGTGTACGTCCTCACCGCCGGCGGCCCGGGCGGGCAGACCATGTTGCCGATGCTTTTCGCGTACAACGAGGCTTTCCGCTACGGCCAGTTCGGTTACGCCTCGGCGATGGGCGACGTGATGGTCGTGTTGGTCGTCATCGTGCTGATCGTCTACCTCCGATCGACGTTGCGAGGGACCAAATGAACCGGACACCGCTCGCCGGCCGGATCGCGCAGTACGTCGCTTTGGCCGCATACATGGTCTTTCTGGCCTTCCCGCTGCTCTGGCTGCTCTCGGTTTCTTTGAAGAGCCCGGCCGAGCTCGCCTCGGTCTCGCCGCACCTGATCCCACGCGGATTCGATTTCGGCAATTACGTCGAAGCCTTTACCCAGCAGGGCTTGCCCGGCGCGGCCTGGAACAGCACCGTGGTGGCGATTGGCAGCATGCTGCTGACCATCGTGGTGGCGTTGCCCGCGGCGTACGCACTGGGGCGGTTTCGCAGTGTGTTGGGACCGATCGCGACCATGTGGATCCTGGTCAGCCAGGTCTTTCCGGTGGTGTTGATCGCGATCCCGCTCTTTATGATCATTCGCGGAATTGGTTTGCTCAACACCCTTCCCGGGTTGATCCTGGTCTATTTGGTGTGGACGTTGCCTTTCGCGTTGTGGATGCTGCGCGGGTACGTCAGCGCGCTGCCGATCGAGCTGGAGGAAGCGGCTGCGGTCGACGGCGCCAGCCGGCCGCGGATCCTGCTGAGCGTGGTGCTGCCGCTGCTAAGGCCAGGCATCATCGCGACCGCGATGTTCGCCTTCATCTCCGCGTGGAACGAGTTCTTTTTCGCTTTGGTGCTGCTGAAAAGCGACACGCTCACGCTGCCGCTCGTACTGGCCCGGTTCGTCGGCGCGGAAGGCAAGGTGAGCCTCGGACCGCTCGCCGCGGCCTCGGTTTTCGCCACCCTGCCGAGCCTGGCCATTTTTGCCATCGTCCAACGGCGGTTGACTTCCGGCCTGCTCGCGGGCGCGGTCAAGGGATAGGGGAGTTCGGATGAAACGACGGGCGCTGATGGGCGCGTTGGCCGGTGCGGCGGTGTCCGGGCTGGTGGCCGGCTGCGGCGGTGGTGATGCGGAGCTGAGGAACGGCGTGGTGACGCTGTCGTTCCAGAGCCTCGCGTACCAGAAACCGACCATCACCGCGGTCAAGAAGATCGTTTCGGACTGGAACAAGGCGAATCCGAAGATCCAGGTGACGTACCAACAGGGCAGCTGGGACGCCGTGCACGACCAACTCGTCACCCAGTTCGCCGGCGGCACCGCCCCGACGATCATCCACGACGAGGCGGCCGACATCGCCGGCTTCGCCCAGCAGGGCTTCCTCGCCGACCTCGGGCCGTATCTTTCCCCGGACGTCAAGGCAAACGTGCCCAAGGGCATCTTGGACACGGTGACCACGGACGGCAAGACGTACGCGGCGCCGACCCTGTTGCAGTCGTACGTTGTCTTCGCGAACACCGATCTGCTGCAGAAGCAGGGCGTGACCGTACCAACCGGCGGCACGATGAGCTGGGAAACCCTGGCCGCCGCTGCGAAGCAGGCGACGAAGGGTGGGGTCTATGGCCTCGGCTGGGGTCTGAAACAGCCGACCGCCGCGGTGATGAGCCTGGCACTGAACTTCGGCGGCAAGTTCTTCACCGGGGCTGGACAGGACGCCAAGGTTTCCGTTGGTGACGCCGAAACGCAGGTGCCCAAGCGCATCCACGACATGGCCTACGTGGACAAATCCATCGCCTTGACCACCCTGACCCAGTCCGGCACCGACATCCTTCCCGACTTCTACGCTGGCAAATACGCGATGATCGTCGCGGGCAGCTACGTCGCCCAGCAGATCACCGAAGAGGCACCGAAAACCTTCCACTGGCAGGTGCTGCCAGGCCTCGCCGGCACTTCACCCAACCAGGCGGCCGATCCCCAAACGCTGTCCGTTTCGGCCACCAGTAAGCACATTCCCGAGGCGACCCAGTTCATCAACTATTTCATGAAGGCGCAGAACCTGGCCGCGGTCGGCCAGGGCGACTGGCTGATCCCCACCACCGGCCCGGCCCGCGACGCGATCTCCCAGGCCACCGGCGGGAAATCCGGCTGGTCGCAGACCCTGGCCGGCGCCACCAGCATGACCGACGCGCCCTTCCAGTCCGTCACCAACTACCCGCGCTGGAAAGACCAGATCGCCACCCCTGCCTTTCAGCAATATCTCGGAAACAAGATTACCCTCGACCAGCTGACCGGACAACTCACCAAAGGCTGGTCCCAGGTCAACCAATGACTTTTGGACCAACAACGGAAACCAGGCGCGTGGACGACGACTTTTCTGAGCTGAGGCACGAGTTCGAGGCAGCTGATGGCAGCTTCCTCATCGGGCTGCGCTCCCGGCTGGAATGGGATCGAGCGGCCTTCAGCCGTTTGGAACAGGCGATGCGAGCGGCCTGCTCGCGATGCCAAGGTCAGGATCTGTTGGAGCGGTGGATGGCCGACGGGTTCCACTACGTCAGTCGATTCGTACGGGACTGGACATCGCACCCGAACTTTCCCCGACCCGAACCGCTGAGCTATCACCACGACTGCCTCGAACGACTGGACGACCTCGCCGACTGGTTCTTCCACGGCAGCCACAATTACCAGGATCCGCACGTGTGGCGGGACCTCTAAATGCCTGGTTACCTGCGGCGCGTCAGCCAGCGAACCAGCCAGCCCGCCGTCCAGCAGACACGCTTAGAACGGTGGCGGTGGGTATTCGTCGTTGGGCGTCACGTCGTACATACGACCGGTGGGGCTGGTCCAAAGGAACCGGCCTGGCGTCGGCTGGGTGACCGTCCAGCCGTGTTCCTTGATGTCGTTATGGAATTTGCAGGCTGGTCCGGCACTGTCGTACGCGGTCTTGCCTTCCGGTTCGCGGAAGGGGATGGTGTGGTCGAATTCCCAGGTCGCCGCTGGTCGGTTGCAGGCGGGGCCACAGCATCGTTGGTCGCGTGCGTTGACCAAGTCGCGTAGCGCCTTGGTGGGGCGATAGCGCGTACGGCCATAGCCCGCGGAGAACACTGAGTTGCGGATAGGTCCGTGACTGTAAGACCGACGCTCCTCCTTGACCGCTTTGCAGGGCGAGCCCGAGCCGATTCGCCGGGTTCCACCCGTACCGCACGCCTCCAGGTACCAGGTCGCCGCCAGTACCTTGACAGGCACAGTACTTGGGCGTACGTTGTGCATCGGAGGTGGTGAGATGAGCGCAAACAGGATCACATCCGATTTGTTGCGTGGGAATACCGACACGATGATTTTGCGACTGTTGACGGAGTCGGACTGCTATGGCTACGAGATCGTCAAGGTGATTGCCGAGCGTTCGCACGGTGAGTACGAGCTGAAGGAAGCCACGATGTATTCCAGTGTCCGGCGCTTGGAGACGGACGGCGACATCACGTGGTATTGGGGCGAGGGGTCCCAAGGTGGCCGGCGCAAATACTTCCGGATCACCGACAAGGGCAGGGCGACCTATGCCCGCAATAAGAGCAACTGGGAGTACGCGAAGCGCGTGCTTGACACATTGGTCTGAGGAGACAAATCGATGAGCGACAAACTGAACGAATACGTGGACGGCGTTTTTGCTCCGTACGAGGGTGCGAAGAGCATCACCGAGCTGAAGGCCGACCTTCTCGCGGATCTACACGAACGGTTCCTTGAGCTCAAGGCTGAGGGCAAGGACGACGCGGCGGCTTTCGAGTTGACCATTGACAGCATTGGCGATATCGAGCAGACCGTACGAGAGGTCTCCAACCTTTCTCGATCGCTCGAGCGTCAACTGGTGACGAGGTTCGATGCCAGTGATCTGAGGGGAAGCGACTTCGCCGGCGTGGTGGCGCCGAACCGGAAGTTCGAATCGAGCGCGTTGCGCGGCTCCGATTTCTCTCGCGCGGATCTGACCGGCAGTTCATTCAAGAGCAGTGATGTGGCGGACTCGAATTTTGACGGCGCTAATCTCACCGATGTGAACATGTCGGTGATCGACCTGTCCCGAGCAACATTCCGTGGCTCTATACTGGTGCGTACGGACTTCAGCAAGTCAGGTCTGAACGAGGCCCGATTCGCCGAGGTCGCTCTCACGGACGTCAAGCTCCGCATGACCGACCTGCGGCGCACGACTTTCGAGAACTGCACCTTCACCGGAGTAGATTTCACCGCCTCCGATCTGCGCGGCGTGAACCTGGATGGGGCGGTCTTCACCAGCGTGAAATTCGACAAGACGGCGATGACCGGTGTCACGTTCCGTGGCGCGATGCTGCGGGATGTGTCCTTCCGTTACTGGAGCAAGAAATACCGCACTGTTTTCGATGGAGCCCGAATGGACAAGCTGACGTACGCCGGTCTCAAGGGCATGGGTGCGGACCTGTCAAACGTGATCGTGGAATAGGGAGTTAAAAATGCAGGAGAAGGGCGTGGCGATCCAGGTTCACGGATTGCGGAAGTCCTATAAGGAAGTGCAAGTGCTGAAGGGTGTCGACTTCGAGGTGGCGAGCGGAAGCATTTTCGCCCTGCTCGGATCCAACGGCGCGGGCAAGACCACGATCGTGCGAATCCTCAGTACTCTGCTCAAGCCGGACGAGGGCACGAGCCGTGTAAACGGATTCGACGTGCTGTCGGAACCGGCGCGGGTAAGGGAATCGATCAGCCTGACCGGCCAGTTCGCGGCGGTGGACGAAGTTCTCACCGGCCGGGAGAACCTGATCATGATCGCCGAGCTGCGGCGGGTGAAAGGTGCGCGCAAAGTGGCTGACGATCTGCTCGTACGATTCGGCCTCGCCGACGCCGCGGACCGCCGGGTGTCGACATATTCCGGCGGCATGCGCCGTCGCCTTGACATCGCCATGAGTCTTATCGGCCGCCCGCCGATCATTTTCCTGGATGAACCGACCACCGGCCTGGATCCAGAAGCCCGCATCGAGGTATGGCAGGTGATCCAGAACCTCGCTGACAGTGGGACGACCGTGTTGCTGACGACCCAGTATCTCGACGAGGCGGAGAAACTCGCCGACCGGATCGCGATTCTGCACGAAGGCACAATCATCGTGTCCGGCACGTTGGCGGAGCTGCGAAAGCTGCTCCCGCCGGCGAAGGTCGAATACGTGGAACGGCAGCCCACCCTCGAGGAGATTTTTCTGGCGATAGTCGGAAGCGACAAGAAGGCGCAACGATGAACACATCTTTCTTCAACAGTACGCGCGTGATGGTCAAGCGTTCCATGCGACACGTCACCCGCAGCATGGACACCATCATCACGGTGACCATCATGCCGATCGCCTTCATGCTGTTGTTCGTATACGTCCTGGGCGGCGCCATCAAGGCGGGCACTGACAACTACGTGAACTACCTGCTGCCCGGCATCTTGCTCATCGCGATTTCCAGTGGCATTTCCTATACTGCTTTCCGCCTGTTCAACGACCTGAAAAGTGGCATCTTCGAAAGATTCCACTCGATGCCGATCGCCCGTTCGTCGGTGCTGTGGGGACATGTCCTGACCTCGTTGGTGTCCAACGCCATATCGGTCGTGGTCATTATCCTGGTGGCACTCGTCATGGGTTTCCGCTCGTCTGCCGGGGTGCTGCCGTGGCTCGCAGTGGTCGGCATTCTCGTACTCTTCACGATGATGCTGACCTGGATAGCGGTGATCGCCGCGCTGTCCGCGAAATCCACCGACGGGGCGATCGCCTTTTCGTATCCACTCATCTTCCTTCCATTCCTCAGCTCGGCGTTCGTGCCCACCGCTTCGATGCCGGGACCAGTACGCGTCTTTGCCGAAAACCAGCCGGTCACCTCGATCGTCAACACGATCAGAGCGTTGTTTGAGCAGCGGCCAGTCGGAAGCGACATCTGGATAGCTCTCGCCTGGTGCGTGGGCCTTCTTCTTGTCGGCTATGTGCTCGCCGTCGTGGCTTACCGTCGCAAAATCGCCTGAGACAAGCGGATCGGCCGAGAGAACCAGATCGCTTGGGGACAGGTCCCGGGTGCGCGTCGTACTGTCCCGAAAACGGAAGGGACGGGTGTGATGCGCGGAAAATGGTGGATGGCGACAATGGTCGCCGTGGTCTTGGTGATCGTCGGGTTTTCGCCTGGTCAGGCTGCCGCGGATGGCCCTGATCGCTGGGAGATCAGTCCCGGAGTGACATTGCCGTACTACGCCAGCTATCCGCTTTCCGGCTCGTCCAAGGTCACCGGCGCGGTGGTCGTCATCCATGGCACCGAGCGGAACGCGGAGCACTACTTCGAGCTGACGCAACGGGCCGCGGCGGCGTTCGGCGACAAGGCCGAGATCGTCGCACCCTGGTTCCAAACCAACGACGACAAGCCGTCCAGTTCGGACGCGTACTGGACAAATGGTGGCGATGGATCGTGGAAGGACGGCGGCGACGCGGTCCGACCGAAGGGCCTCAGCTCGTACGACGTGATCGACCAGATCCTGCGGAAGCTGGCGGACAAGTCGACATTCCCGCACCTGACGAAAATCACCCTGCTGGGACATTCAGCCGGCGCGCAGTTCATCCAGCGGTACGCGGCGGGAGCGCCATCGATTGCCGCCAACATCCACATTGTGGTGGCGAACCCGTCGTCGTACCTCTATTTGAACTCCACACGGCCGGCCAGTACGTCGGGTTGCTCGGACTACAACGACTACAAGTACGGCTTGGATAATCGCAATCGCTACATGCGGACGTCGAGCGACGAGAAGATCGTGCAGCAGTACACCTCGCGTCAGGTGACCTACCTGCTGGGTGAAGCCGACACCGTACAGAACGGCGACATGGACGAGTCGTGTCCGGCGAATGCTCAGGGCGAGAACCGTTTTGAGCGGGGAAAGTTCTACTTCTCGGCCATTCACTCCGCCTATCCGTCGGCTCCACAGGATCTGTCGACGGTGCCAGGGGTCGGCCATGACAACGAAGCGATGATCAACTCGGCGCAGGGTAAGGCCGCGATCTTCCGCGGTTGGTAACCCGGCGAATTCGCTGGACGGACCACAGATAATAGGACCATGAACGTGACAGAGCTGTTGGGGTTTCCGGCTGATGCCCGGTTGCTCATTCTCAATCTTGACGACTTCGGGATGTATCCGGCGATCAACGCAGCCGTCGTACGCTCGATCGAGGACGGGATTGCCACCTCGTGCAGCCTGATGGTCCCGTGCCCGGCCGCGCCGGCGGCGATATGCCTGCTCAGGGACCGACCGGAGATCCCGTTCGGCATCCACTTGACCCTTTTCTGCGACACGACCGACTATCGTTGGGGACCACTGAGCGCCGCTGAGAAGGTGCCATCGCTACTGGACAAGACTGGTGCGTTGTTCACCCCCAAAGAGGTTCCCACGCTGCTTGCCCAGGCGCACCTCGACGAGGTCGAGCTTGAGTTCCGTGCGCAGATTCGCGCTGTAGTCGACGCGGGCCTGACACCAACGCATCTTGATTGGCATTGCCTCGCCGACGGCGGTCGTACGGATATTCTGGAGATGACGGTGTCGCTGGCCGCGGAATACGGTCTGGCGGTGCGGATCTGGCTCGAACCCGCGTTGGGGCGATTCCGGGAACAGGGCTTGCCGGTTGTCGATCACGATTTCCTGGACAGTTTCAGCCTTGATCTCGATGGCAAAGCGGATCGTTATGCGCGCTTGCTGCGTGAAGTGCCAAGGGGGCTGACCGAGTGGGCCGTGCATCCGGGGATGGGGGATGCGCAGGCTCAGGCGATCGATCCCGGTGGTTGGCGCGTACGAAGAACCGACTACGAGTTCCTCATCTCATCGCTGGCCAGGGAAATCCTTCAGGAGGAGGAAATCTTCGTCACGGACTATCGAGCCGCCCAACGAATCTGGCCTGGGCCTTGATTTGGCCCGGTAATCGGCCCAGTCCTGGGTGATGCCGGTTTTGTCATTACCGCAGTGATCCCCGGCGCACCCAGACCGACTTCTGGATCACCGAACCCGCCATCTCAAATCAAAGACGGACCACTAGCCCGGCCAGGCCGCGATCAGGTCATCCGCGGTGAAAGAGCGGATCGGAAGATCGCCAGCCGGAGTTCGACTCACCGCGATGGGCTGGGTTTGTGGATCGACACCGGGAATCATTGCCATGTCCCGTACCAAAGTGTGGTGGTCGTGGAGGTCGAAAGGTGTGCTGGCGTGCCATTTGATACTCCCGACGAAAAGAATCTTCCCGGCGACGCCCGCGCGGTCCGCGCCCACCAGGTCGACTTCGGGATTGTTCTGGCGATTCCACCAGCCACCGACAGCCTCCACCTCCGGCCAGCCAAGTTCCGGGGCGAGGCGCAATAATGCCTCCCTTACCACCGGCTCCACCGCGCGACCCCGCCACGCTGTCCACGAGCGCTTTACTTGGCGTATCAACAAATCGGCTCGGCCTCGCTCCACCAGTGAAAGCCCTGAACGCAGAAACGCCAAGTAGAACCGAAGATAGGGGTCGGCGACCCGATAGCGTCGGTCCTTCTCCGCTGGCTTGGTGGACAGCGGTGTCTCTGCGGCGACCACTCGCTTTGCTTCCAACAACTGCAACGAGTTCGTCAATGAGCTGGCCGCCATCTGGTCGGTGCCGGTCGAGAGCTTTCCGCGGATGCCGCTCCAAGTTCGTTCACCATTGCCGATCGCGGCCAAGACGTGTTGCGCTTGTAGATGGGCGGGGAACTCGGCGGCCAGCGAGCGTTCACCGGAGACGAGAAGAGCTGAGGTGGGTTCGCTCAGTGTTGCGCAGAGGAAGGCGTCGAGGGTGTCGCCAGGCGTCCATTCCTGACAGACCAAGGGAAGTCCGCCGGTGACAAGAAAAGCGTCGATAGCATCGGCGGCCGGCAGCGCCAGCATCGACCCGACCTCGGCCGGGCTCAGCGGTGGGAGCACCATCACCGTGCCGCGTTGGTGGAATGGCCGTTCGTAGTCGTCGAGGCGCTCCATCATCGCGAGATCCGAACCAATCAGCACGAACAAGACCGGCTTTCGCGACAGGAGGGTGTCCCACGCTGTTTGCAGCGCCCCCTCCAGACTGGGGTCCGACTCCAGCAACCATGGCAGCTCATCAATGACCACGATGCTGCCCTGGTCGTCGGGCAACGCGGCGGCCAACTGACGAAACAGCGCCATCCAGCTGGACAAGACGGCTTCTGGTGCGAAGAGATCCCGCCCGGGAAGGCGCGATTCCGCTATGGCGGCGGCGAAATCGGCGCGTTGGCTGGCCGGGCTCGCGCCCTGGCTCGCCTGGAAGAAGACCGATGGCACACCGGATCGTTCGCAGAACACCTCGACGAGGCGGGATTTTCCGACCCGGCGTCGCCCACGCAGCAGAACCGCGACGCCAGGCAGGTCACGGTGTCCATCTTGGACACGGCTGAGCAGCCTCTCAAGCCGGCCAAGCTCGGTCGTACGGCCGACGAATCCACCAGTCATCGAGTTAACTCCTGTCGACTGAACTACAGTTCAGTGTAGTTCAGTCGACAGGAGTTAGCTGGCGAAGGCTGCGCGGAGAGCGGTGCCGGACTTCGCGACCGCGTCCCGGGCCGTGTCGAGCACACCGGTCATCTGGAAGAAGCCGTGGATCATGCCCTCATATTCGACAGTTTCGGTGGGCACGCCGGCGTCGGCGAGCCTCTTCGCATAGGCGGTGCCCTGATCGCGGAGCGGGTCGAATTCGGCGGTGATCACCAACGCCGGCGGCAGTCCGGAGAGGTCGGCGGTGACCGCGGGAGAGACCAGCGGATCGGCGATGTCGGCCGGATTCTCCAGGTAGTGATTGATGAACCAGTCAATGAAAGGTCTCGTCAGCAGGTAGCCTTCGGCGTTCTCGATCATCGACGGGCTGTTGTCGGCCGCGTCGGTCCCCGGGTAAATCAGCAGCTGCAGAGCCAAAGCTGGCCCGCCGCGGTCTCGCGCGAGCTGTGCCACCACGGCGCTCAGGTTGCCGCCGGCACTGTCGCCGCCCACGGCCAGCCGAGATCCGTCGCCACCGTAGTCGCCGATATGCTCGGCGACCCAAGCCGCCGCCGCGTACGCATCAGTGACGCCGGCTGGGAAGGGATGTTCGGGAGCGAGCCGATAGTCGACCGACACGACGACGCAGTCGGCGGCCACCGCCAGCGATCGGCAGGTGCGGTCATGGGTCTCGAGGCTGCCGATCACCCATCCGCCACCGTGGTAGTAGACCAGTACGGGCAGTGGCTTTCCCTCGGACGGCGTGTAAATCCGAACTGGGACAGCGCCGTTCGGGCCTGGAACCGAGGTGTCGACGACCGAGTGGACTGGGGTCGCTGGGCCGGCCAACTCGCCAAGTTGGCTCATCATCTCGCGGTTTTGTTCGACGGTAAGGTCCTGCGGTGGCGGCCCTTCGATTTGGCCATTTCCTCGAGCAGGTAGCGCACCTGGGGGTGCAGCGGCATCCGAACTCCTGTCAGCGTAGGAAGGCGAGCACCCGCTCGCGTACGGCTTCGATGGCCTCCAGCTGCACGAGGTGCCCGGCCCCATCGATCAGAACAGTGTCGGATTTCGGCAGCAGAGCGGCGAAAGACTCGGCGTAGACCGGTGGCACCAACCGGTCTTCCCGGCCCCACACCAGCAGCGTTTCGGCTCGTACGCGATGAAGGCGGCGCTTGAGCCCTTTGTCCGGGATGGGCCAGATGAAGTGCAGGATGCTCGCCATCCGCATGGCGGCCTCGAAAAGTGCCAGCGGGTCGTCGGCCGGTGGGGACAGGCCGATCGCCAGCGGGCCGGTCGGGTCCGCGAGCAGCAATTCGGGCAGTCGGGTGGCCGGGGTCGCCGCCAGGTCCAGGATCGGTGTGTCGTCTCGCCACAGCCCGAGTGGCGCGAGCAGGGCGAGTTTTCGGACCCTGCGCGGACTGTTCGCGGCCAGCTCGGCGCCGACCATGCCACCGAAGGAATGTCCGACCACCGCAGTGGTTTCCAGGTCCAACACGTCCAGCAGTTCGTCGTAATAGAGCACCAGATCCCAGATGCCACGCAACTGGCGAAGAGCGTCCTCATCTCTGGCGCCGGGATGCTCGGCCGCGTAGACAGTGTGCTCGGCGGCGAGCGCTTCCAGGAATGGATCCCAGCTGAGCCCGCCGGTGCCGTGCAGGAAGAGCACCGGATCGCCCTTCCCGGCAACCAAAACTCGGCCTTGAAGCTTTCCACCTGCCAACGGCAGAAGTCGTTCGGTGACGTGTGCGGGTGCGGCGATCGGCATTGTCATCCCCCTCAGACCGCCGCGGCATTGCGGTCGGCAGCGCCTTTTGGCCACCATTTGTGGTCCCAGCCCTCGTCCGCCCACAGTTTGCGCAGCCGCGGCAGCACTTCCTCGGCGAACAGCGTGATGTTCTTGACCGTCAGGTCATGCGGCATGGAGCCAATCTGCAGTAAGGCGTGCAAATTTCCCACCCGCAGCCCCTTCGCCACCTCGATGAGCTGTTCCGCGACGGTGTCCGGGCTGCCGCCAATCACGAAGCCTCTTTCGGTCAGCGTCTTCCAGTTCTTCTCTTCGGCGGCAGCCGCGGCGAGGTCGCCGGGCTGGCCGGTCCGGATCGCGAACTCGGCACTGCGCCGGGTCCGGTAGCCCGGAGCAGTCATGAAATGCGACGGGATATGCAGGCATTTGTTGAAGAAGTACGAGCAGTGATCGAGATACTCCTGCTCGGCTCGCTCGTCGGTCTCCGAGACACAGATCAGCTGGCTGAAGCCGGCTCTGTATGGGTTGCGGTCAACGCCGAGCTCATCCATTTTCGCCCAGAAGCCGTCCATCAGTTTCTTCGCGAACTGATAGCCGAAAAAGCTGAGGTAGCTGTACGTAAAATCGCGGTGCGCGGCGAGTTCCCAGGTTTCCACCGAGCCACCGCCGGCTAACCACACGGGCGGGTATGGCTTTTGCAGCGGCTGTGGCCAGGGGTTGACATATCGGAGTTGGTTGAATTCGCCGTTGAAAGCGAATGGTCCTTCCCGCGTCCAGGCCTGGATAATCAGGTCAACCGCCTCGCGGAACCGTGGTCGCGTCTCGGTTGGCGTGATCCCGTAACAGAAGTTGACGTCCATCGAAGTGCCGACTGGGAAACCGGCCAGCAGCCGGCCGCCGGTGAGCACGTCCAACATCGCGAATTCCTCGGCGACCCGGGTGGCTGGCGAGTAGAGCGCGAGAGTGTTGCCCAGCACGCAGATCGCGCTGTTATTGGGCGTACGACGGGCAAGCGCGGCGGCCATCAGGTTCGGCGAGGCCATGAAACCATAGCCGTTCTGGTGGTGTTCGTTGACACCAACACCATCGAAGCCCAGCTTGTCCGCCAGCTCCAGCTCGTCGAGATTCCAGTTGTAGTACTGATGGACCATCGCCGGGTCGCAGAGCGTGGTGTTCGGTGGCGTCACCCAGATGCTTTCGTGCTGTTGCTCGAAGTCGGCCGGGAGGTCCCTATACGGCATCAGGTGGAACATGATCGCCTTCACGCTGGACCTCCGGTCGCGCGGTGCCGCGGTTCACCTGTCACAGGCTATGTAACGTCCCGTCGCGATGTCTGTCAACGGCCCTGGTCAAGCCCGTCGTTCGACCCGCATCTGGAGCCGCGACGGAAGCAGCGTGGCGGAGGCCTTTTCCTTGGTGTCGCCCACCGGAACCAGCCGCCACTGGGCTGCGATCGTGCTGGTCACGGTCGCCATCTCCAGGGTGGCGAAGCCCTCGCCAACACAGTTCTGTGGCCCCGCACCGAAAGACAGAAAGGCGTGCCGCGGCGCCTGCGCCGCGCGCTCGGGCAGCCAGCGGTCCGGATCGAAGCGGTCGGCGTCGGCGTAGCTGGCCGGGTCTCGTTGCACCGCGTAAGGGCTGAAGAGCACCTGGGAACCGGCGGGCAGTTCGTACGCACCAAGCTGGAGCGGCTCGCGTACGCGCCGAGAGACGAGCCACGGCGGCGGGTAGAGGCGCAGCGTTTCGCGGGCAACCCGGTCGACAAAGGCCGAGTCGCCGGCCTGGACCTGGCGTTCCGCGTCCGGATGGGCGCCGAGCGCGTGCCACAGCCAGGCCATCGCGTTGCCGGTGGTTTCGGTGCCAGCGAACAAAATGTTGACCACTTCGTCGCGGACCTGGTTGTCGTCCAGGGCCTGGCCTGTTTCCGGGTCGCGGGCGTTGAGCAGCAGCGACAACAGGTCGCCGTTGTCCACACCGGCCGCCCGATAGCGTTGGACCACCTGGTAAACCACGCTGCGTAACCGGTTGTTGGCCGCGGTGAAGCGACGGTTGGCCGGAAGCGGAAGGCTTTCCAGCGTACGATTGGAAAGCAGCACGCGCCACGCGACGCCCCGAAGGACCGCGGGCAGGTCTTGCTGGATGGTGGTCACCGCATCGCTGCCCAAGTCCGCCGAGCACAGTGCGCGGGCAACGATTGTCAGTGCCAGGGCGCGCATCGCATCGTCGATCGCGATCACGTCGCCCGGCCGCCACTGCTTGGTCAGCTCCAACGTCGCCTCGCGCATGGTGACTTCGTGCTGTGCGACGCGTTCGCGGTGAAACGCCGGCTGCATCAGCCGGCGCCGGTCTCGATGTGCTGTCCCACTGGTCGTCGCCAGCGAATTTCCCAGCAGGGTGGCCAACTTCTCGTATTGCACACCCTTGTCGAAATGCCCCGCGTCGGCTACCAGGACCCGCCGGATCAGGTCCGTGTTATGCACTAAATAGGCCGGTGTGGTGCCCAAGTAGACGGTGGAGACATCACCGAATTGGCGCAGTGACCGGACAAACGGCAGCGGTCTGCGCACCAGCGCTGGCAAGTGTCCCAGCAGCGGCAAACGGCCGGGTGCGACCGGAATTTCCTGGCTAGACGGCATAATCGCCGGCCATGTCATAGTCGTCGTACGCCTGGGTATACATCTTCTCGTGGAAATCGACGAATCGTCTCGCCATCACCGTCGTCCGGTGATCGTGCAACCGGCCGTCGAGGTCGGTCAGCTGCTCGCCGAATGCCACCTTGTTCCTGGCGTAGAGATCAGCGAAGAAATCAAGGCCATTGGCGAAGGCGTCCATGCCCGTCCGGAGACTGTCGGACCGATAAACCTCGTAAAGGCAGATGTTGAACTCTCCGTTGAGCAGGTCCTTGCGGAACCGGTTGAGCACCGGTTCGTTGACCGCTTTGGTCAGCAGGGAGATGGCAGTGTCCAAAGGCTCGGCCCGGTCTCGCAGGTGCTGGAGGAACGCAGTTCTTTCGGTCCTGGGCATGAGCAGCAGCGGTGTCCCAATGTCATTTTGCAGGCGTACGAGCAAAGACCCGGTGTCGAAGGCGGCCAGCAGCGATCCGTCGTCGAGAGCCGCGTGATAGCCCGGATCATCTCCCAGGATTTCCCCGAAAACGGTGCCGAAGTAGCCGAGAGTGGGGGTGACCAGGATGGTTTGCGTGCTGGTCAAAACCAGGTCGTCACGGGACAGTCGAAGGGTCGTGAGCGTGCGGTCGACCGCCTCGTAGCGCTCGATCGTCCGGGCCCGCATCGCTGGTTCCGCGTGCGTGCCGGCGAGCGCGGCGAGCACATCCCGGCCGGATTCGATGTTGGCGACCAGCCCGCTCCACACCGTGTGTTCGAGCACGTCGAGATCCAGGTTTCCCACGCTGGCCGCGTACTTCTGGGCGATGGTGGAATGGAACCGCTCAGCGAGACTCTGCGCGAAACTGGAGACCTGGTGGGTGGGCGCTTTCAGGTGTGCGAGCAGCTCGGTGGCCGGCCGGGAGGTGGGATGGCAGAGGTCGTCGGCCGCGACGGTGTCGAACGCGACGACCAGGTCCCGCAGCTCGGAGTCGTCGTCGGCGCGTACGTCGGCAAGCCCGAGGCTCAGGTTGTCGGAGACCACTTCGAAAACCTGGTAAAGGTTTACCGGAAGCGCCTGGTTTACCAACGTAGGCCAGTCGTCATTGCCGCCAATGTCGGAAAGCACCGCGGTGGTCAAATGGGCGAGCTGATCCAGCGCGATGATCCGGCAGAACAGCGCCTGGTCTGGATTCTGGTCGGACAGTGCCCATCGGAAGTAGTCCCGGTGGGTGGTGTCTGGCAGGTAGCGATCAAGGTTCGCAGCCAATGCGTCACGAGTAGCACGCAGAGCGTAACGACGTCTTTCGATGACATTTGTCATGGCGTGTTTTCCCGCTGTCAGGGTCGAACGGACGGCCTTACCTGGCACTACTGCGCCGCCAGAATAGTTATTTTCCCGGCCGCTGTCGATGGTTTCCGGTGGTCACTGGTGAGGCGAATCAGGGAGACCAGCGTCCCGCATCCACCGATTGGTTGACGGGGACTGTCGGTTGGTGGACGGAGTCGGTCAGTGGACCGGCGGTCGCATCGTCGCGGCTTGGCCGATTCGCCAAACCGTTCCACCGGCGATGCTCGATGTATCAAGCCCGCCGACCAAGGAGCCAGTACGATGACCAGTAAACGCACCACCGTCGCGGAGCCTCGAGCCAGCCGGCTCGATCCACGGATCGCGGCTTTGCTGCCCGCGTTGTTCGACCTCGCGGTGCCAACCCTGGTTTTCTACGGCCTGCGCTCGGCCGGCGTCGGCTTGTGGTGGGCGCTGGTTCTCGGAGGTCTACCAGGCGTCGTACGGATCGTCTGGGGGATCGTACGGAACCGCAAGCTCAACGGCATCGCGCTGTTCACGATCAGCATGATGGTGGTGGGCAACGCCATCTCGTTGCTCACCGGTGATCCGCGACTTTTGCTCGCAAAGGAAGCTTGGATGACGATGGTCGTCGGGTTGTGGATGCTCTCGTCACTTTTCGCCCGGCAGCCCGTCATCTTCACCGGCGCCAAACTGATGATGCCGAGCCAGCAGGCCCGTGACGACTGGGAAGAGTCGTGGACTCATCCCGAATTCCGGCATGTCATGCGGGTTGGCACAGTGATTTGGGTGGTGCTTCTGTTCGCGGACACCGCCGTCCGGGTCGTGATGGCTTACACGCTCCCGGTGGACCAGGTGCCGGTACTGAACGTCGTCACTTGGATCGTGTTGATCGCGGCAATGCAGGTTTGCGTCCGTGCGTACGGGAAAATCTATGCACGCGCGCACCGCTTCAAGATGGTCGGCCCGAAGGTGGTCCGGATGGATCAGGAGGTTTCGGCATGAGCGCGCATATCGCGGTGACGAACCTGCCCGCCGCCGGCCATGTGCTGCCCACCCTGGGTGTGGTGGCCGAACTTGTCGAGCGCGGCCACCGGGTGAGTTATGTGGCCATCGAACGATATGCGGAGGCTGTACGAGCCGCAGGCGCGGAGCACGTGCCGTACAAGAGTCCGATGGAAGGCATGCATCCGCCGACGGACATCACCGCTGACGTGATCGCGCAAGTGCCGTTGGCTTTTCTGAACGAAAGCAAAGCGTCAACAGCGGCGCTGGAAGCCCATTTCGCTGGCGATCGACCGGATCTGTTGATGTACGACGTCAGCATCGGCACCGGACCACGGTTGCTCGCGCAGCAGTGGAAACGTCCGGGAGTCGTCACTTTCCCCACCCTCACCGGAAATGAGCATTTCCGCTTTGACAAGGCGCTGATGGGCGACCACGTGTTGGACCCAACGCATCCAGCGCTGGCCGAATATGGCCAGGCTTTCGCTGACTTCACTGCCGCCTATGGCATGCCCGGGGCCACCATGCAGGAGGTGGAGAAGACGGTCCCGGAGCACACACTGGTCTTCGTGGCGCGGGAGTTTCAGCCGTGCGGCGACACTTTCGGTGCCGATCACACCTTTGCCGGCCCGTGCCTGACTGAGCGGTCGTACCAGGGCAGTTGGACGCCGCCAGCCGGCGAGAAGAAGATTTTGCTGGTGTCGTTGGGAACCGGCTACAACTTCCAGCCGGATTTCTTCCGAGAGTGTGTACGGGCCGCGGCCGCTCTGCCTGACTGGCATCTCGTCATCGCGACCGGCGATCGCGTTGATTCCGCGGACCTGGGCGAATTGCCAAGCAATGTCGAGGCGCACCACCGAGTGCCGCAGCTGGACATGCTGGCGCACGCGACCGCGTTCGTCTCGCACGCTGGCATGGGCAGCACGATGGAATCGTTGTTTTTCGGCGTGCCGTTGGTGGCCGTGCCGCAGATGGTCGAGCAGGAGGTGAATGCCGGCCGGATCGCGGAGCTGGGCGTGGGTGTACGGCTGGACCGTACGACGGTGGACGCCGAGCAGATCCGTGCCGCGGTTCGCCAGGTTTCCACCGATCCGGGGATCCGTGCGAACACAGTGAAAATGCAGCGGCAGATTCGGGCCGCGGGCGGTCGCGCCGCGGCGGCTGACGCGGTCGAGGCGCACCTTGTCACCGGCACCAACTGATCCCCTGCCGGTTGGCCCGGTGCGACGCGGTGGACCAATGGATATGGTTTGTGCAAGCGATGGAGGGAGAGGGCGGGCGATGGTGAGCACGGAGGCCGGGACGCAGGACGGCTGGGAGCGCTGGATGGAGCTGATGACGCTCGTCAGCCCCTTCGTGCTTCTGGTGGTCTCCTCGGCGCTGACGATGGTGCTGAAGCCGCTTTCCAGCCGTGACACGGCTTTCATGCTCGTCACCGCTGCGGTCACCGCGGTCTGGATCTATGTGGACCGGCTGCTGATCCGGTGGAGCCGTTCACCGGTGGGCAAGGTGGTCGTCTTCGTCGGCCTGCTTGTCCTGTCCGCATTGCTGGTGTTGCGGTCGCAGTGGTTCACACTTTTCATCCTCGTTGTCTACGGCTATGCGTTCGAGTCTTTCCCAGTGCCGTGGGCGATTTTTGCCAGCTGGTGTGCGGCGGTCGTGCATGCCCGGGCATTTGTCGACCGGTGGCCTACCACCTTTGGTGCCCTCGGGGAGTTTGTGTTGCTGGTGGCCGTGATCGGCAGCCTCGCATCGGCCTTCACCCTGCTGGGAGCGGCAAGTGCTCGACTGGCCCGAGGGCGAAAAGTGGTCATCGCCGAGTTGCTTGAGGCCAATCGCAAACTCGCCGCGTCGATGAGCGAAAATGCGAGGTTGCACGCAGAGCTGGTTCACCAGGCCGAGGAAGCCGCGGTCATCGCGGAACGCCAGCGGATGGCCAGGGAAATTCACGACACGCTGGCGCAGGGTTTGACCGGAATTATTACCCAGTTGGAGGCAGCGGAGCAGGCGGACTGGAGCCGGCACGTGGCGACCGCGACCTGGTTGGCTCGGCAGAGCCTCACCGAGGCGCGCCGATCGGTGCATGCCGTACGTCCAGAGGCATTGGAAGCCGCGCGACTGCCGGAGGCATTGCGGAACACCGCTCGCCAATGGTCCGAGGTCAACGAAATGGCCGCTGAGGTCCATGTCACTGGCACCGCCGCAAAACTTCCGGCTGACGTGGAGGTGGCGCTGCTGCGGGCGGCCCAGGAGGGGTTGGTGAATGTCGCGAAGCATGCGGGCGCGGCCCGAGTGGGCCTGACACTGTCGTATATGCCGGACGTGGTGACTTTGGACGTACGCGACGACGGCGTCGGATTCGATCCGGACGCTTCGGCCGCGCCGGATCCAGGCAAAGGCGGCTACGGGCTGACCGGGATGCGGCAGCGATTGGAGAGCGTCGGCGGTAGTCTCGTGGTCGAAACCGAACCTGGCGCTGGCACCGCGCTTTCCGCCACTGTTCCGGTGTGCCCCGCCGACCGAGAGGATTTTGGTGCCTGACCAGCAGATCACGCTGTTGATCGCGGACGACCATCCGGTCGTACGGGATGGCCTGCGCGGGATTTTCACCGCGGATCCGGGTTTTGTGGTGCTGGGTGAGGCGGCCAATGGTGCCGAGGCGGTCACCCTGGTGGAGGCACTCGACCCGGATGTTGTCCTGATGGATCTGCGAATGCCCACAATGGACGGTGTTTCCGCGATTCGGCAGTTGGCTGAACGGAAATCGCGCACTCGCGTGCTAGTCCTGACCACGTATGACACGGACAGTGATGTGTTGCCGGCCATCGAGGCCGGCGCCACCGGCTATTTGCTTAAAGACGCCGCCCGCGAGGACCTTTTCCGGGCCGTCCGGGCGGCTGCTCGCGGTGAGGCGGTGCTCGCCCCCGCGGTGGCCACCAAACTGATGGGCCAGATGCGTACGCCCGCGCCGGAGTCCCTCAGCCAGCGCGAAATCGAGGTCCTGACGCTGATCGCCCGTGGTGGCACCAACCGCGAGGTCGCGAGACAACTCTTTATCAGTGAGGCGACGGTCAAAACGCACCTGATCCACCTCTACGCCAAACTTGGCGTCAGCGACCGAGCCGCCGCCGTCGCCACCGCCTTCGACCGAGGCCTGCTCACCCCCGGCCAACGCTGACGCGACCGTTACTCCTGTGTCTCCAGTGGCTATTGCCCATTGAGCCCGCCTAAGTGAACATACGAACAGACAGTCGGACAGTCAGTTGAGCATGACATCAGGTCTTGTCGGCGCTAAGTGAATATGCGATAGTCTGGCGCATCACCGGCGGCGGAGGCTCGCATGCAGATCACTCAGGCGTTGCACCGGGCGTGTCAGCAGGACGCGGATCAAGTGGCGACGATCTACCTGGATCGGACCCGGACGATGGCGGAGGTCATCGACAGGGTGGCGCGGCTCGCCGGTGCGTTACGGCAGTTGGGCGTACGAGCCGATGACCGGGTGGGAATTCTCAGCCTGAATTCGGATCGCTACCACGAATATCTGCTGGCGGTGCCGTGGGCGGACGGGGTTTTCACGCCGGTGAACGTGCGGTGGACGCCGGCCGAGATCGGGTTTTCGTTGCGGGAGTCGGACACTCGCGTGCTGTTCGTCGACCAGGCCTTCGTGCCGATGGTGCCGGCGCTGAAGGAGCAGTTTCCGGGGCTGGAAACGGTTATTTACTCCGGTGAGGGGGACTGTCCGGAGGGGATGCTCGACTACGAGACGTTGGTGGCTGAGGCGACGCCGGTGGAAGACGCCTGCCGAGGTGGCCAGCAGATGGCTGGGCTTTTCTACACCGGCGGCACAACCGGGTTGCCCAAGGGCGTGATGCTCAGCCATGACAACATGGTCGTGTCGGCGCTCGGGTCGCTGTCTACCGGCCAATTTATGAGCCCTCGAGGGCGTTTGCTGCATGCTGCCCCGATGTTCCACATGGCCGATGTGGCGTCTTGGACGGCCGGAATGCAGCTTGGTTGCACACACGTCATGGTCCCGAGTTTTACCCCGCTGGGCGTGCTGGCGGCGATTTCCGAGCATCGGATCACGGCCACCTTGCTGGTGCCCACCATGATCCAGCTGATGGTGGATCATCCCGAGGCGACCAGTCACGATCTTTCCAGCATGCAAAACGTTCTGTACGGTGCCTCGCCGATTTCCGATGCGGTGTTGGAAAGAGCGCGGAAGGTCTTCTCATCGGCGAGTTTTACCCAGGCGTACGGGATGACCGAGCTGTCGCCGGTGACCACGCTGCTTCTTCCGGACGAGCACGACGATCCGGTGTTGCGCAGGTGTGCCGGCCGGGCGGTGCCGCACGCGGAGGTGAGGATTGTCGACCCGGATGACCAGGAGGTGCCGCGCGGGAAGGTCGGGCAGATTGTGGCCCGCGGCGACCACGTGATGTTGGGTTATTGGAATCGGCCGGAGGAGACCGCGGACGCGCTGCGCGGCGGGTGGATGCATACCGGCGATGGTGGATATATGGACGAAAATGGCTATGTCTTTGTCGTTGACCGGATCAAGGACATGATCGTCACGGGCGGTGAGAATGTCTATTCGGCCGAGGTGGAGAACGCGCTTGCACGGCATCCGGCGGTGGCCAGCTGCGCGGTGATCGGCGTGCCGGATGAGCAGTGGGGCGAGCGCGTGCATGCGGTTGTCGTTCTGCAGCCCGAAAGCGTGGCCACCCCAGCTGAGTTGACCGATTTCTGTCGGGACTACATTGCGAACTACAAGCTCCCTCGATCGGTTGCCTTTGTCGAGGCGCTGCCGATGTCCGGCGCTGGCAAGATCCTCAAGCGCGAGCTGCGCAAGGTGCACTGGGCGGAGGATGGCCGGCAAGTCCAGTGACCAGCCTGGAGACTTCCTTGCCACTGCGGGGCAAACGGCCGCGGAACCGCCGGGAACTGATCGTACGAGCGGCCGCCGACCTGTTTTACCGAGTTGGCTATCCGCAGGTGACGATGGCCGATGTGGCTGCTGCGGTCGGTGTCGGGCCGTCGGCGCTTTACCGGCATTTCGCGGGCAAACAGGAGTTGCTGGTGGCTGCTGTCTCGCAGGCTTTGCGGCCGTACGCGGAGATTGTCACCGCTGATCTGGACACCACTATCGAAAGGCTTGCCGCCGCGGCGGTGGAAGAACGTCGAGCGGGCGTGCTGTGGCAGCGCGAGTCCAGACATCTGCCAGCGGCTGACCGGGCGGTGCTGCGCGAGAGCGTACGAGCGGGTGTGTTGGCGTTTGCCCGCCTCCTGGAAGAAAGTCGCACCCAGACGCAGGCGGAGTTCCTCGCCTGGTGCGACTTTTCCGTGCTGACCAGCCCTTCCTATCATCGCCTGGAGTTGCCGTCGGCGGACTACCAGGAGCTGTTGGCTGACATGAGCCGTGAAGTGTCCACTGTGGAGCTTCCGGAAATCGAGTACGGCCAGGAAAGCGTCAACGAGCAGCGGGTGGAGCCGCGGTCCCGGCGGGAGGCGCTGCTGCGGACGGCGGCGGTGATGTTCGCGGAGAACGGGTACGGGACAGCCAGCCTGCAGGAAATTGGCGCGGGGGTGGAGATCGCGGGCCCAAGCATCTACCACCATTTCGACAGCAAGCTGGATCTGTTGGTGGCGTTGATGAACCGTGGCGCTGAATGGTTGCGACGGGACATGTCCAGCGAGCTTGCCGCTGCCAGCGATCCCGCTGACGCCTTGAGTCGGCTGCTCCGGTCCTACGCCGGCTTCGCGCTGGCGCACCGGGAACTTGTCGACATTCTCATCACCGAGGTCGCGCAGTTGCCGGGGCCGGACCGGCACCGGACGCGGCAGATCCAGCGGGACTACGTTGCTGAATGGGTGCACTTGCTGCGGTCTGTGCATTCCGATCTCGCCGAGGTGCCGGCGCGGATACGGGTGCAGGCAACGCTTACGGTCATCAACGACATCGCTCGTACGACTCAGCTCCGGCGCGCCAAGAATGTCGATGCCGCACTGCACGCGGTCGGTGGCGCACTTCTGGGGCTGCCGGTAAGTGCAGCCGGTCACAGTTGACACTCCAGGAATGCTCTGCTGGACTGGGCTAATGGATCGGTCTCCGGCGCTCACTCGGCGGCGGCACGTGGATTATGCCCGTGTCACCGGCCAGGCGTGTCGGCTTTAGCGCCCATTTCGCCCCTTTCCCTGCGCTGAATTCTCCTTTCTCGTACCCTCCGCGTTTCCTCGGTGACTGTGCGATCCCCTTTCCCTCTCGGGATTCGTTGGTCACCATCGAAAGGACGACCATGGCCGGCTCGATAGCGATGCACTGGTTCCTGCCCACTTACGGGGACAGTCGACAGTTGGTGGGCGGCGGGCACGGGGTGCCGATCGGTACGGCCGGCGGTGCCCGGCCGGCGACAGTGGGTTATCTGACGCAGATCGCGAGGGCTGCCGAGGAGTTGGGGTTCGTCGGTGCCCTGACACCGGCCGGCGCGTGGTGCGAGGATGCGTGGCTGACCACCGCGATGCTGGTGGCTCACACCGAAAGGCTGAAGTTTCTGGTCGCTTTCCGGCCTGGTCTGGTGTCTCCGACGCTGGCCGCGCAAATGGCCGCGACCTACCAGCGGCATTCCGGCGGACGACTGCTGCTGAATGTGGTGACTGGCGGCGAGCCAGCCGAACAGCGCGCTTACGGCGATTTTCTGGACCACGACCAGCGATACGCTCGTACGGGCGAGTTTTTGCAGGTCGTACGGGCATTGTGGCGGGGTGAGACGGTCGATTTGGACGGTGACCACGTGAAGGTGAGCGGCGCCCGGCTGGATCGGGTGCCTCAGCCGGTGCCGCCGATCTACTTCGGCGGGTCTTCGGCCGCGGCCGGCCCGGTGGCGGCCGAGAGTGCGGACGTTTACCTGACCTGGGGCGAACCGCCGGCGAAGGTCGCGGAGAAAATCGCCTGGATCCGCGGTCTTGCCCAGGCGCAGGGCCGTGAAATCCGCTTCGGTATCAGGTTGCACGTCATCACCCGGGACACCGCCGAGGAGGCTTGGGCGCATGCCGGAAACTTGTTGGCGGCGCTGGATCCAGACGTGATCGCTGGTGTCCAGAAGGGACTGTCCAGGAGCGAATCCGAAGGACAGAAGCGAATGCGTGACCTGCACTCCGGGTCGGTGGAAAACCTGGAGGTCTCGCCGAACCTGTGGGCCGGGGTGGGACTGGTCCGTGGCGGCGCGGGCACCGCGCTGGTGGGCAGTCATGCCGAGGTGGCGGACCGGATCGCCGAATATCACGCGCTGGGCATCGACGAGTTCATCATGTCCGGTCATCCGCACCTGGAAGAAGTCTGGTGGTTCGGCGAGGGAGTGCTTCCGCTGCTGCGCCAACGAAATCTGTGGTCGCCACCGACCCAGGACGAGGCAGCCGAACCGGCGGCCATCCCGTTCGCGCCGGCTCGATGAGCAGGCCGGCGGGGATTCGGACAATCCTGACCGCGAGTCTGGTGGGCACGACTGTCGAGTGGTACGACTTTTTTCTCTACAGCACTGCGGCCGCGCTGGTCTTTCCCGGGCTTTTCTTTCCCAGTCAGAATCCGCTGGTCTCCACGTTGTTGTCTTTCGGCACTTTCACGGTGGGTTTCGTCGCCCGGCCGGTCGGCGGTGTCCTCTTTGGACACATCGGCGACCGGTTGGGCCGCAAACGCACCCTGGTCATCACGATGGTCGCGATGGGCGTGTCCACTGCCTTGATCGGACTGTTGCCGTCGTACCAGCAGATAGGTCTTGCGGCGCCCGCATTGCTGCTGGTGCTGCGGATTCTGCAGGGTCTCGCGGTCGGTGGCGAGTGGGGCGGCGCGGTCCTGCTGGCGGTGGAGAACGCGCCGCCCGGCCGGCACGGTCGGTACGGCAGCGTCCCGCAGATCGGGCTGGGCCTCGGGCTCGCGCTGGGCACTGGAGTCTTCACCCTACTGGGCCAAACACTGGGCAGCGACGCCTTCCGGTCGGTCGGCTGGCGGGCCGCTTTCGTGCTGAGCCTGCTGCTCGTGGTGGTCGGACTGGTGGTTCGCCTGCGGGTGCTCGAAACTCCAGCTTTTCGGGACCTCGCCGAGCGTGGCGACACCTCGGCCGTACCGATCCGGGAGCTCTTCCAGCTGCCGCGGCACCGCCGCAACGTCCTGCTCGGACTGCTCACGCGTTGGGGCGAAGGTGCTTCTTTCAACACCTGGGGCGTTTTCGTCATCACGTACGCCACCGCCAGCGTGCACCTGCCACGCACGGACGTGCTCGTCGCCGTCACCGTTTCGGCGTTGGTGATGGCCGCGATGGCTCCGGTGGCCGGACAGCTCGCGGACCGGTTCTCCCGGCGGCTGGTTTTCGGGGTGGGGGTGGCCAGTTTCGGCCTCACCGTGGTGCCGTCCTTCGCGGTGCTGCAAACCGGCCAGAGCTGGGTGCTCTTCGCGGTGGTAGGGGTGCAGCTGGGCATCTGGTACGGCCTGATGACCGGGGCGGAATCCACCCTTTTCGCGGAGCTTTTCGACACCAAGGTCCGTTACACCGGAATGTCATTGGTTTTCCAGGGTTCCGGCATTTACGCGTCCGGTCTGACCCCGGTCATCCTGACCGCGTTGCTCGCGGTCGGCGGCGGAACGCCATGGTTGGCGGCCGGATATCTGGCGCTCACCGCAGTGATCAGCCTGGTGGCCGTACGAGCGATCCGGCCGACCGAAACCACGTTGGCGGCGCTCGAAACGCGGGATGAACAACCGCTGGCGGGCGCCACCCGCTGAGACGAAGGTCACGTCGAGTTTTCCGGTCGGCGGTTAGCATCGGGACGTGACGACTGTGGATTTGGCTGCGGCCCGGGCTGGTGGACTGTGCAACCTGCGTGATGTCGGCGGCCTGCCGACCGCGGCTGGCGGGAGCATCCGCTCCGGCGTGCTCTATCGCGGCGACGCGCCGCAACCGGGCGATCCGGCGCCGGCGCTGAAGCCGTGGCCGCCGGCCACCGCCATCGACCTGCGCTCGGTGGATGAGCGGCAGGCGCAGTATCCGCTGGAAAAGGTGACAGCTCATCACATCCCGCTGATCGCCGCGGCCAATCCGCTGATTGTCGCTCAGCACGCGATCGAGGATGGTGTCCACACCGTCATCGATCTTTATCGGCGGATGCTGAGCAAGCGGCCTGAGCAGCTCGTACGGATCGTCCAGATCGTCGCGCAGGAGCCAAAACCGGTGCTGGTGCACTGCTCCGCCGGGAAGGACCGCACCGGTGTCTCGATCGCGTTGATCTTGTCGGCGGTGGGTGTTCCGCGCGACGAGATCATCAAGGATTTCATGCTCAGCAACGACAATATCGATATGATCACGGCTCGCATCGCACTTTTCCTTGGTGCGGTTCCAGAAGAGACCGAGGTGGAGACGGTCCGCCCATCGCATCTGGTCCAGCCGGACGCGATCATCGCCACGCTGGACATTCTTGAGGGACATCAGGGTGGCACGGCCGGATGGCTGCTCGATCACGGCCTGCCGCAAGCGGACCTGGACGCTCTTCGCAGCGTACTACTGTAGCCAGCACCTGCGTGGATGCCTCATCGGTGGCCAGGTGCGTAGCGTGCCGCTGTACTGTCACGCTACTCCAGGAGAATGCTTGCCATCCTTGGGAAAGCCCGTGTCGTCCAGCAGCCAACCGACCTGGCTGATCACCTCATCAGCAAGCTGCGCGAGTCGTGCCCGCACTGGCTCCGCCGGCCGGGTCGAGGACGACACGAACTGCTGAAAACCCGCACTGATCCGGTCCGCCGTCGGCCACATCGACTTGCGCTGGCCATCAGTCAATGCGCCGCGCCGATACACCTGCGCCTTCACTCGCTGGTCAGCGCGCGGCAACGCGCCCAAAAACGTCCAACACATACCGTTCAAGATCCTCGCGAACACCGTGCTCCAGAATCATGCGCAAATTATCCCGGAAAGAATCGAAACACCGTCACGACGTGCCGACTCGACTTAACAAAGTACTACTAGCATCCTCGCTCGCGAGTGGACCGCCCTGGGTTTTGTGGAGACCTGATCATCTGTCTCATGCTGCCGGGTGTTGCTCGAGGTTACCTTGCCAGAAGGCTTCCTCGAACTCCATGGGCGGAACGTCGCCGCACCAGGAATGCAACCGTTCATTACTATACCAGTAAATCCACTGCGCTGTCGCTAGTCTGACCTCCGAAACATCATTCCAAGAATCTTCACGAATAATCACCTCTTTCTTGTAAAGCGCGTTGACGGACTTCGCCAACGCGAGAACACATCGGTCACGAACGCCGTGTAGCAGAACAAGCCACTGGTCAGCTCGACATAAGTAATATCGGTAACCCACAGTTGATTCGGCGCGGGCGCCCGAAAATCACGTTCCACCAGATCACGAGGTCGACGTGACTCATCTCCCGGGACCGTCGTGCGCGGTCGCCGACGCCTCGACACAGCGCCTTTCAGACCCTCGGCGGCCATCAGGCGTTCCACCGTGCACCGCGCCACCCTCACCCCGTCGCGACCCAGCTGCTTCCACACCTTTTCCGCGCCATATACCTGATTCCCCTTCTTCTTGCTCGCCCATACCTCCCGGATCAGCGGCACGAGCTCCCCATCGCGAACATCACGATCCGAGGGCTCGGCCAACCGCTTCTTGGTCGCGTAGTACGTCGACACCGCGAACCCGATCACCGCACAGATCGGCTCCACACCGAACTGGCCGCGATACTCATCGACGAACGCCGTCAACGCGGCGGCCGAAGGTCCACGTCCTTCGCGAAAAAAGCCGCCGCCAACCGCAAAATCTCGTTCGCCCGCCTAAGCTCACGCATCTCCCGCTCCAACACCGCGATCCGCGCGTCCTTGTCCGCCTCCGAGCCGGCCACCCGCTCACCCGAGAGCCGCGTCCCCTTATCGTCCAAGCGCACCCAGTACCGCAACGTCTCAGCGTTCACACCGAGCTGCTCCGCCACCCGCGCGATCGCACCGCGCCCCTCACCAAGCTCAAGCTCCAGCTCACGCACCATGCCCACCGCGCGGACCTTCAACTCTGCCGGATACCTCATCGCCGCCGCCATGCCAACCATCCTTCCCAGAACCGACGGCCTCCAACGAACCCGGGGTGATCCAGAGAGTTGAACGCGCGCGCTCTATGTTTCGTTGGGATTATTGTGAAAGTATCCAATTCCTGATCACCCGTACGCGACCAAACTGTCGGTGCCGGCGGTAGAATTAATGTCATGGCCGCCGGCGACGACACCACCTCTCCAGAGCTCTGGAGGTGTGACCCGGACGAGCTGGGTGAATTGCTGCAGGAGAAAGAAAAAGCGGTCCGGCTGCTGCAGGTCGAGGTGTTGGACATTGTCGCGGCGATCCACCGGCGAAACGTCGGCAAGACGCTCGGGCACCGCAACACCCTGGGCATGCTGCAAGACCTCCTTCGACTGTCCCCCACAGAGGCATCCCGACGCTACAAACGAGCCCTGAACCTGTGCCCCAGCCAAGCCCTCACCGGGGAAACACTCGCACCCACACTCAGCATCACCAGCCAAGCCATGCGCCGCGGGGAACTCGCCGACTCCCAAATCGACACAATCGTTGGGGTCGTTAACAGGCTCCCGGCCAGGGTGACCATCAAAGACCGCGAAGAAGCCGAAGCGTCCCTGGTGGAGCACGCGAAACGGTACACCGCACCAGGCCTAGCCAAAGTAGGGCGACGCATCCACGACCACCTGGACCCCGACGGACCAGCGCCCTCCGAACACGAAAACGAGACACCACGCCGCGAACTATCCCTCCACACCGGAACAGACGGACGCCTGAACTTCACCGGCTCCTTCGACAGTGAAACCGGCACCCTCTTCAGCGAGATCCTCAGCCCACTGGCCAAACCCCGCCCCGCTGAGAACGGCACCCCTGATCAGCGGTCAGTGTCCGAGCGCAACGGGGACGCGCTCGCGGAAGCGTTGAATCTGATCGCGGACTCCGGGAAACTCCCGACACAGGGAGCCGAGCGGCCGCATCTCACCGTCACCATTAGCTGGGAAATGCTGCGGGAGCGGCTCGGTGTCGCCTACCCGCACAGCGGCGCACCCATCTCCCCCAAAGGCGTCCGCCGGCTCGCGTGCGACGCGGACATCATCCCGATCGTGCTGGGCAGCGACAGCGTGCCCCTTGATGTCGGACGCAACGAACGACTCATCACACCAGCCCTACGCAAAGCCCTGATAGCGCGAGACAAAGGCTGCGCCAGATGCGGCCGACCACCCCGCTGGACCAGGGGCCACCACGTGCAGCACTGGGCCGATGGTGGGCATACCTGCCTTGACAATTGCGTGCTCCTGTGCGACCGGTGCCATCGTTTGGTGCACCACGGCGGCTGGGACGTACGCATCGTCAACGGAATCGTTGAATTCCTACCGCCCGCGTACGTTGACCGCGAACGAAGACCCATCCGCGGCATCAACCAACTCGCCGCATAGAAAACCCACCCGGCCGCCGGGCACCACCACGCCCGGCGGCCCACAACCCTTCTACCCGAGCCGGCAATGAGCTAAGAGACATCTGAGATGTATCGCAGACACGGGTCGCGGAAGAATGCCTTGACGATGCGGGGAAGGGTTGAGTTCTGGTGAGTAGGACGGGAGGAAGAATAGGCGAAGCTTCCCGTTGGTCGAGTTCACGTACTCAATCGTCATCTTCGAGATGTGGGCACTGTGTTGATCGAGGATAAGGAACACCAGCCGGCGGGACCCACGGACGAGGTTGGTCAGAAACTCGATGGACACCTCGGGGTTGAGGCTGCCGGTGAAAGTGCTGAACTTCAACGACCCGCCAGCGGTGATCGCGGAGATCATGCCGATCGACTTGCGGTTGCCAGTCTTGGACAACACTGGGGTCTGGCCGATCGGAGCCCACGTGGTGCCACTGTGGCTCTACGCAAAGCACTCATAGCGCGAGACAAAGGCTGCGCCCGATGCGGCCGACCACCCCGCTGGACACGGGGCACCACGTGCAGCACTGGGCTGATGGTGGGCATACTTGCCTTGAAAATTGCGTGCTTCTCTGCGACCGGTGCCATCGTTTGGTGCACCATGGTGGTTGGGATGTACGCATTGTTGACGGAATCGTTGAATTCCTGCCACCCGCGTACGTTGACTGCGAACGAAGACCCATCCGCGGGATTAATCAGCTCGCCGCATAGAAAACCCACCCGGCCGCCGGGTAGCACCACGCCCGGCGGCCCACAACCCTTCTAAGGCCATTCTGGCCAGGTGGGGTGGCGGGTGGGCTGTTGCGGCTGGGGGACGGTCGCGACCATCGCGTTGAGGAGTTCGGCGGCGCCTTGCAGGTTGCGGGAAGCGTGCAGTACGTCGTCGGCGAGGCCGGTGGGGGCTCGCGCGGCCGCTAGTCGGTGCGGCTCGGCGAGCAGCGGAGTGGCTTGCGCGAGCAGGGCTGCGCGCTCGGCTGCCAGCAGCGCACATTGTCTTTGTGAGGCAGCAGAATCCGCGCCGAGGGAGCGAGCGCGGAACCAGGCGTGCGACAGGTCGGAGTCGTACGGCGTCGGGGTTGCGGGCCGCCGAAACCGGCGGAGTTGCCACCACAGCCTGGCCCGGTTCCAGGCGAGATCGGCGATGATGAGCGCAAGAACCTCGCACGCCAAGCCGACGAACTGGTACGGCTTGAACGTCGAGGTGAAAAGCGGGGTCATGACCGCGCTTAGTGCGACCAGCCGTAAACATCGCCAGCCGATGCGGTTCCAGTCGCTGTCCTCCGCGCAGGCGCGGTCGGTGAGACGGTCGTCGGCGTCCGTCACCAGCGCGCGGGCCGGTTCGGTGTAACGGCGTGAGTCGGCCGTCGCGTTGTCGATTCGGTCCAGGAGACGGTAAATTTCCTGGATTTCCACCGCGGAGTGCCACAGGTCGATCGCGGTTTGTCGGCGATTCTTTCTCCGTGCCATCAGTCTTGGACCAAGGCGTCGACGAGCGCGCTGGCGATCGGCAAGTCGAAGTGAGTCGCGTACCAACTCCAGTCAGCATTCGGGTCGACGCGGGTCAGCACCCACGGACCTTCCGGCGGGACAACGAAATCCAGGGTGGCGTAGCGCAGTCCGGTCGCTTCCATGAGCTGGTCGGTGGCGGCCGTGATGTCTGGCGGGATGTCAGTCAGCGAGTAGAGGTCGTGCTGGCCTTCGAAGCCGAAATGCCGGTGACCGGCGACAATCACCCGTACGGCACGGTCATGTTCGACATATGCCTGGAAAAGAAATCCATCCAGCGGGTGATGACGGTATTCGGTCCGCAACACCGGCCGGCTGTACGGGTGACCAGTCTCGGGATCAACCAGCGGAGTAGCCAGCACATTCTCGCCGGCTTCGGTCATGAAATCGTTGACCGCTTGCCGTCGAGTGGCCAGCAGGCTCGGCGGCAACGTGAATCCGCTGGTGATGGCGGCGGTTAGAGAGGAGAGTCGGTGCTCGTCGGTGGAAAGACAGGGAAAATTGACCCATCGGCACGGCAATGACATGAGCATTCCGAAAAGTGCGACCCGGGCGTGCACCGCGCGGGAATGGGCGCGTGGTCCGGGCACGACCTGAC
Source organism: Fodinicola feengrottensis (assembly GCF_039530045.1). Lineage (NCBI taxonomy): Bacteria > Bacillati > Actinomycetota > Actinomycetes > Mycobacteriales > Fodinicola > Fodinicola feengrottensis. Next base: position 181,451 of record NZ_BAAANY010000001.1, on the reverse strand, counting down.
GGACGGCTCCGGTGCTCGAATTGCTGCCCGGCTCGCGTACCCACGGCTGCTGCGCCCGATAGTAGATCGCCGACACTTCCTCGATCGCGATCGTGTTGTCCCTGGTACGCAGCTCGCCGACCCAACGACCGGTCTTTCGCAGCCGGACGTCCAAAATCATCGCCGGCTCGAACTGGCTCGGATCGACCAGCGCGTGGCTGATCGCGCGCTCGGCCAGTGCGTCGCACATCGCTGCGGCGCTGGCGTCGGCGGCTTGACTGACGACGACCACCATCGGCTGGCCGGGCTGGTGGGACAGCGCCGGCTCCCGGTTGTCTGGTGCGGGCAAGAGGTCCTTCTTCGTGTTCGGGAGTGGCGCGCCTCCGGCCCGCGATGGGGATCGGGGTGGGTGGGCCGGAGGCGCGGTCGGGGTGGGTACGAGCCCGTGGCTACCCTCCAGAGTCACGCGACTTCGTACCGCGACACGAGTCAAGCAGTACGAGCGCTCGCATCTCAAGCTCGGATACGCTGATTTGGCCGGAAATGGCAGTAGTTGACTGGTGAGCGCGACGGCTGTTTCATAACGAGCGCTGTTCGCGCCTCGGTCCGTAACCGAAGATAGGAGGAGACATGCCCACCACGGACGTAGGCTCGACAGTTCCCCGCCGGCAGCTCGGCCGGGAACTGCGCAAACTGCGCGAAACCGCGCGGCTGACCGTCGAGGAGGCCGCTGAGCAGCTGGAGCTGTCGCGGGTCAAGATGTGGCGCATCGAGAAGGGCTCGACCGCGATGCGCTCCCTCGACGTCGAACAAATGTGCCGCCTGTACGGCCACGCCACCGACGCCGAAATCACCCAAGCCCTGATGGCCCTCGCCCGCGAAACCAAGGCCAAAGGCTGGTGGCAAAGCTACGGCGACGTCATTCCGACTTCTTTCGAGCTGTACGTGGGGCTGGAAGCGGCTGCGGCCGGAATTTCTTGGTACGAGCCGGATGTGGTTCCCGGTTTGCTCCAGACCGAGGCATATGCGCGGACCATTCTCGATAAAGGTGGGCCGAAGGAATTCGAGCCGGCGGAGCTCGATCGTCGTGTCGCCCTTCGTATGGAGCGGCAGAAGCTTTTGATGCGGAAGAAGCCGGCGCCGCTGCGGCTCGACGTTGTCCTCGGTGAAGCAGTTCTGCGAAGAGCCGTTGGGAGTCCGACGGTTATGGCTGAGCAGCTAAGGCATCTGCTGATCGTGAGTGAGCAAGTGCCAAGTGTCGAGATCCGCTTGGTTGACTATTCGGTCGGCGTGCATCAGGCGCTGGAGATCGGGTCGTTCGAGATGCTGGAGTTTCCGCTTACGCCCGATGGTAAGAGGACTGAGCCGTCAACCACCTACGTAAGCCTCGGATGCGGCGCGCTGTACCTCGAAAAGCCACGCGAAATTAGCTACTACCAAAAAGTGTGGCGGAATCTTCACGAGTCTGCCCTGGACGAGGCCGCGACCAGAGACCGTATCGCAGCAGCAATTGAAGAAATGGAGAATCCATGATCCTCGTCGCGCATCTCAACTGGCGCAAAAGCACTTGCAGCGGGCAAGAGCAGAGCTGTGTTGAGGTAGCCAACTCGGTGGGCTCGACAGTCGTCCGGGACACCAAGCTTGGAGACGCCTCTCCGGTCTTGGTCTTCCCGGCGGCCAGCTGGCAGGCTTTTTTGGTAACTCTCCGCAGTTGATCAGGTGCTTGATAGACTCACTGCGCTGCGTACACACACGGGTGGAGCGTCCTCAATGGCTAAGGTCATCGTCCCTGTTGGCTTCGACAACGGTCCTCGCTATGCGGCCGACAACACAGAGACTGACTACTACGAAATCGTCCTTGCCCATGGAGACAGCGCCGAGCTGCCTCCCGACGCATACCGTGTCTGGACTCTCGCGTTTGCCGATCTTCAGGCGCATCGGGATCTCGTGTTCACTCGGGAGCGGTTGGTCAAGCTGGCCGCTGCCGGACCGGAGACGGTCGAGCAGGCGGAGACGCTCGTCGAGAGCCTGATCCAGTCCGACGCCTTGGCTGAGTACGAACCCGGGACGCAGTCAGCGATTGACTTCCTGCGCGGTCATCGAATGTTCCCCTTCGCTGAAGGCATGGGCAGCACTCGGGAGCGGCCTGAGATGTTCCGCATTGGTCGTAATGGCGAGGTGCTGCTGGAGGTTTACTCCGACATCTACTCGATCTGGAGCCTGAACCTCGACAGCCCGAGCATCTGGGCGATGATCGAATGGTTCTCCCAGCAGTCATCGCCGCTGACCGCAGAGCAGACCGCCCACATGTTTGCCCAGGTCGTGCCCACTCTCGTCGCCCTTCAGCTCGGATATTTGCAGCCGTCATGACCCAGCCGCAGAGCTTCAAGAGGAAGCACGCACCTCGGCACATCGCCGCCAGACAGCCGCGGTGGTGGCAGTTTTTGCGGCGGAATCGGTTGACCGAGGCTGGGGCGAAGGCGTCGTTCCAGGCGGAGGACCGGATCAATCGGGGGAAGGCTTTCTGGGACGTACCCATCCGACTTACCGCTGGGTTGGCGACCATGGCGGCGGCGATGGCGTTGACCAAGTACGGCGGCGCTTTGGAGGTCGGGGGACATACCTTGGCGCAGTACGCGGACGCGTTGGTGGCTCGGATTCCGGGGATGGCTGGCGGCGCCGAAATCATGGCCGCGGTGGATTATCTCAAGACCGGCGTGCAGGCGACCGTGGCAGCGGTGGCCGCGGGTTATGTTGGCGATCGCTACAAAGCCGGCCGCAAGGCGCTGGATCAGCAGACCGCCAACGAAAAAACGGCCGACAAGACGCAAGAGCTGCGGGATCGTGGCATTGATGTCGATACCAATCAGTACGAGCAGATTCACAGTCTCAAGGCCGAAAACCAGGACCTGAGAGGCCAGATCGCCGAGATGCGCGAGCTGCAAGCCAATGTGGACAGGTATCTGCAAAGCGTACACATTCGTTTAGCGGGAACTGACCAGCATTTGGCTGCGACTGATCAGCAGTTGGTTGGGGTAGAGAACCATTTGGTTGGGCATGATCAGGCGTTTCAGGGTGCGTACGCGTCACATGTGGTGACCAATGAGCGCATCGACACGGCAAATCAGCGGATCGACGAACTCGCGAGCAGACCCGTAGCGCCACCGGTCGTGGAACCTCAGCCGAGGCACGCGGCCGTGCCGGATCCGAACCTCTTGTTGTCTCATGAAGACGGGCAACGTGGGCAGACAGCCCTGGACCGGGCCAAGCAAAGCAGAACTCATGCAATAAAGACGCGGCCGAACCCAGAGCCGTACGAGCAGCCGTCCGGCTGGGATCAAGGACTGCCGGCCGCGCCGCCCCATCGTTCAAACAGACCTAAGCAATAGCTACGAATTCAGGCCGGGCGATCAAACCGAAACGCCCACACCGCCGCGAGTTTCGGCGCCATAGCGGGCAATTTCGGCAGTCAGGTCCAGCGGTTCGGCGCCGGAGAATTCCTTGACCTCGGGAGTGAGCAGCGCGGCTGGTACGAGCCAGGAGACCTCGAATTCGATACCGTCCGGGTCGTGTGCGTAAAGCGCCTTGGTGGTGCCGTGATCGGACGCGCCGACCAGTGAGCCGACCGAGACCAGTTGGTCATGGATCCGCTGCAGCTCGGCGAGCGTGTCGACCTCCCACGCGAGGTGGTAGAGCCCGACCGCGCCACGGCCAGCGGTGGTCGGACCGGCGTTCGCACCGACCGTGAACAGGCCCAGGTCGTGGTCGTTGGTGGAGCCTTCTGCCTGCAGGAACGCGGTTCGCCCCGGAGTGTGGGCGACGGCCCGAAAACCCAGGTTGTCGCGGTAGAACGCCAAACTGCGGTCGCAGTCCCGTACGTAGAGGACCGCGTGGTTGAGACGCTGGATCGGCATAGCTACCCCTCGATTCGATCATTGAAGCTACCCCGTCTGACCAGAATCTGACAGCGATGAGTTTTGGGCGGCTGTTTCGTCTGTGCCCTGACCGTTCAGTTGAGAGAGGACAACCATGGCTGGTTATGTGGAGCTTCCGGGCGTACGAGCGTGGTATGACGACCGCGGGGACGGCGAGCCGCTGCTGATGCTGCATGGCGGCATGACCGACTCGCGGTGCTTCGCCGGGAATTTCGACGCGATGGGTGAGCATTTCCACGCGTATACGCCCGATCGGCGAGGTCATGGGCGTACGCCCGATGTCGAAGGACCGCTGACCGCGGAGGCGATGGTGGAGGACACCGTCGACTTCCTGCGCAAGGTGATCGGCGGGCCGGCGCACGTCGTTGGCTACAGCGCGGGGGCGCTGGTCGCGATCCTGCTGGCGCTCCGCGAGCCGTCGTTGGTCAGGCAGTTGGTGCTGGTCAGCGGGTTCATCGACCACGACGGCATGGTCGCCGGGACCCGGCCGGACCCGAACATGGAGTTTCCGCCGGTGATCCGGCAGGCGTACGCGGAGGTGTCACCGGACGGGCCGGAGCATTTCGACGTGGTGGCGGCGAAAACGCTCGCGTTGATGGGCCAGCCGACCGGGATCGCGATGGCGGACCTGGCCGGGATCGCCAGTCGTACGCTCGTGATGGCCGGCGACGACGACATCGTGACGGCCGAGCACAGCCTCGCGCTCTCTCGCACGATCCCCAACGCCGAGCTGGCCGTCATCCCGGGCGCGACCCACATGCTGCTGATGGAGAAGCCGGCGCTCTGCAACGCGATGATGCTCGACTTCCTCACTAAACCGCCGGCGCCGACCTTCATGCCGATCCGGCGCGCTTCTTAAGGACGCTGGGAGACGACGAAGATGCGCCGGAAAGGCAGCAGCGTACGGCCGTCGACGACCGGGTAGGCGCTCGCGAGCAGCGGCTCCAGCTCCGCGACGAAGGCCTCGTACTCGGCGGCCGAGAGCGCGGCGCGTACCGGCCGGAGCGCCGTTCCGCTCATCCAGTGCAGCACCGGGTGCGGTCCGTCTGGGACGGCGGTGAGTACGTGCACATAAGTCGTCTCCCACGCGTCGACGGCACAGCCGAGACCGAGCAGCCGCTCGGCGTACTCGACGGCGGTGTCGACGGCACCGGTGCCACGCAGGCCGGAGAGGTCACCGCGGTTCCGCCAGGCCGCTGACTGGGCCAGGTCACGCAGCAGTACGTGTGAAGGTGCCTCGAAGTTGCCCGGCACCTGGAAAGCCAGCCAGCCACCGGACGGTAGCGCCGGCGCCCAGGACGTCAGCAGCGATCGGTGCGTAGGGACCCACTGAAGAGTCGCGTTGGAGACGACGACGTCCACGTCAGAAGAAGGACTCCAGCCGGCCACATCGCCGACCGAGAAGTCGACCGAGCCCGGCTCCTGTTGAGCGCGCGCGATCATGTCCGCTGACGAGTCGATGCCGACGATTCGGGCGGACGGCCAGCGCTCGGCGAGCGTGACGGTCTGGTCGCCGGGGCCGCAGCCCAGGTCGACGACCGTACGGGGAGAGGCCGCGCCAACCCGTGCCACCAGGTCGTGGAATGGGCGCGACCGCTCGTCGGAGAACTTCAGATACGTGCTCGGGTCCCACTTCATAACGGCCTCCGATTACCAAGACGTACGTACGGTTTGGTAACTACCATAGCAGTGACTCTAGCCACTGCGAGTCGGGTGTTTGACCGGCGACTTTGTACCTACGTTCACAAGCGGTTACCGTGGCAGTGTCCACCGGCGGATAACACACCTTCCCCGGCGTACGAACCGGGGCCCTGGCGCGTGAGCGCGAGCCGCCCGCCAGCTTGAGATAGCCCGGTGGAGCTGACCTTGTCCGACCTGCAGCCGACGGTGCGACCTGATGGTCGGCTTCCCGACGCCACGGTCGCCCGCCTGCCGGTTTACCTGCGCGCCCTGCACACCCTCGCCGAGAACGGCGCGGAAACGGTGTCGTCGGAGGAGCTCGCCGCGGTGACCGGAGTCGGGTCCGCGAAGCTGCGTAAGGACCTCTCCCATCTCGGCTCTTTTGGCACTCGTGGCGTCGGCTATGACGTACGCATGCTGGTCGAGCTCATCTCCACCACGCTCGGCCTCAATCGCTCCTGGCCAGTAGCCCTAGTTGGGGTCGGTAACCTCGGCCATGCGCTTGCCGGATATGCCGGATTCGCGTCCCGCGGCTTCCGGATCGCGGCGCTGCTGGACGCCGATCCGGCGACCGTCGGCGAGGTGGTCGAGGGCTTGGCCGTACGACACGTCGACGAGCTGCCGGAGGTGGTCGCCGAGCACAACATCTCGATCGGCGTGATCACCGTTCCGCCGGCCGCCGCGCAACAGGTCGCGGACCGGCTGGTCGACGCTGGCGTACGCAGCATCCTCAACTTCGCGCCCTGCGTTCTTCAGGTGCCCGAAGGGGTCGAGGTGCGTAAGGTCGATCTGGCTATTGAGCTGCAGATCCTGTCCTTCCACGAGCATCGCCGGCTAGAAGCGGCGAAGGCTCCGACGGAAAATGAGAACGGGGACGCCAAGAAGAACGGTGTCCTGCCGAGCAGTCTTAAACCAAGCAATCTCAAACGCCGTGCGTTGCGACGGTTTCCCGCCAGCCGCGCCGACGCGGACATCAACGAAGAGGTGATCGGCGGATGAGCATCCTGGTGGTGGGGCTGTCCCACCACACCGCGAGCGTCGACCTGCTGGAACGGGCCGTCGTGGGTACCGCGGACCGTCCGGCGCTGATCCAGGACCTGCTGGCCGGCGCGAACGTCGGCGAGGTCGTGGTGCTCAGCACCTGCAACCGGGTCGAGCTTTACGCGGCGGTGTCGTCGTTCCACGGCGGTCTACATGACGTGGGTTCGGTGCTCGCCGGCCGGCTCGGCGTGGACGTGGCCGACCTGGCCGAGTCCTTGTACGTGCACTACGCCGATGACGCCGTGCAGCACCTCTTCGAGGCGGTCGGTGGCCTCGACTCGATGGTGGTCGGTGAAAGTCAGATCCTTGGCCAGATCCGGACGGCGTACAACGCGGCCGCCGAGCTGGGTGCTCCCGGTCGGTTGCTGCACGAGCTGATGCAGCAGGCGCTGCGGGTCGGCAAGCGCGTACACACCGAGACCGGCATCGACCGGGCTGGCCAGTCCGTGGTGAGCCTCGCGCTGAAGGTCGGCGCGGCCGCCACCCGGCCGCTGGAAGGCGCGTCCGCGCTGGTCATCGGGGCCGGCTCAATGGGCGCGCTGGTCGCCGCCACGCTGTCCCGCTCGGGCGTTCAGTCGCTGACCGTGGCCAACCGCTCCGGCATTCGGGCCGCCCGGCTGGCCCGCTCGCAGGACGAGGACGCCGTCCCGATCCAGGTCGTCCGGTTCGACGAGCTGGGGACGGCCCTGAAGCAGGCCGACATCGTGGTGTCCGCGACCGCGTCGACCGCGACCGTACTGACCGTCGAGACGCTTGGCGATGCACGTCCGCAGTTGATCATCGACCTCGCCGTACCGCGTGACGTGGACCCGCGGGTCGGCGAGCTGGACGGCGTTCACCTGATCGACATCGCCTCGCTCGGCAGCCAGGCGCACAGCGACGCCGTCGCCGTCCAGGACGAGGTGACAGCCGCTCGCGCGATCGTGGTCGAGGAGGTCGCCGCCTTCCTCGCATGGCAGCGCACGGTCGACGTGACGCCGACGGTGGCCGCTCTGCGAGCCCGCGCCGATGAGGTCGTCGTCTCGGAGCTGGCCCGGCTCGCCTCGCGGATGCCGGACCTCGACGAGCGCACCCGGTCCGAGGTGGAGCGGTCGGTACGCCGGGTCGTCGCGACGCTGCTGCACGTCCCGACCGTACGAGTGAAGGAACTCGCTAGTTCGCCCAACGGGCAGGCGTATGCGAACGCTCTTCGTGAGCTTTTCGGCCTGGACACCGCGGCTGCGAGCGCTCCGGCGGTCTTCTCGGCGAACGAAGCGGTCGCGCCGGTTTTCACCCAGCGACCCAAAGCGACAACGGATGGTGAGGCATGACCTCAGCGGTCAATCCCTTGCAGGACATCGGCACGATCATCCTCGGCACTCGCGGCAGCAAGCTGGCGATGGCCCAGTCCGGCTTGGTCGCCGAGGCGATCAACCGTTGCCCTGGGTGCGCGGTCGAGCTTAAAAGAGTGAGCACGCACGGCGACCGGTCGCACGCGCCAGTTGCCGAATTGGGCACCACCGGAGTGTGGACTTCCGCTCTGCGCGAAGCGCTGCTGGCCGGTGAGATCGACATCGCGGTGCACTCGTACAAAGACCTGCCGACCGCCCCGGCGGACGGGATTTCCCTTGCCGCCGTACCAAAACGCGAGAACCCGTCGGACGTGCTGGTGGCCCGCGACGGGCTGAAGCTGGTGGATTTGCCGACCGGTGCCCGGGTGGGTACGGGAGCGCCTCGGCGGGTCGCCCAACTGCGCGCCTTCCGACCGGATTTGGAAATCGTGCCGATTCGCGGAAATATTGACACCCGGATGAGCAAGGTCACGGGTGGAGAGCTGGATGCGGTGGTGCTCGCGTACGCGGGGTTGGCCCGGTTGGGTCGGCTCGACGACGCCACCGACGTGCTCACCGACGACGTCATGCTGCCGGCGCCCGCCCAGGGCGCGCTCGCGGTGGAATGCCGAGCCGATGGCCCGCTCGCCGAAATGCTCCTGGTTTTGGATGACCCGATTTCCCGCGCGGCGGTGGTCGCCGAACGCGCGGTGCTGGCCGAAGTGGATATCGCCACCTCGGTCTGGTGCAATTCGACCGTGGCCGCGCACGCGGTTCCCACGGTCGCCGATGACGGTGCCGTGACGCTGACCTTGCAGGCCAGCGTGACCGCCTTTGATGGAAGCGACGCCGTCAGGATGTCCGCTTCCGGTTTCGCCCATGACGCTGACGGCCTCGGCCGGCGCCTCGCCGCCGCGCTGCTGACCGCCGGTGCTGCCAAACTGATGGAGAGTCCCTAAAGATGTCCCGGAAATCCACCGGCCAGATCACCTTCGTCGGGGCTGGCCCTGGCGACCCAGGCCTGCTCACCCAACGCGCCTTCGCGACGCTGGAAAAAGCCGAGCACCTCGTGCACGACAACGGAATACCCCAGGTGATCGTGGACGTCCTGACCGCGCGGGCCGCGGAGGGCCTGGAGGTCAGCGTCGCCGAGGGCGCTTCCGGTGACGTGGCCAAGGTCCTGTTGTCTGGCGCCCGGTCCGGCCGCTCGGTGGTCCGGCTGGTCGCCGGCGACCCGTTCTCCTCGGACTCGGTCGTCAAGGAAGCCCAGGCGGTCGCTCGTACGAACGTGCCTTTCGAGGTCGTGCCGGGCATCAGCCACGCGGGCGGGGTGTCCACCTACGCCGGCACCCCGGTCGGCGGCCTGCACTGCGAGGTGGACGCGCGGGACATCCTCAGCGTCGACTTCAGCCAGGTGGCCGGGCTGCCCGGGACGATCGTCATCACGGTCAACGCGGCCGACCTGCCGGCGTTGCGGGACGGCCTGCTGGCTGGCGGGGTGGCCGCCGACTCGCCGCTGTGCGTGACCGGCGACGGCACCGGCGACACCCAGTCCTCCTCGATGTCCACGCTGGACGGGCTGGTGGACGCGGCGGTCGGCCTGTACGACACCGTGGTGGTCACCATCGGCGCCAACGTGCCGCTGCGCGAGAAGTTGTCGTGGTGGGAGTCGCGGCCGCTCTACGGCTGGAAGGTGCTCGTTCCGCGTACGAAGGAGCAGGCCGGCGCGATGAGCGCGCGGCTGCACGCGTACGGCGCGATCACCACCGAGGTGCCGACCATCGCGGTCGAGCCGCCCCGCACGCCGGCGCAGATGGAGCGGGCCATCAAGGGCCTGGTCACCGGCCGCTACGAGTGGGTCGTCTTCACGTCCACCAACGCGGTCAAGGCGATCCGCGAGAAGTTCATCGAGTTCGGTCTGGACGCGCGGGCTTTCGCCGGTGTGAAGATCGCCTGCGTCGGCAACGCGACCGCTGACGCCGTACGCGACTTCGGCATCGAGCCGGAAATGCTGCCAACCGGCGAGCAGTCGTCGGAGGGCCTGCTGGCCGACTTCCCGCCCTACGACTCGGTGCTCGACCCGATCGACCGGATCCTGCTGCCGCGGGCCGACATCGCCACCGAGACGCTTGCCGCCGGGCTCATCGAGCGCGGCTGGGAGGTCGACGACGTGACGGCCTACCGGACCGTACGGGCCGCGCCGCCGCCAGCCGACATCCGCGACGCGATCAAGTCCGGCGGTTTCGACGCGGTGCTTTTCACCTCGTCCTCGACCGTTCGGAACCTGGTCGGTATAGCCGGCAAGCCGCACGCGCGTACGGTTGTGTCATGCATTGGCCCGAAAACCGCCGAGACCGCTGCCGAACTCGGGCTGCGGGTGGATGTGCAGCCGGAGCTCGCGAACGTGTCGGAGCTGGTCGCGGCGCTCGCCACCTATGCGGTCGAGCTGCGCGAAAAGATGGCCAACAACCCGGTGAAACCCCGCCGCGGTGCGAAGGTGCAGGGTCCCAGCGCCGGTCGCGCCGCGCGATAAACCTCGCTCTAGGGAGCTGCTAAATGGCAAGACGACATGCTTCGTCCGATTTTGACGTGGCCGACCTGCCGCTCCCGCTGGGTGGGTTTCCGGCGGTGCGTCCGCGCCGGCTGCGGACCACCGCCGCGATCCGCCGGCTCGCGGCTGAAACACACGTGAATCCGGCGAACCTCGTGTTGCCGATGTTCGTGAAGGACGGCGTACCGGAACCGGTGCCGCTCGCGTCGATGCCGGGCGTCGTCCAACACACGCTGGAATCGCTGCGCAAAGCGGCGACCGAGGCGGTCGAGGCCGGCGTCGGCGGGATCATGCTTTATGGCGTACCCACGCCGGAAAGCAAGGACGCCACCGGCTCGATCGGCATTGATCCGGACGGCATTCTGAACGCGGCCCTGCTGGAGTTGCGGGCCGAGGTCGGCGACAGCACGGTTTTGATGAGCGACCTGTGCCTGGATGAATTCACCGATCACGGGCATTGTGGTGTATTGGCCGAGGATGGGTCGGTCGACAACGATGCGACTTTGGCCCGCTACGCCGAAATGGCCATCGTCCAGGCCGAGTCCGGCGCCCAGATGGTGGGGCCGAGCGGGATGATGGACGGCCAGGTCGGTGCCGTACGAGCGGCGCTGGACCGGTCCGGGCACACCGATGTCGGGATTCTGGCCTATTCGGCGAAATATGCGTCGGCTTTCTTTGGTCCCTTCCGGGAAGCGGTCGAGTCTTCGCTGGAAGGGGACCGCAAGACGTACCAGCAGGACCCCGCGAATGCCTCCGAGGCCCTGCGCGAGGTCGCCCTGGACATCGCCGAAGGTGCCGACGCCGTGATGATCAAACCGGCGCTGCCGTATTTGGACATCGTCCGCCGAGTCGCCGACTCGGTGAACGTACCGGTCGCCGCTTACCACGTCTCCGGCGAGTATTCGATGGCCGAGGCCGCTGTCGCCAACGGCTGGATGGACCGGGACCGGCTGATCGTGGAGACTCTCACCTCGATCCGCCGCGCCGGCGCCCAGATCATCCTCACGTACTGGGCGACGGACGCAGCGCGCCTCTTCTCGTAGGGGTTTTTGCGCAATCGGGGCCCGATTGTGACGTTCTTGGGGATTTACGACGTTAGAGACCCCGACAACGTCACCATCAGGCCCCGATTGTGCAGCGGCTGTGAGTGGCCTGTGCCGGCCAGACGTTTCCGGCTAGTTTCCTGCCAGTGGCAAGTAAAATCCTGCGCACATACTCCGGATTGGGGACACGTATGCGCAGGTTAGCTGCCTTATCAGCATTTATCCTGATAATCACCGCGGGGCCTGTCGCGGCTGCTGCGGCGGCGCCGGAAAAACCGACTACCGTGACGACGGCGAAAACGCCGCCGATGGGGTGGAACAGCTGGAACAAGTTTGGCTGCAATGTCAGCGAAACCCTGATCAAGGCGACCGCGGACGCGATGGTGTCCAGCGGAATGCGCGCGGCCGGCTATCAGTACGTCAACATTGACGACTGCTGGATGTCGCACGACCGCAACGCGGCCGGCCAACTGGTGCCGGATCCGGTGAAATTCCCGGACGGAATGAAGGCGCTCGCGGATTACGTACACGGTAAGAAACTGAAGCTCGGCATCTACTCGTCCGCTGGCACGCAGACCTGCGCCGGCTATCCGGCGAGTTTGGACCACGAGACCACCGACGCGCAGAGTTTCGCTGACTGGGGCATCGACTATCTCAAGTACGACAACTGCAACAACGAGAACCGGCCGGCGATTGAGCGCTACACCGCGATGGCGAACGCGTTGAAGGCGACCGGCCGGCCGATCGTACTCAGCATCTGCGAGTGGGGTCAGAACAAGCCGTGGGAATGGGGTGCGAGCGTCGGCGGGCAGTTGTGGCGTACGACCGGGGACATCACCGACTCGTTTTCCAGTGTGCTGGGCATTTTGGACCAGCAGGTCGGGTTGGAGAAATTCTCCGGACCGGGCGCCTGGAATGACCCGGACATGCTGGAGGTCGGCAACGGCGGCATGACGGACGCCGAATATCGGGCACATTTCAGCCTCTGGGCGTTGCTGAACGCGCCGCTGTTGTCCGGCAACGATCTGCGTACGATGTCGGACGCCACCAAGAAAATCCTGATGAACAAAGACGTTGTCGCGGTCGACCAGGATTGGGGCGGTCAGCAGGGCGCGCTGGTCAGTGGCAACGGCACCACTCAGGTGTGGGCCAAGCCGATGTCCGACGGCTCGGTGACCGTCGCGCTTCTCAACCGTGGCCCGGTTTCCGCGATGGCGGCTACCACGACCGCGGCCATCGGGCTGCCGGACACCGACTCGTACAGAGTGAAAGATCTGTGGACTGGCAAGGAAAGTCAGACCGACGCGATGATTCGGGCCGAGCTCGGAGTGCACGGCGTTTCGTTGCTGCGGATTTGGCCGAAATCGGGGCGTACGCTCGCGCCGCTCACCACGTTGTCCGTCGGTGTCGACGAGGTGGTCGAGAAGGACCAGCCTTTCACCACGCTCGGCACTGTCTACAACGACGGCTCCACGCCGCTGATCCGGCCGTCGCTGACGCTGGTGGCGCCGGCCGGTTGGAAGGTGCAGGGCTCGGCGACCGTACGCACCGACGTGGTGCAGCCGCATCGCGGATGGACCGCCACTTGGAAACTCGTGCCGGACGGAACCGGCGGCGCCAGCCTGGACGTACGCGTCGACTCGCGATATTTCACCATCGGCGGTGGGCAACAATCCTCCGAGCACGTGACCGCGCTGGTCGCCGTGCCGCCGCCGGCCGGGTCGGTGCAGGCGTCCAGCCTGCCGTTCATTTCCACCGGCAACGGCTGGGGACCGGTGGAGCGGAACACCAGCAACGGCGAAAACCAGCCCGGTGACGGGCTGCCGATGAGCATCGCCGGGGTCAAATACGCCACCGGGATCGGGGCGCACGCGCCGTCGACCGTACGCATCTACCTGGGCGGTAAATGCACGTCGTTCAGTGCGATGGTGGGTGTGGACGACGAGACGCATGGCAACGGCTCGGTCGCCTTCACCGTGGTTGGCGACAACAAGTCGCTCGCGCAGAGCCCGGTGCAGCGCGGCAACCAGGCCGCTGTGTCGCTGACGGCCAACGTCACCGGCGTACACATCATCGACCTGCAGGTCAGCGACGGCGGCGACGGCAACACCTGGGACCACGCCGACTGGGCGGTGGCGACGCTGACCTGCTCGTAGCCGCTTTTAGGCCACTTTGGCCACTCGGCCCACTTTGGCCGCGATGACTCATCGCGTGCGCCTGACGCACGCGAGGTCATCGCGGCCCCACTCACCGCCCGCGCACTCAACGACCAGCACCCAGTGCGGCGCGAAACTGTCGTACCCACCCGCAAAAGTTGCCCCCACCCAGTGACGGGCGGGGGGTGGGTCGAGAGGTAGACCTTAATTTTTAGTTGAACATCGGTCCTCAAACCCACCCCCCGCCCGTTTAAAGGGAGGGGGCTAGGAAACAGCACAGGTACGACAGTTTCGCGCCGGACCGGCTGTTTTGGAGAGTGAAATCAGGAAGCGAGGCTCTCTCGCGCGTACTGGTCGGCGTATTTGTAGACGTTCTCGACGTAGCTGTTCAGGTGGTTGTACGAGTAGACCGCAGCGCCCCAGCCGACGCCGGTTTTCAGGTCTCGGTTGTCTGAGCAGAGCAGGCGGGCCGAGGCCAGCGAAGCGTCGTTGATGTTGAAGGGGTCGGCCTTGCCGTCGCCGTTCGCGTCGACTGCGTAGAGCTTCCAGGTGCTCGGAATGAACTGCATTGGCCCGACGGCCCGGTCGTAGACCTTGTCGCCGTCGATGAGGCCACCGTCGGTGTCCTTGATGGCGGTGAGCTGGATCCCGATGATCGGCTTGCTGCTGCTGCCGTCCGGTTGCAGGACCGCGCCGCCCTCGCGGCCGTGGTCGGACTCGGCCCTGCCGATGCCGGCGAGCAGGGTCCAGGAGATGTGGCAGCCCGGGGCGGCCAGGTTTTCCTGATACTGGGCGTACGCGTATGCCTGTAGAGCGACGACGGGGATGTCCAGCTTGGCGGTCAGCGACTGGGCCCACGGACCGTACGCGGCCGGGTTGATCTGGGTGGTGTTGACGGCCGGGGTGCTGGCCTGCGGGGCGACCGACGGGGTCGGGTCGGTGTTCGGGACCGGGCCGGCCTGGTCCGGAGTGGACTGGCTCGGCTGCGGCACCGGCGGGATTTGCGCGGCGGTGTCCCGGGCTCGGATCTGCGGCACCAGCAGGAAGCTCACGCCGGCGATGATCAGTGCGATGCCCAGGTAGCCGAGGCTGCGAAAAGCCAGCGCGCGGCGGGCTCGACCGCGCCGGTCACGCAGGTCCGCGAGACGGGGCTTGCGCGGCAGCGCCGGCATCACCCACGGCTCGTCCTCGGTTTCCTTGGGAGGCAGTACCACCTTTTTGGCCGCCTTACGGCGTTCTCTCCATGACAGTTTGGGTTTTTCACCAACGGCGACCACGGTGGCGGCTTTGACGAGGTCGACCTTGGTGGCGCCGCTGTCGGATCGCTTCACCAGGTCAACGGCCGGCGGTGCCGGCGGTTCGACCCGTTTGACCAGGTCGACGGGCGGCACTGGGGGCGCCGAGGCGGGCGGCTTGCGGCGCGAGAACAGCTGCAGCGGAGGCGTCATTAAATCCCAGTATGCCTTCCGTCACGTCGTCTGTGACCCCCGGTCACAGGAACCGAAGCCTTATGGCCCATCGGCGGCCGTACGAACGGATGCAACGCGCCTACCTCGCGATGGGTTTCACGGCCGGCGGTTCGTACGCACCGAATCGGTCCAGCACCGCGCCGAGGTCGCTCTCGATGAACAACATGTCCCGGTGCGGCTGGCGGAGGAACTGCTCGGTGACCATCTGGTCCAGGAATGTCCGCAGCGGCTGGTAGTAGCCCGCCACGTCCAGCAGCGCGACTGGCTTGGCGTGCACCCCGATCTGCGCCCAGGTCCAGACCTCGAACAGCTCCTCCAGGGTGCCGGCGCCGCCGGGCAGTGCGATGAACCCGTCGGCGAGTGCCGCCATCTTCGCCTTGCGCTGATGCATGTCCTCGACGAAGTGCAGCTCGGTCAGGCCCTGGTGCGTCAGTTCCTGGCCGAAGAGGTTGTTCGGGATCACCCCGATCACCGTGCCGCCGGCGGCCAGCGCCGCGTCCGCGACCTGGCCCATTGTGCCCACCGAGGCGCCGCCGTAGACCACCCCGATGCCCCGCTCGGCGAGCTGCCGCCCGAGGTCGCGGGCGGCAGACACGTACCCGTCGCCACGCCCGGACTGGGACCCACAGAACACGCAAAGCCGCATGGGGACCGATGCTACTTCCGGTGCGCTTTGGCGAATTCGGCCAGCACCTCGGTGAGTTCACTGCGCAGTGTGCGGACCGCTTCGATCGGCAGCTTCCGCTGGTCGGCTACCCACTCCGTCCAGGCCTCCATGACCGTTGGTACGGCCGAGATCGCCTGGTCAGAGAGGTTCGCCACCTCCGGCACGTACGCCAGCAGGAAGCCGGCCGTCTTGACCGGACTGACCCGAACCGGCCGCAGCGCGTCCAGCTCGAATCCAAAGGTGGCGAGGTGCCGGATCAGTTCCTTCGCGGCTTCCACGTCGGGCAGGCCGTCGCTCTTGGCCGCCAGGAAGTCGGCCACCACCTGGTCGCCAACCTCCGGGGGCATCGGCGAGCCCTCGTCGACGACCACCGCCGGCAACCCCAGCGCCCGGTAGCGCGCGTAGAGCAGCCCGTAGTAGCTAGCGCCAGGGGAGTCCGGCTCCTCCGGATCGGGGTCGACTCCGTAGTAGTCGACAGCGGCCGGAATGCTGCGGCGCAGCAGCCGCATGCCGGCCGCGTGCTCGATCTCCTGGAAGAACTGGAGCGGATCCTCCTCAGCGAGGCCGGCGAGTTCCGCGGCCAACCCGTCGGTCTTGTCCAGCAGGTTGATCTCCTCGGCTAACCCGTTCAGGCCGTCGAGGCCGAGGTGGCCGGAGATGGCATGCCGCTGGCCGTTCCGTACGAACTCGGCCACCACCATGCAACTGTCGCCGAAAACGTCGCCCATCTGCCAGCAGTTGCCCGCCTCGATCGGGGCGTCAAGGGCGCCCGCCCACGGCAGGTCCGCGATGCCGGCGGAAAGCACCGCCTGGACCCCCTCGGCGGCCGCCTGGCGCAACTCCGGTGTGATGCCGACGGCGGCGACAGCGCGCAGCAGGGCGAGCCCGGGCCGCGACGGCCGGCCGCTGGCGTACCCAATCAACGGCAGCGTGCCCAGGTCCTCGACCTCGTAGTCGTCGGACATCCGCAGCGCGTCGCCCACGATCGAGGACGCGATCGCCTCGGCGTTCAGCGGATCGGTCTCGCTGATCGTGCCGGCGAACTCGTCCACGACGCCCGCGTAGATCTGCTTCAGGCTCGGCTCGCGACTGCTTTTCTTCGTCTTGTTCTTCTTCTTCGTACGGCCACGGCTGACTGGACTCATGCCCCGATGGTGCCAGTGCGGGACGTCGCTCAGCCCAGGGACACCCCGTCCGTACGAGCCGCGACCAGCTGCCGCCTGATGTCACGCATCGATTCCCCCTTTGAGAAGTCTGTTGGTGGTGGACCATGTCGATGGCCCACCACCCGATGGCCCACCACGCTGGGAAAACTTTGCCAGGTGGGTCTGAAAGATCTCTAAAACCGCTGGTCCTGATCTTGGTACGGCGAAAGAGTTTGCTTCGGTCCGGACCGAATCCGTACATATTTGACTAAGATCTGCACGGGAGACGGCGGGCGAGGGGCGCAGGCGGGTGCTGGACGCGACGGCAACAGGGCAGCGGACACGGATAGCGGTCCGTCTCTGTGTGCTCGGTCCAGTCCAGGCGTGGCACCAAGCTGGTGACATCGAGGTGGAAATCGCCCTCGGCGGGCCGAAACAGCGGGCCGTGCTGGCCGTTCTCGCGCTGGCCGGCGGCCGGTCGGTGTCCAGGGACGCCATCGTCGACTTCGTCTGGGGTGACGCGCCACCGCCACGGGTCTCGGCGACTGTCCAGACCTATGTGGCCACCCTCCGCCAAGTGCTGGAGCCGGGTCGTACGACCAGCAAAACCACCCGCGCGCAGAGCAGGCTGCTGCTGTCCCGCGGCGGCGGCTACCAACTGAACACCGAGAGCGTCACGATCGACCTGCTGCGTTTTCGGGAGCTGGTCACGGGTGCGTACACGGCCCGCCAAAGCGGCGACATGGCCGGCGCCGCGCGGCTGCTCACCGAGGCGATCGCGCTGCGGTCCGGCCCGTTCCTGGATGACCTCGGCGGCGCCCTCCGGTTGCACCCGCAGGTCGCGGCCATCGAGCAGGAGTATTTGGGGGCGGCGGTCGACTGCGCCGACGCCCAGCTGCAGGCCGGCGTACCGGACGAGGTGCTCAGCTGGCTGCCCGGGTTGGCCGCCGCCGAGGCGCTCAGCGAGTCGCTGCAGATCAGGCTGATGAGTGCGTACGCGGTGACCGGCCAGCCGGCCCGTGCGCTGGAGATCTACGAACGGACCCGGCGACAGCTCGCCGAGGAGTTCGGGATCAGCCCGAGCCGCGAGCTGCAGCAGGCGCATCTCGCGCTGTTGCAGGCCGACGAGGACAGCACGTCCGAGTACGAGAAGCAGCGCCAGACCGTAGACCTGACCGAGCTGCTGCCGCTGCGGCGCTGGACCGGCCGTCCGCCGGACCAGCGTGCGCTGGTCGGCCGGGACCAGGTCCTGCCGGAGCTGATCGAGCTCATCCAGCACCACCGGGTGATGACCCTGGTCGGGCCCGGCGGCGCCGGAAAGACCGCGCTCGCGCTGGCCACCGCCCGGACGGCGTTGGACAACGGCGTCAGCGTGGCCGCCGACGGCGTGGTGGTCGTGGAATGCGGCCGGTTGCCGGCCGAGCCGGACACCGCCGACGAGGGTTCCGGGCTGGTCGCCGAAGCCCTCCGGTCGGCCATCGACGCCCGCCCCAACGGCCGCGAGTCCGCGCTCGGCGCGGTGGTGAGAGTGCTGCAGGGCGAGCGCCGGCTGGTCGTGCTGGACAACGCCGAGCACGTACGGGCCAGCTGCAACCGGCTGGTCGACCATCTGGTGCGATCGTGCCCGTCGCTGCGGATCGTGGTCACCTCGCGCCGCCAGCTCGGGCTGCCGCTGGAGACGGTGTGGGAAGTCGAGCCGCTCGCGCTGCCGGAGCCGGACGAGACGCGTACGACCGAGCTGCGGGCCAGCCCCGCCGTACAACTCTTCGTCGACCTGGCCCGGCTGGTCCGCCGCGGGATAGACACCGACAGTCAGTTGCCCCTCATCGCCCGGATCTGCCGGCACGTGGAAGGTCTGCCGCTGGCCATCGAGCTGGCCACCGCTCGGCTACGCGCGATGTCGATCGCTGATTTGGCGCAGCGCCTGGAAAACAGTGCCGCGGTGATCAGCGCCGGCTCCGACCATCGGCTTCCGCACCAACGTGCCCTGAAATCCACGTACGAATGGAGCGCCCAACTCCTTCCGCCGGTCGAACGCCGTCTTTTGGCCCGGCTGGCGGTTTTCCCGACCGCTTTCGACTTGAGCGCCGCCGAGCAGGTCTGCGGCCACTCCGGCATCGACGCGGCGGACATTCCCGTACTGCTGGGAAACCTCGTCGACCACTCGATGATCCAGGTCATCGTGGAAGGCGAACAACTCCGCTACCGCCTGCTCATTCCGATCCGGGAATTCGCCGCCGAAGGCACCGACGAAGCCGACCTCAATGTCACCCGCCGCTGCCACCTGGACTGGTGTTTCGGCTTGCTTCAAGGACTTCTGGGTATCGAGGATTATCTTGAGCGGGCCGCTGGGATCACTACTTTCCTGATCGACATTGACAACCTCTATACTGCGCTGGGATGGGCGCTGGATCACGCCGGCGCGGCGCTGACCACCGTGGCAGCCGAGATGCTCTCGCTCTCTCGGGTGGTTTTTGACTACGACTACGGAAACCTTCAGACAGCGCGGTATTTCACTCAGCGCGCGCTTCTGCAGTGGGACATTCTGCCGCTGGCAACACACGGCCGGCTCCGGCACTGGGCTGGCCGGCTCGCGTACGGCCAGGGCCGTCCGTTGGAGGCGCGATCTCATCTGGAAACCGCGCTTCGGATTCTCAACGGCACTACCGTGGACGACTATCGCCGCCGGTCCGATATCTGCCTCGGTATCGCTTCCTGCATGTTCCTGATGGCCGATCGCTCGTGCCTGGACCTGATCGATCGGTTCCTTGTCAATGCCGAAGCAAGTGGCGACAAGATGTTGCTGGCCTGGAGACTCTCGAACGCCGGAAGTTTCTCGACCCTGTGGGGGCGTCCCGTCGAGGCGAAGGCTTTTCTCGACCGCGCGGTCGAGTTGGCCGCGGTGGGCAGCGAAGAGGGATATCACGCGCGATATCGGCTGGCCAATTTCCATCTCCTGAATGGTGATCCAGCTAAGTCCATCCAGGTGTCCACGCCGCTGCTGGCATCTCCGGATCTTCCGGTGAGCATGGTCATCGAAACCCACGCCTATCACGGTTGGGCGCTGGCCAAACTCGGAAGATTCGATGAGGGTCGCCAGCATTTGCGTCGCGGTCTCGAACTCGCTGCGGCAAGACCACTGGATCGGACCTATGTCCTGCTCGCGATGGCGGATCTGGAGCGGACGTATGGAGATCCCGCCGCCGCGGCGAAGCAGTTGCGGAAATGTTTGGCCAGTTCGTTGGCATTCTCGGACCTGCACACGGCCGTGTGGGCCGTGTGGCTCACCGCCGCGATTACTCAGGAGGCCGGTGACCAGGGCAGCCCCGAGCTCGCCGGACTTGCCCTGGCTTGTCGGCAGATCACCGAGCTGCCGCCATGGCCACTGAGCGAGACAGATTTTTCGGCCTGGGAGAAGTCCCATTCCAGAGTGGCGGCTGAAACAACTCCGCAGGACCGACACGACTTGTTGCTGGCGGCCGTTGAGGTCAGCCAGCGTCGGCTGGCGCAGTGGGAAGAGAGCCGGGAGCGCTAAAAGCTGAGACCTGGCCGACCCGAAGCCGACCAGGCGCTGCGACGGAAGCTATTTCTTGGTGATGCTGGGCACTGCCTGCCACTGGTTGCTCTGCGGTTTGATCTTGCCCGGTGCTGCTGGTTTCTCGCCGGATTCTGGCTCTTCGTCCTGCTTTGGCGTGGGCGTCGGTGTCTTGGCAGGTGGGGTGTAGTCGTCGAACTGATCGGATGAGATGTCCTTGGCCAAACGGGTGAGGGTGAAAACGGCATAGCCGACCCCTGCCACCATTGAGACAAGTGCCAACCCGCGGACCAACCGTCGCATTTCGTTTTCTCCATTCAGGACTACTCAGAAAGACATTAGCAAGCAAAAGTGCGGCACCCCGGTCCCCCCGGACACGGTCCGCCGAGGTGCCGCACATTCTGCGGGATATTCGCTGGCCCACCTGGGGGGCTTGGCAAGCCCCGCTTCGCGGATGGCGGCTCAGCGCAGGGGCAACGGCCGGACCTACGAACCCCCGTTCGGTCGTAGGCCCAGCCATCCCGCCCCGTCTGCCGTGTGGAGAGCCAAGAAAACACCCATTGCTGGCTGTCGCTCTTCCCCCGGACTAGCAGGGCTGCTCGCCCCCGTCCCCCGGGCAGACCCGAACCCCACACGCTGAAAAGGTAACCTGGCCGGCTTTAGGTTTTCTAAAATGCCAGGACACGTATAACTGAGCGATCAATTACACACAGTGAGTGCGCACCTGGCCACTTTCTGTATACGGCAAGGCGTATTTGCATGTGGTCATGAAGTCGTACGAATGTGGCGGCGTTTTCCCCATCGGGAATCTTTTTAAGATTTGACGTGCGAAATGGGGTCGGTGAGGCTCCGGCAGCGGGCGTAGGCGAGGGCTCTGAGCTGCCCGTACTGCTTGTCGACCGCGGGATCGTCGAGCGCGTCGGTACGGCGCAATGCCTGCATTATCAGCGTTGCCGCGGCGGCGGGGGCGAGGTGGTCGAGGGTGTGTACGCCCGCGCCGGCCATCGCTTTCTTGCGCAGTTCGCGGACCAGTACGGCCGAGTCGCCGGTCATGGAAATATCGGTGGCGCGCCCGGTTTTGCCCAGCGGCTCAAGGAAAACGACCAGCGCGTGGGACTTTTCCTGCTGCTCGAACTCGGCCAGCACAATGCCGTTTTGGTGGTGCCCGTCGCGATACTGCCAGCAGGTGGTGGGGGTCGGGTGTCCGATCCCGTCCCGCCAGATCGGTTCTTCCAGCCCGGAGTCGGCCAACTCGTCGGCCGCTTCGCCAGCGCGGGCACGGAGGTTCTCGCCCACTCCGATGGCTTGTACGGCCCGCAGTGCGGCCAGCGCGGGCAGGCTGGGTGATTCCCGCGCGTACTCGACGAACTGGCCGCCGATCATCGTGTCCGGGTCGATGCCGGGCAGTGGAGCGTCCCACCACATCCCCAGCAGCCCGGACGCGGCCAGCTCCACGAGCAGGACATTCGGCTCGTCGACGAGCCGTTCGAATGTCCTGACCATCTCGGCGTAAACGCCACCCGCCGGTTTCGAGGTGCTGGACCGGCGGCCGCGGCTGACTGAAGTCATCCCGGCCGATGATGCCACTCGTGAAACAGCGGTCACGCACGGGTACGCGGCGAAGCTGTCAACTCAAGTTGACATCGGCCATCTGTCAACGTAAGTTGACGGCATGACAGTCGCAACGAACCTGGCCACCGCCGCCGGCGACCGCGATCCGCGGTCCGGGCTGCGGGCGGTCTCGGCGCTGCGCCGGCTGCTGGAGCAGTTGGAGGCCATGCAGGTCGCCAACGCACGCGATCAGGGCTGGTCGTGGCAGGAGATCGCCACCGAACTCGGCGTCAGCCGGCAGGCCGTACATAAAAAACATGCGAAGAGGTGAGTGATGTTCGAGCGTTTCACTAAAAATGCGCGGCGGGTCGTGCAGGATTCGGTCTCTATCGCCGATGGCGGCCAGGTCGGCACCAGGCATTTGCTGGCGGCCATGGTCGCGGACCGGGAGTCCCGAGCCGCTCAGGTGCTGGCGCAAGTGGGCGTCGATGAGCCAGGTCTCGCGGAGCTGATGACCGCGGTGGAGGCGGCTGACCGGCGAGGTGGCCTCAGTGTCGCCGACGTCGACGCGCTCGCCGGCATCGGCATCGATGTGGACGAGGTGATCGACACCGTCGAGCGGAACTGGGGATCAGGGGCGCTTACGCCGCGACCGCCCCGGGTCGGCCGGCTGGAATCGCGGTTCGGCGCGGCTGTCAAACGCGTGCTGGAGCAGGCGTTGCGCGCCGCGGTCGACAACGGCGAACGCCAGCTCGACGACACGCACCTCCTGCTGGGTTTGCTGAAAGGGGACGACCCGCTGGCGCACGAACTGGCCGCTCGGGACATCACCTATCTCCGCGTACGCGCGCTTCTCGCCAGCAATGCTCTCTCCTGAAACTTAGATCGAGTATAAACTTCTTGTCATGTACCTAGGGCTTCTTGTAGCATCCCTGCTATCAATGATCCGAGTGATTGAATCGAACGGCGAGGTCATATGACTACAGTGAGAGAAGCGGCACCGGAGGCGACTGCTGGGCCGCCGGACGAGCGGGTCGTGCTGGACGTGAGCGACCTGCGGATGCGGTACGGCACGCACGACGTGCTGACCGGGGTGAATTTCGTGGCCCGGCGTGGCGAGGTGATCGGTCTGCTCGGCCCCAACGGCGCCGGAAAGACCACCACGATCGAGATCCTGGAAGGCTTCCGGATGCGGTCGGCCGGACAGGTGAGCGTGCTTGGTCAGGACCCGGCCAGCGGCGGCGAGGCGTGGCGGGCCCGACTGGGCATTGTGCTGCAGTCGTGGCGCGACCACGGAAAATGGAAAGTACGCGAGTTGCTCGCGCATTTGGGCGAATATTACGTGCCCTATTCCACTGCGCGGGATCCTCGGCCGTGGGACCCGGACGAGCTGGTCGCCACGGTCGGTTTGACCGAGCATGCCAACAAAAAAGTCGGCCAGCTCTCCGGCGGCCAGCGCCGCCGGTTGGATGTCGCGATCGGCATTGTCGGGCGGCCCGAGTTGCTTTTCCTGGACGAGCCGACGGTGGGTTTCGACCCGGAGGCGCGGCGGGAGTTTCACGACCTCGTCCACCGGCTGGCCGATGGTGACCACACCACCATCCTGCTCACCACGCATGACCTGGACGAGGCCGAAAAACTGGCCGACCGGATCCTGATTTTGGCCGGCGGCAAGGTGATCGCGAACGGCTCGCCGGATGAGCTGACCCGCCAGATGTCCGGCGAGGCGGAGATCCGGTGGACCCGGGACGGTCAGCGTTTTGTCCACACCAGCACCGAGTCGACCCGCTATGTGCGGGAACTTTTCCAGCAGTACGGGGACAAGATCGGTGACCTTGAGGTTCGCCGGGCGAGCCTGGAGGACACGTACATGGCGATGGTGCAGCAGTTCGAGACCGGACAAACCAGCGGCACCGCCGCCACTTTCGCGGAGGCGGCCCGATGAACGCATCTCTCTACGCCGGTCGGGCCGGGCTGCGCCGTGGTCTGATCGAGTTGCGCAACTCGGTGACCAACGTGCAGGACCTGTTTGGCGCGATCTTCCCCAACATCATCCTGCTCGTGGTGATGTTGTTCATGCGCGGCGCCAAAGTGCCAGGGCTGAATTTCTCGCTGGGGGCGACCGTGCTGCCCAGTGTGCTCGGCATGGGCATCGCGTTCGGCGGGATGCTGACCCTCGCGCAGTACTTGATGGTCGAGCGCGAGGACGGCACTTTGTTGCGAGCCAAGGCGATTCCGAACGGGATGACCGGTTATCTGGTCGGCAAAATCGTCCTCGCGTCCGGGTGGACCCTGCTCGGCCTGCTACTGCAGTTGATCCCCGGCCTCATATTCTTCAACCAGGTCGGAGTGAACGGCGTCGGCGGCTGGTTGGTCCTGGTCGCGGTCATCGTGGTCGGACTGGTCGCCACCCTGCCGCTCGGCGCCATTCTCGGATCGCTGTTCTCCAACCCGCGCAACATGGGGTTGGTGATGTTCCCGATCATGGGCTTGATCGGCGTCTCCGGGATCTTCTACCCGATCACCCAACTGCCGGTCTGGCTGCAGTGGATCGGCCAGATCTTCCCGATCTACTGGCTGGGCCTGGGCATGCGGTCGGCGTTGCTGCCCGGCCAACTGGCCGCGGTCGAGATCGGACACTCGTGGCGGCAGCCGGAAACCCTCGGCATGCTCCTGCTGTGGGCGGTGATTGGCCTGGTGGTGGCGCCGATGGTGCTGCGCCGGATGGCGCGTCGCGAGTCCGGCTCCAGCGTCGCGGCCCGCCGCGAGAAAGCGATGCAGCGGGTTGGGTAAGAATGTTCGCTGAGCTGTTCGGCGATCGGGGCGTGGCATGAGCGAGACGATCTACAACCGGATCGCCATGCTGCGCGCCGAACGCGGCATCTCCCGTCGTCAACTCGCCGAGGCGCTCGGCGTCCATTACCAGACCATCGGCTACCTGGAACGCGGCGAATACAGCCCGAGCCTCTATCTGGCACTGAAAATCGCCGACTACTTCGAGGTCGCGGTGGAAGTCATCTTCTCAACCGGTCCGTTCCCCCGCATCGGCAGCAACGAGCGCTCGGCTTAGGCCCTGTCTGGTTATTGCGGCGGGCGATAGCCGAGCCCAGGAGTCGGCTGGCGGCACCGCGGAAAAGCCCCCATAGCGCTGCTATGAAAGGCTTTCCCGCGGCACCGGCAGCCGACGCTTGGATCTCGACCCTCATCCACCTGGAATTAGGAGACACGCCCTAGTCGAATATTGTGCGTACGAGTTCCACGATGCGACCGGCTGGAGGGGACAGGTCGGTCGTCCACACCGCCTGCAGATCGGCGGCTGGCGGTTCCTCCTCCAGCCGTACGGTCACCGCGGTCGACGGCGGATGGTCGCCCAGCGTGCGAGGCACCAAAGTGATCGTACGGCTGTCGAGCAGCTCGTCGGAATACCGCCAGCCGGCGATCCTGGTGTTCACCACCTCATCCAGAATTCCTTGTACGGCAGTGAGAACGGCCTCGCGGTAGCGGGGCAGGTGATGCTCGGAGAGCAGCAGCCGGCTGCCACGGAGTTCTCGTACGGACACCGATTCCCGGCCAGCCAGCGGATGCGTACGGCTGATCACCGCGACCAGCGGTTCGCGCGTCACGCTCAGTCGGTGGAAGTCCGTGATACTGCGGGAAAAGACGAGGTCATAGCGGCCGTCCCTGAGGCCCTGTGCCAGCGCCGCGGAGTCGGTTTCGGTGACGTCCAGGCGAATGCCCGGCGCTTGCTTTCGGGCGGCGGCCTGCAAGCGAGGCAGCACTTCATAAGCGGCGCTCACCACGTATCCGACCCGTACGACGCCGACCGCCCCGCCGGCCACCGCTTTCGTACGAGCCACCGCCCGGTCGACGTCGGCGATCACTTTCCGGGCGGACTCGACGAAAGCCTCGCCGGCCGCGGTCAGTCGGGTGGGCCGGCGTTCGAAGAGTCGCACCCCCAGTTCGCGCTCCAGTTCGCCGACCTGCCGGCTGAGTGGCGGCTGGGCGATATGCAGCCGGGCCGCGGCCCGGCCGAAGCTGCCTTCTTCCGCGATCGCCACCACATATCGCATCAGGCGGATGTCCACTGGCATACCCGGAGGGTATCTCGCCGGCCGAAACGGGTATTTAGTCCTGGTCAGTTCGCGGCGCAGAATTTCCTCATGGACAGTAACAACAGATCCACCTCATGACGGGTACGCTTTCGGCGCTCACGCCGAAATCCGTCGGATTCGGCCCGCGGTTCGTGCTGGCCACCTCGACCGGATCCGTGTTGAACCCCATCAATTCCTCGATCATCGCGGTCGCCCTGGTGTCGATTGGCCAGGCCTTCGGGGTCGGCGCGGACCGGACCGCGTGGCTGGTTTCCGCGCTCTACCTGGCGACCGCGGTCGGCCAGCCGGTGATGGGCAAGCTCGCCGACCGGTTCGGACCGCGGCGGATCTACCTGGCCGGGCTCGCGATGGTCGCGGCCGGCGGCCTGCTCGGTGCTTGGGCCGGCGCGTTTGGCCTGGTCATCGCCTCTCGGGTGGTCATTGGGGTGGGCACGTCGGCGGCTTACCCGGCGGCCATGACCATGGTCCGGCAGCAGTCCGTACGGCTGGACCAACCGGTGCCTGGCCGGGTGCTCGGCGCGCTCGCCATCGCCGGCCAGGTCACCATGGCGGTCGGCCCGCCGCTGGGCGGTCTGTTGATCGCGGCCGGCGGCTGGCGCTCGATTTTCCTGGTGAACGTGCCGCTGGCTGTGGTCGGGGCGATTTTCGCGCTGCGCTGGCTGCCAGCCGACGAGCCGCGCGAACCCGCCGAAGCTGGCGCATCGGGGGCGGCCGCGCCTTTCGCCGAGGTTCGGATGCTCGTACGCAACCGGGCCCTGACCGCGACCTATCTGCGCTATGCGCTGACTTTCCTGGTCACGTACAGCTTTCTCTACGGCTGGACGCAGTGGCTGGAGCAGAGCGCAGGGCTGTCCGCGTCCGCCGCCGGGCTGATCCTGATGCCGTCTTTTGTGGTGGCCGCGGTGGTTTCGGCGATCGTCTCGCGCAGGCGCGCGGTGTGGGGACCATTGCTGGTGGGCGCGACTCTGTTGGCCGTCGGTTCGGCCAGTCTGCTTTTCCTCGACCACGCCACCTCGATCTGGCTTTTGTTCGCTGTCAGCGTGGTTTTCGGCGTACAGAACGCCATGGTGGTGGTCGCCAACCAGGCCGCCATGTACGGGCAGGCGCCGGCCGCTCATATTGGTACGGCCGCGGGTTTGCTGCGTACTTTCATGTATGTGGGCGCGATCGCGGCGGCGAGCCTGATCAGCGTCACCTATCGCGAGCGCGCCACCGATGCCAGCCTGCACACGCTCGCGACCGTCCTGGTGGTGGCAAGCGTCCTGGTCGTCGTCATGACTGTGCTGAACGCTCGGACGGCCGCCCGGCGGTAGCCAGGCCAAGGGCGGTTTCGACGAAGTGCGCGATGGCGGGGTTGCGGCTGCCAGCCGGCCAGCCGGCGGCGATCTCGTACGGGCAGGCGTCCGGGACCGGGCGGTAGGCGATGTCGTCGCGGCGGTTGCGAGCGGCCAGGGACGCCGGGATGAGGGCGACCGCCTGACCGAGCGCGACGGCTTCCAGGAGTTGGGAGCTGTCCTGGATGACCGGGCCGTCGGCGGGGTCATCGCCGCCCCAGAACGACCGCTCAGCGGGGCTGGTTTCCCGGCAGCGCGGGAAGGGCAGGCCGGCGAGGTCGTGCCGGCTCAGCCCGGCCCGGCCGGCGAGCGGGTGGCCGGTCGGCAGCGCGGCTACCCGCGGCTCGCTGGTCAGCACCTGGAGGTCGAGGCCGCGATGGTCGCCGGGCAGGCCCAGCAGCGCCACGTCGGCGCGGCCGTCGCGGACCAGGTCGGCCTGCTCGCCAAAGCCGCTGATGACCACCTCGAGCCCAGGATCTGGCCCGTACGCTTCGAGGATGCGACGCAGCAAGTCGGTGGTCACCATCGGCTTCGCAGTCACTACCAGCGCCGGGCTGGCCGCGGCGGCTCGGCGGGTCCGCAGGGCGGCCGCGGAAATCGCGTTGAAGACCTGAGTCGCCTCGTCCATAAGGACCGCGCCGGCGGCGGTCAGTGCGACCCGCCGGTTGTCTCGCTCGAACAGTTGCGTACCGACCCGGCGCTCCAGTTGCCGGATCGCCCGGGACAGCGGCGGCTGCGCGATGCCGAGTCGCTCGGCGGCCCGGGAGAAGTTCAGCTCCTGGGCGACCGCTTGGAAATACCGCAGCTCTCGCACCTCGAGATCGACCATACCTTCAGGGTATGGCATCAGATCCGATCGGTCCTTCGGATTTCGCCGAACCGTTGGTGGAATGGGTGGATGGATCTGGAACAGAACAAGGAAACGGCGCGGGCGTACCTCGATCTCGCCTTCAACGCGAGGCGACCCATGGAGGCTTTCGATCGTTACGTTGGCCCGTCGTACGTGCAACACAATCCGCACGCACCCGATGGCGCGGAAGCTTCGAGGAAATTCCTCGGCGCGTTTGTCGAGCGGTTCCCGCAGCTGCGGCTGGACATCCGCAGGGTTATAGCGGAGGGAGACCTGGTCGTGACGCACGGGCTCATGAAGCTGACCGATGCGGAGCGAGGGACCGCCATCGTGGACATCATTCGGTTCGCGGACGGGAAAATCGTCGAGCACTGGGATGTGGCGCAGCCGGTGCCCGACGATCCCGCCAACCAGAACACTATGTTTTGAGTCAGTCCTGTCGATGCGCGGCCTCAGCGCCGATGGTGGTGTCGTCGCCGTGTCCAGTGTGGACGGTGGTGTCCGGCGCGAGAGTGAGCAATCGCGCCGAAATCGACGCGACAATGGTGTCGAAGTCGGAGTACGAGCGGCCGGTCGCGCCTGGTCCGCCGTTGAACAGCGTGTCGCCAGTGAAGACCACGCCCAGATCCGCACTGTAGAGCGAAACTGAGCCGGGCGAGTGGCCCGGCGCGTGCCGTACGGACAGGACCGTGCCGGCGACGGGCAGGTCCTGACCGTCGGAAAGCTCGCCGTCCGGCGGCAGCTCGGGATAAACCACGTCCCACAGCATCCGGTCGGCCGGGTGCAGCCAGACCGGCACGCCGGTGGCGGTTTTTACCGCCTCCGCCGCGCCGATGTGGTCGTTGTGGCCGTGCGTACAGACGATCGCGGTGACCCTGCGCTTCCCGACCGCGGCCAGGATCGCCTCGGCATCATGGGCGGGGTCGATCACCAGCACCTCGTTTTCGTCGCCCACCAGCCAAACGTTGTTGTCGACGTCCCAGCTGCCGCCATCGAGCTCGAACTTCCCGGACGTGACCACCTTCTCGATCAAAGGACCACGACCGAGCGCAGGACCTCGCCGGCATGCATTTTCTCGAACGCGGCCTCGATGTCGTCCAGCGTGGTGGTCTCCGAGACGAAGGCGTCCAGATCGAGCCGGCCCTGCTGGTAAAGGTCCACCAGCATCGGGAAATCCCGGGAGGGCAGGCAGTCGCCGTACCAGGATGATTTCAGCGCGCCGCCGCGGCCGAAGAAATCAAGCAGTGGCATTTCCAGCCGCATGTCCGGGGTGGGCACGCCGACCAGCACGACCGTGCCGGCGAGATCGCGGGCGTAGAAGGCCTGTTCGTACGTCTCCGGCCGGCCGATCGCCTCGATCACCACGTCCGCGCCAAAACCACCGGTGGCCTCGCGAATCGCCTCGACCGGGTCGGTCTGCTTGGCGTTCACGGTGTGCGTCGCGCCAAGTTTGCGCGCCCACGCCAGTTTCCGGTCGTCGACGTCGACGCCGATGATCGTACGAGCACCGGCCAGCCTGGCGCCGGCGATCGCCGCGTCACCCACGCCACCGCAACCGAAAACGGCCACCGTGTCGCCGCGGGTGACCCCGCCGGTGTTGATGGCGGCGCCGAGCCCGGCCATCACCCCGCAGCCGAGCAGCCCCACGGCTTTCGGATCAGCGGTCGGGTCGACCTTCGTGCACTGTCCAGAGTGGACCAGCGTTTTTTCAATGAAGGCACCGATGCCGAGCGCGGGCGAGAGCACTGTGCCGTCCTTGAGCGTCATTTTCTGGGTGGCGTTGTGGGTGTTGAAGCAATACCAGGGCCGGCCACGCAGGCAGGCGCGGCATTTCCCGCAGACCGCCCGCCAGTTCAGGACGACGAAGTCGCCGGCCGCCAGGTCCTCGACGCCCTCGCCCACGGCCTCCACGATGCCAGCGGCTTCGTGGCCGAGCAGGAAGGGGAAGTCGTCGTTGATGCCGCCCTCGCGGTAGTGCAGGTCGGTGTGGCAGACCCCGCAGCTCTGGATCTTCACCAGCGCCTCGCCGGGCCCCGGATCGGGCACCACCACGGTGTCCAGCCGGACCGGTTGTCCCTTACCCGGCGCGATGACTCCGCGAACTTCCTGACTCATGCGTGGCTCCTCATACGGCGGCAGAGAGCCCGATCGTAGCCGGCCAAGTGTCGTGGATCACCCCGACAACCAGCCGGTTTCGTACGAATCACCACCACCGCCGAAACGCGTTGCGCGCTCGCGAATGTAACGAAACAACGTACAAACCGAGCCGTTTCGTTACATTCGCGGAGGTTAGTAGCCGAACATCACCGGGGTGAGGCCGGTGTCCAGGCTGGCGATCACGCTGTACGCGGCTGGAGTCAGGTCGCAGTCGCGGTTGGTGCGACAGGTTCCGTTGCAGCACACCGCCTCACCGCAGAACATCTGAGTGTTCGGACCGCAGTCGGCGACCGAGACCGTGACACACGCGCCCGAACACCAGTGCGTGACAAAAATGGTGCTGCCACACGGTTTGTACGGCAGACTCTCACCGCAGATGTCGGGGCGGGTGATGTTGAAGCAGGAATCTGACGCGTACGGCCAAGCGCATTGGTAGGAGCCGGAGTTGCAGTTCCCGCAGGCTCCGCCGCCGGCGTCCCCGCAGGGACCCCACCCGGCGCCGCAGCAGAACCACGACGCCTCGCCGGACCACTGATTCGTACCGCATCCCATGGCGGATCCCCTTTCGTAACACGTCCACAGTGGAGGGAGAGCCGGTGCGGAGCGGCGCTGGTCCACACCGGTGCGAGTCAGGCGGTGGCGACCACCGGCAGGACGGTACGAGCGGGGTGCGGCGGCGCCGGCACCGGCAGGATTTCGCCGGTGGCCTCATCCACGATGCTCGACCGGATGCCCACCGTGGCTGAGTCGAGCCCGACCGCGAACACCACGGTGACTGGGCGTTTGCCGATCCGGCCGCCGTACGTCAGCACCCGCCACCCGTCCTCGTCCCAGCTCTCCAGCAGGCCGGAACGTACGACATGGGAGACCGCGGTGAACGCCTCGCTGCGCTCCAGGTTGTACGAGGTCGCCGTGATCGGCAGGGTGTCCGGGACGCCGGCCAGCGGATGCCGGCCGTACTTCATCCGCCAGATGCGCAGCGGCATGATCCAGGTCCGGTCGAAGTCCGGGGACAGCGACAGGACCAGCACCACTTCGGCGGCCACCACCAGTACGGCCGGCAGTGGCTGGGAAGCCAGCGCCGACCACCAGGGCGAGCCGGTCGACGTGATCGCCGCGATCGTCGCCACCAGGCCGCCAACGGCCACGATGGCGGCCCGGCTGAAGCCGCGCCAGCTGATCGGCTCGGCCCGCGAGCTGGTGCAGCCGCACGAACTCTTGGGCACCGCGACCTTGGCGTATCCCAGGTATGCCAGGAAACTCACCCCGACCGCGGTCGCGGCCACCGCCGGCACCGGCGTACTGCCAGCGACCAGCAGCAGAACCGCGACCGTCAGCTCGACCGCGCCGGTGACCCGGTAGCCGACCACGGCCCGCTGGTCCGAGCCGAGCAGTTTGGGCAGCGCGGACCGGCTGGCGGCCACGCCGACCGTACGACCGAGCAACTTGTACGTGCCGGCCCACGCCAGCATCGCCGCGATCACCAGCGGCTGCATGGATGCGATAACGCTCACCACGGAATCCCCCCGATCGTCAGGCCGCCGGTGCCATGCTGTGCACCGTCGACACGTTCACTTCGTTGGTGTCCGGGATCCAGACGCCGATCACCTTCACGGCGTGCCCGACCCGTAGCCCGGACAGGTCGCCGGTGGCGGCCTGACCGCGATAGGTGGCGGCACTCTTTCCCTTGACGACGTGCGCGACGATCTTCTTTCCGTTGTGGTTCAACTCCATCCGGGAGGCGCTGATCGAGGTGATGTGCGCGTCCAGGTTGACGATGTTGACCCAGATTGCGTCGGCCGCGAGGGTGCCGTCAGGCAGCCGCGCGCCGCGGGCGTAGAGCCCGTCGCCAACCAGGACCTGGTCCATCCCGACCGCCTCCATCTTCCACAGGCTGGTGCCGCCGGTGACGATGATGCGGTGCAGCACCTGGTCGGAGCCGCGTACGCCGAGCGCGTTCTTGCTGACGGACATGACCCGGCCGTCGATGAAGTTCGGGTCGACCGCGCCGGGCGCGAGCGCGGGCATGTCGCGCTCGAACGCGGCCGCTGGATCCGCGGCCCCGAACGCGGTCGCGGTGACGACCGCGGCCGCGCCGCCGAGCACCGTACCGGACAGAAAACGCCTTCTGTCGACACTCATGACGCTCTCCTCAATGTCCGATGGCGACCGGCGTCAGGCCGGTGCTCAGGCTGGCGATCAGGCTGTAGGCGGACGGCGTCAGGTCGATGTCGCGGTTGGTGACGCAGAGCCGCTGGCCGTTCAAGGTGCAGCAAGACGCCTCGTTGCAGAACTGGTGGGTGTTCGGGCCACAGTCGGCGACCGTCACGAACACGCAGGCGCCCGAGCACCAGTGCGCGACATAAATGCCGGTCCCGCAGCCCTTGCGGGCCAGGTTCTCGCCGCACAGATCCGGTCGGGTGATGTTGAAACACGCCGATGAGGCGTTCGGCCAGGCGCACTGATGTGAGCCGGAATTACAGTTTCCGCAGGCGCCGCCACCGGCGCCGCCGCAGGGGCCCCAACCGGCGCCGCAGCAGAACCACGACGCCTCTCCCCGCGCTTCGTTGACCGTACCGCAAGCCATAGTGAGTCTCCTTCCCTCGCACGTCTCCCTCAAGACGCCCGTATGGCAACATGACCGCACGCCAAAGGCGTACGCGACTGTCCACAAAGGATGCCCAGCAGGGACCCAAAAATCGGCTGCTGGTAAAAGAAAGCGGAATGACCGCTTAACTGTGCGATTCGTTGAGGTTGCTTATGGCGCATCACCTTCTCGTGCTGAAGACGAGTCGTCGCTAGCGGATATCGTCAACGCATTCGCGAAGTCTGTCAACAAATAACAAGAGAAACCCGCTAAGGCGGGATAAACGATCCAGACTTTTCCGTCAGACCGGGAGGAACATCCGGATGTTTCAGCTATATCCGAATCTCAACCGGCGGGCTGAAATGCCTCGACTGGAATGATTTGTCCGGTCTGTTCTTCCACCACGCTGACGCGAATACCCACCGTGTCGGTCGTCATCCCGACGGCGAAGACAATCGTCACTTCGCGATCGTCGAGCCGGCCGGCGTACGTCAGAATTCGCCAGCCTTCGGCGTCCCAGCTGTCCTGTAGCCCGGACGAGATCAGGTGCGCCACCGGAGTAAAAGCCTCGCTGCGTTCAACGTTGTACGCGGTGGCCGCGACGGGCACGGTGTCCGGCACATCGACAAGCGGGTGCCGGCCGTATTTGAGCCGCAGCGCCCGGGCCGGTCGCAGCCAGCGCCGGTCGAAGTCCGGTGAAAGCCCGAGCACCAGCAAACTTTCGGCGGTGGCAAGGAACATCGCGCAGATCGGGTCCGCACCAAAACCCTTCCACCACGGTACGGCGATCGGCAGCATCGCGAGCACCCCGCCGACCGCGACGATCGCGGCGCGGCCAAAACTTCGCCAGCCCACCGGCGATGTGGACGCGCTCGTACAACCACATGAACTCTGCGGAACGACCATCTTCGCGTACGCCAAATAGCAAAGAAATCCCAGTCCGACGATGACCGTTGACGGGGTTTTCCCGCCACCGAACAAAACCAGCGCGACGACCAGCTCGATCAGTCCGGTCAGGCGGTAAGCCGCGAGCGCTCGCCGGTGCGAGCCGAGCAGCCGGGGGAGCGCGGACCGGCTGGCCGCTACCCCGACCGTACGGCCAGCTAGTTTGTAGGCGCCGGCCCAGGCCAGCATGGCGCCCACCACCACCGGCTGAATGGACGCCAGTAAAACGAAAAACGTCATGAGGTGGCCATGCTGTGCAGGGTGGAAATGCTCATTTCGTTGGTGTCCGGATGCCACAGCCCGAGCACTCGTACGTGATGGCCGACCCGGAGTTTGGACAGGTCGCCGCTGGCCGGCTCGCTTCGGTAGGTGACAGCGGTCTTTCCCTTGACGACATGCGCGACGATCCGGTGGCCGTTGTGGCTGAGATCCACCCTGGCCGTGCTGATCGCGGCGATATCGGCGTCCACGTTGACCAGATTGACCCAGACCGCGTCGGCCGCGAGCGTGCCGTCGGGTAATCGGGCTCCGCGCGCGTAAAGTCCGTCGCCGACCGCCACCTGGCTGACCGGGATCGGGTCCATTTTCCATAAACTGGTGGCGCTGGTGACCAGGATCCGGTGCAGGATCTGGTCCGATCCGCGTACGCCCAGAACGCCGTTGCGGTTAGACGTCACCCGGCCCTCGGCGAAACCCGGGTCGATGGCGCCGGCGGCGATTTCCGAGGTGTCGCGCCGAAAAGCGGCGGCCGGGTCGGTGCCGCCAAAGGTGGTGGCGCCGACGATGGCCGCGCTGCCCAGCACCGCGCCGGTGAGGAAAGTCCGTCGATCCACTGAACTCATCGCGTCAGGCCCGGATCTCGACCGGCACCAGGCCGCTGTTCAGGTTCGCGATCCGGCTGAAGGCCGCCGCGGTCAGGTCAACTACCCGGTTCGACCGGCACTGGCCTTCGCAACATGTCTGGCCGCCACAGAAACTCTTCGTACGCGGCCCGCAGTCCGCCACTTTCACCGGCACGCACACTCCGCTGCACCAGTGCCGGACCCACAGCGAGTCGCCGCAGCTGTGCGGTTGCAGGGTTTCGTGGCACAGGTCCGGCCGGGTGATCTCGAAACACGCCTTGGACGCGTTCGGCCACGCGCACTGCAGGGCGCTGGACGTACAGGTCTGGCAGGCGCCCTTGCCGGCCGCAGAGCACGGCCCCCAGGACGCGCCGCAGCAGAACCAGGACGCTTCACCGGACCATTCGTGTGTGGTGCCGCAGGACATGGGCACTCTCCTCTCGTCCGTAGGCACGCTAGGCGAACGAACCATCACTAATCGCCGATAACACGCGGAACGGATGTATCAGGCATAAGTCTTAATCGTTCTCACAGGAAGTGACTGGCGGATCAACTTCGACAACTTGTCGAACCCCCGGCCGAGCCGGCCGGAGCGACTTGCGAGAATAGAGGTCGTGGCAGACGTTCCAGCCGGCTCTGATCGCCCAACACCGCCGCTTCCGTACGACTATGAGGCGCCGGTTTCTCGACGCCTGTTCGACCGGGCCGAGGCCGTCATCCCGGGCGGGGTGAACTCGCCGGTTCGGGCGTTCCAGGCGGTCGGCGGCACGCCGAGGTTCATCTCGTCGGCGGCCGGTGCGTACCTGACAGACGCTGACGGCCGGCGTTATGTCGACCTGGTCTGTTCGTGGGGCCCGATGGTGCTCGGACACGCGCACCCGGCGGTCGTCGAGGCCGTCAGGGAGGCCGCTTTGAGTGGCACATCCTTCGGCGCGCCCACCGAGGCCGAGGTGTTGCTGGCCGAGGAAATCGTCGCCCGTACGCCCACTGAGCAGGTCAGACTCGTCAATTCCGGCACCGAGGCGACGATGAGCGCGGTGCGCCTCGCCCGCGGGGTGACCGGGCGGCGGCTGCTAGTCAAATTCGCCGGCTGCTACCACGGACACGTCGACGCGCTGCTCGCCGCGGCTGGCTCCGGGGTCGCGACGCTGGCGCTGCCGGACACGCCCGGTGTGACCGGCGCGCAGACCGGCGAGACGATCGTGCTGCCGTACAACGACATCGCCGCGGTGGAGAAGACCTTCGCCGAGCTGGGGGACCAGATCGCGGCCGTGATCACGGAAGCGGCTGCCGGCAACATGGGGGTGGTGGCGCCGCGCGACGGCTTCAACGCCAAGCTCCGCGAGCTGACCACCAAACACGGCGCGCTGTTGATCATGGACGAGGTGATGACCGGCTTCCGGGTCTCCCGGTCCGGTTGGTACGGCCTCGACCCAGTCGTCCCGGACCTCGTCACGTACGCGAAGGTCATGGGCGGCGGACTGCCGGCGGCGGCCTTCGGCGGCCGTGCGGACGTGATGGCGTCGCTGGCGCCGGCCGGCCCGGTCTACCAGGCCGGCACGCTGTCCGGGAACCCGCTGGCCACCGCGGCGGGCTTGGCCACCCTGCGAGAGTGTACGGACGCGGTCTATGCGCAGCTCGACCGTACGTCCGCGATTTTGCAAGACCTGGTCACGAAAGCCTTGTCGGCCGCCGGCGTGGCGTACCGAATTTCCACCGCTGGCAACATGTTCGGCGTCTTCTTCACCGACACGGACGTACGGGACTATGACACCGCGCGGGAAACCAACACCGCCGCGTACAAGGCGTTTTTCCATTCGATGCTGGCATCGGGCGTCTATCTGCCACCGAGCGCGTACGAGTGCTGGTTCGTCTCGACCGCGCTCGGCGGCACCGAGCTGGAGCTGATCGAGGCCGCCCTCCCGGCCGCCGCGGTCGCCGCTGGGGCTGCCGCATGACGCAGACGACCGTCCACCTGATGCGCCATGGCGAGGTCTACAACCCCGCCAAGATCCTGTACGGCCGGCTGCCGGGCTACCGGTTGTCGGGGCTCGGCGAGCAGATGGCCGAGGTGGTGGCGAAGTCGCTGGCCGGGCACGACATCACCGCGGTGATCGCGAGCCCGCTGGAGCGCGCGCAGCAGACCGCGTTGCCGCTGGCCTCCCGGTTCGAGCTTGAGGTGCGTACGGACGACCGCCTGATCGAGTCGGCGAACCAGTTCGAGGGCCTGGCCACCGGCCCGGGCGACGGCGCGTTCGCCAACCCGCGCTACTGGTATCGCCTGCGCAACCCGTTCACGCCCTCGTGGGGCGAGCCGTATCGCGAGGTCGCGGCCCGCATGATGGCCGCCGTGCAGGACGCCCGGCTGATCGCCGAAGGCCACGAAGTCGTGCTGGTCAGCCACCAGATGCCGATCTGGATGGCGCGCCGCTACGCGGAAGGCGAGCGGCTCTGGCACGACCCCCGCAAGCGACAGTGCAGCCTCGCCAGCCTGACCTCGTTCCGGTTCGACGGGGCCACCCTCGCCGGCATCGACTACACCGAGCCGGCCGCCGCGCTCCTTGGCCGCACCGACCCGGCCGCCAAGGGCGCCTGATGCGGCGCCGCACGCTTTTCGGGCTGACCCTCGCGACCACATTGCTGGCATCGGGCTGCGCGGTCGGCAACGACGCGGTCAACCAGAGCGCCGGCGGAGAACGCGGATATGTGCCCACCGGGACCGGAAAACAGCAGTGGGCGATCGGCCAGCGGGTCGCCGCGCCGGAGATCACCGGCACCACCCTGACCGGGGCGTCCTTCGCACTTTCGGCGCTGCGCGGCAAAGTCGTGGTGATCAACTTCTGGGGCCAGTGGTGTGCGCCTTGCCGCGCCGAGTCCGCCGACCTGCAGCAGGCTTATCTGGCCACCAAAGCCAAAGGTGTCGAGTTCGTCGGGGTGAACATCCGCGACACCCAGGACCGGGCGCTGGCCTTCGAGCGTACGAACGGGATCACGTATCCGAGCCTGTTCGACCCGGAGGGCCGGATCGGCGTGAAATTCCGGAAAACGCCGCCCACCACGATCCCGTCCACCATCGTGTTGGACCGCTCTGGCCGGGTCGCGGCCCTGTTCCGGGATGCCGTTCTGGCCACCGACCTGGAGCCCGTCGTGCTGTCCCTGGCCGGTGAGAAACCGTGAACGCGGCGGCGACAGTGACGAGCGGGCCACTGCTGGCGGCGCTCGCGCTGGCGGCGTCCGCGGGCCTGCTGTCCTTCCTGTCGCCGTGTGTTCTGCCGCTGGTGCCGGGATATGTCTCGTATGTGACCGGCCTCGCCGGCGCTGACCTGGACGCGGCCACCGGCATCGACCCGACTGGCCGCACGGTCGTACGCACCGCAAACGCCACCAGAGTGCGGGGCAGGGTGCTGCTGGGCAGCGGCCTTTTCGTGGTCGGATTCACCGCCGTCTTCACCATCCTGTCGGCGGCCGCTGGCGGGCTGGGCATTGTGCTGTTGGACTACGCGCCGATCGTGCAGCGGGTGGTCGGCGCGCTGATCGTGGTGATGGGTCTTGCGTTCCTGGGCGTGATCCCTGGGCTGGACCGGACCGTACGGATGCGCTGGCTGCCGGCTTCGGGCCTGGTCGGCGCGCCGGTGCTGGGCGCGGTGTTCGCGCTCGGCTGGCTGCCCTGCACCGGCCCGACGCTGGCCGCGGTGCTCGGCCTTGCGGCCACCTCCGGATCGGTCGCCCGCGGGGCGGTGTTGGCCGCCGCGTACGGCCTCGGTCTCGGCATCCCGTTCGTGCTGTTCGGCCTCGGATTCCGCCGGCTGATCGGCGCGCTCGCCTTCGTCCGCCGGCACAGCGTGTGGGTGACCCGGATCGGCGGCGCGATGTTGCTGGTCGTTGGCCTTTTGCTGCTTTTGGGCGGCTGGGATCCGGTCGTCATCTGGCTGCGGAGTTGGCTTCCTCCAGGGGAGATCCCGATTTGAGTCTCGACACTCTTTCCACCGCTCCGGCGCCGGTCGAACCGGCGCCGAAGAACCCGCGCGGCAAGGCGATCGTGGTGCGCTGGTGGCGGCAGCTGACCAGCATGCGGACCGCGCTGGTGCTGCTTTTCCTGCTGGCGTTGGCCGCGGTGCCTGGATCGCTGCTGCCGCAACAGGACCTGAACCCGGAGAAGGTCCAGTCGTACCTGTCGGACCACCCGGTTTTGGGTCCGATCCTGGACAAAATCGGGGCGTACAACGTTTTCGGCTCGCCCTGGTTCGCGGCGATCTACCTGCTGTTGTTCATCTCGCTGATCGGCTGCCTCTACCCGCGGATCAAGCTGCACGCCAAGGCGCTCCAGCAGGCCCCGCCGGCGGCCCCGAAGTTCCTCGACCGGATGCGCCACCACGCCGAACTTCCGGCGACGGACGGAAAACCGGCCGAGCTGGCCGCCGACCTGCGTCGCGTGTTGAGGCGTCGGCGCTGGCGCACGGTCGTACGGGAAAAGGGCGAGGTCGTCGAGGTCAGCGCGGAAAAGGGCTATCTGCGCGAAACCGGCAACCTGGTCTTCCATCTTTCGTTGCTGGTGCTGTTGATCGGGGTCGCATCCGGCGCGTTGTGGGGTTGGAACGCCAATGTGCTGCTGACCGAGGGCGACGGCTTCTGCGACTCGCTGCAGCAGTACGACCAGTACACGCTCGGCCGGGACGTGACGGACTCCAGTCTGCCGCCTTTCTGCGTACACCTGCGAAAGTTCCACGCCGACTACCTGCCCAGCGGTGAGCCGTCCAAATATGCCGCCGATGTCACGTACGACGACGGCCTCGGCGGGCCCAGCATGAACAGCACCATCGAGGTCAACGACCCGCTGCGGTTCCAGGGCGCCCGGATTTACCTGCTGGACACCGGTTACTCGCCGATCATCAGCTACACCGACAAATACGGGCAGACCTTCACGTCGCCGAGCCCGTTCCTGCCGCAGGACCAGAACCTGTCCTCGTCCGGAATCGCGGTTTTCGCGGACGCCAACCAGAAACCAGGCGCCGCTCGTACGTCCGGGGTCGAGGTCGCGTTCCAGGGCGTCTTCACCCCGACCACCCCGACCGAAGGGCCCAAGGTCTCCTCGCTCAGCCCGGCGCCGCGCTCGCCTGGGCTGACTCTCGCCGCGTACCGCGGTGACACCGGTTTGTCCTCCGGCATCCCGAAATCGGTGTACGCGCTGGACCAAAACCAGATCGACCGCGGCAAACTCAAGCTGGTCGGCACGCATTTCCTTCAGCCGGGCGATCGTTGGAAGCTCGACGACGGCAGCACGGTGGCCTTCGTCGGCTACCGCGAATGGGCCGGCATCCGGGTCGACCAGAACCCCGGTCAGAACGTGGTGCTGGTGGCCGCGATCTGCATCGTCCTGGGTTTGCTGTGTTCGCTGCGCATCCGCCGCCGGCGGCTGTGGGTGCGGTTGACCCCGGACTCCAACGACAGTGCTCGCACTGTCGTCGCCGTCGGTGGCCTTTCTCGTACCGATGCCGACGAGTTCGCCGGCGAGTTCGACCGTCTGCTCGAACAGATCACCACATCCCTCCCAGTTTCCAGCGGGAGCGGGAAAGGAACTGAGCATGCCGACTGAGACCGCGATGGCCAGCCTGTCCGACAATCTTCTGGTCGCGACGATTTTGTTTTACGCGGGCGCGATGTTGGCGTACGGCGTCGAATACGCGTTTGGTGCGAGAGCCAGTCGCAAGTCGTCGGCGAAAGTGCTCGCCACCGTCGGGGGTGGGGCGACGGTCGCGGACGCGCCGGTTTCGCCGCCGGTCGGTGGCGCGGTGACCGAGCCCTCCCCGCTGCCGCGGATCGCCGGCCAGATCGGCGTGGTGCTCAATATCGTCGGCGTCGCCACCCACGTCGCCACCCTGATCACCCGCGCGATCGCCGCCGGCCGGGTGCCGTGGGGCAACATGTACGAATACGCGATCACCGTGTGCTTCGTCGCGATGGTCGCCTGGCTCGTCGTCCTCACCAGGCAGCGGTCGATCCGGCACATCGGCGCTTTCGTGATGCTGCCGATCGTTTTGTTGCTGGGCCTGGCCGGCACGGTGCTCTACACGCCGGTCGTTCCGCTGGTGCCGGCGCTGAACTCGTACTGGCTGTGGATCCACGTCAGCGCGGCGACCCTGGCCAGCGGCATTTACATGGTCGGTTTCGTGGCCAGCGCGATGTATTTGATTCGCTACTATCACGACAAGCGGTTCCTGGCCGGCCGTGCGGTGTCCTTCCCGCTGACCCTCGGCCCGCGACTGCCGGCCGCGGAGGTGTTGGAGCGCACCACGTTCCGGGTGATCGCCTTCGCCTTCCCGATCTGGACCTTCGCCATCATGGCCGGCGCGATCTGGGCCGAGGCTGCGTGGTCGCGTTATTGGGGCTGGGACCCGAAGGAGACCTGGTCGTTCATCGCGTGGGTCGTTTACGCGGCGTACCTGCACGCCCGCTCCACCACCGGCTGGAAGGGCCCGAAGGCGGCCTGGATCGCGATGGTTGGCTGGGGCGTCATGATGATGAACCTGTTCGGCGTGAACCTCGTCATCTCCGGCCTGCACTCGTACGCTGGCCTGCAGTAACGCATTCTTACTCCGCACCGCCCCGTTGCCCGCGCCAGCCGCCGACAACGGGGCGTTGTGGATTTTCCGCCGGACTGGGCTGGCAATCCCCTACCCCCTAGGGGTACGGTGAATGCATGACTCCGGGCTACACGAACGACAAAGCGAAGATCCAGGCGAGGTTGAAGCGCATCGAGGGGCAGGTGCGCGGCCTGCAACGGATGGTGGACGAGGACACGTACTGCATTGACGTCCTCACCCAGGTGTCCGCCACCACTCGCGCCCTGCAAGCGGTCGCGCTCGGGCTGCTCGATGACCATCTCAGTCACTGCGTGCAGGACGCGGTCGCGTCCGGCGGCGCCGACGCGGCCGAGAAAGTCAAAGAGGCCAGCGACGCGATCGCCCGGCTCGTTCGTTCCTGATATTTCCGAAAGGAAACATAGATGACCACCAGCACGTACCAGGTGTCCGGCATGACCTGCGAGCACTGCGTCCGGTCGGTGACCGAGGAAATCAGCGGCCTGGAAGGCGTCCAGGCGGTAAGCGTCGACCTGCCCACCGGCGAGGTCACGGTGGAGTCCGCGAATCCGTTGCCGGACAGGGTGATCCGGGCCGCCGTCGACGAGGCTGGATATCAGCTGGTCGAGTCGTGAACGCCGGCGTCGAGCTCGCCATCAGCGGGATGACGTGCGCGTCCTGCGCGAACAGAGTCGAGCGAAAGCTCAACAAACTCGATGGCGTGTCGGC
Source organism: Fodinicola feengrottensis (assembly GCF_039530045.1). Taxonomy (NCBI): domain Bacteria; kingdom Bacillati; phylum Actinomycetota; class Actinomycetes; order Mycobacteriales; genus Fodinicola; species Fodinicola feengrottensis. The sequence goes on along the minus strand of NZ_BAAANY010000001.1, from coordinate 139,255 downwards.
GACGGTCAACTATGCCACCGAAACCGCGCACGTTGAATTCCCGCCTTCGGTGACGGTCGACGTTCTGATCGGCCAGGTGCAGGCCGCCGGCTATGACGCCAAACCTCCTGCGGAGCAGGAGAAGGTCGCTCCAGACGAGACTTCGCCGCTGCGCCAGCGGTTGCTGATCTCGTTGGCCCTCACCATCCCGGTCGTGGTGCTGTCGATGGTGCCGGCGCTGCAGTTCACGAACTGGCAGTGGCTGGCCTTGACACTTGCTTCCCCGGTCGTCGGGTGGGGCGCGTGGCCATTTCACCGAGCCGCCGCGGTCAATCTGCGGCACGGCGCCGCGACCATGGACACGCTGGTGTCGATGGGCACCCTCGTCGCGTACTTTTGGTCGCTCTACGCGCTTTTCTTCGGTACGGCCGGCGAGCCCGGCATGCGGATGTCGTTTGAGTTTCTGGCCTCGCAAACGCGCGGTGCCGACGAGATCTATCTCGAAGTCGCCGCCGGCGTGACGGTTTTCCTGCTGGCCGGCCGTTATTTCGAAGCCCGGTCGAAAAGACGGGCCGGATCGGCGTTGCGGGCGCTGCTCGATCTCGGCGCCAAGAACGTGATCGTCCGGCGAGCCGGCCGTGACCATCAGGTGTCCATCGATGCGCTGATCGTCGGCGACGAGTTTGTCGTACGTCCCGGTGAAAAGATCGCCACCGACGGCATCGTGGTGGACGGGCGCTCAGCGGTGGACGCGAGCATGCTGACCGGCGAGAGCGTGCCGGTCGAGGTCAGCGTCGGCGACACCGTCGTCGGCGCGACGGTGAACGCTGGCGGGCGACTGGTCGTACGGGCCAGCAGGGTCGGTGCGGACACCCAGCTGGCGCAGATGGCCAAGCTCGTCACCGAGGCCCAGAACGGAAAAGCGGCTGTTCAGCGGCTCGCCGACCGAATTTCCGGGGTGTTCGTGCCGGTCGTCATCGGCCTTGCCGCGTTCACTTTGCTGGAATGGTGGGTCACCGGAAACGGCGTGGTGCCGGGCATGACCGCCGCGGTCGCCGTGCTGATCATCGCCTGCCCGTGCGCCCTCGGACTCGCCACCCCGACGGCCCTGCTGGTGGGCACGGGAAGAGGCGCGCAGCTGGGGATTTTGATCAAGGGCCCGCAAGTTCTGGAGTCGACCCGCCGAGTGGACACCATCGTGCTGGACAAGACCGGCACCGTCACCACCGGCCGAATGGTTGTCGTGCAAGTGCGCGGCGAAGTCCTGCGGCTCGCCGGTGCCGTCGAGGCAGCTTCCGAGCATCCGATCGCGGCCGCTATCGCCGCGCGTGCTTCGGAATCGGGACAGCTGCCGGAAGTTTCGGATTTCGTGGCGCTGCCGGGCCTGGGCGCCAGCGGCAAGGTCGACGGCCACGCCGTGCTCGTCGGTCGCCCGCAACTGCTCGCCGAGCAGTCCGTCGTCGTACCAGAAGATCTCGCCGAAGCCGTTGCGGCGGCCGAAAAATCCGGTCAAACGGTCGCGATGGTCGCGCTCGACGGCGTGGCCGCCGGGATGATTTCCGTTGCGGACACGGTCAAACCCAGCTCCGCCGAAGCGATCCGCCGGTTGCGTGCGCTGGGCCTGCGCCCGATGCTGCTCACCGGTGACAACGCGGCCGTCGCGAGCGCGGTGGCAGCCGAGGTCGGGATCGCTCGGAAGGACGTCATCGCCGGCGTCCTCCCAGCCGGAAAGGTCGACGCCGTACGCAGACTCCAGGAATCCGGCGCGGTCGTCGCGATGGTCGGTGACGGCGTCAACGACGCGGCCGCGCTGGCCACCGCCGACCTCGGCCTCGCGATGGGCACCGGCACGGACGTGGCGATCGAATCCGCCGACCTGACGCTCGTACGCGGCGACCTCCGCTCCGCCGCCGACGCCATCCGGCTCGCCCGCCGTACCCTGCGAACCATTCAGGTCAACCTCTTCTGGGCCTTCGCGTACAACATCGCGGCCCTCCCACTCGCCGCGTTCGGCCTACTCAACCCCCTGATCGCCGGCGCCGCGATGGCCTGCTCCTCCCTCTTCGTCGTCACCAACTCCCTCCGCCTCTTCCGCTTCCACTAACGCTTTCGACGTTTTGCGCGTGTCAAGGGCGCTTTACGGCGCGAAATTGTCGTACGTGTCTGTTTTTCTTTCCCCCTCCCTTTGAACGGGCGGGGGGTGGGTTGAGAGGTGGACTCTAATTTTTAGTTGAACATTGGTCCTCGAACCCGCCCCCCACCCGTCACTGGGTGGGGGCAAATCTGCCGGAGGGGTACGACAGTTTCGCGCCGCACCCTATCGGAATCGGCAGTTTCCCCTGCGACTCAAGTGGCTCCTGTGCACTCAATCATCGGAGTCAGGTCAGGGTGACGGGCAGGGTGGCTAGGCCGTGTTGGACGAAGGTGGGGCGGGAGGTGGCTGTGCCGGCGAGGGTGAGGGGGAGCGGGAGCAGGGCGGCGAAGGCTTCCTGGAGTTCGACGCGGGCCAGCGGGGCGCCGAGGCAGAAGTGGATGCCGGCGCCGAAGCCCAGGTGGGCGGGGTCGCGGCGGAGGTTCAGGGTGTCCGGGTGCGGGAATTCCAGCGGGTCGCGATTGGCCGAGCCGAGCAGGGCGGCGACCTGCTGGCCGGGCTGGATTTCGCCGCTGGGAAGGGAAACGACGGCGGTGGCCGTACGTTCGAAGAGCTGCAAAGGTGAGTCGAAGCGGATGAGTTCCTCGACGGCGGCTGGTACGAGCGACGGGTCCGCTTGCAGCGCATGCCATTGCGCGGGGTTTTCCAACAGCGCGAGCATGCCGTTGCCGATCACGTTGACGCTCGCTTCGTGGCCGGCGTTGAGCAGCAGGATGCAGGTGGTGACCAGTTCGTCCTCGGTGAGCCGGTCGCCGTCGGTGTCCCGCACTCGTACGAGCGCGCTGACCAGGTCGTCGCCGGCTGTCACCCGGCGAGTCGCGACCAGTTCGCGCAGGTAGCCGACGAATTCGGCGGCCGCGGTCTCGGCGGCCGCGCGCTGCTCGGCGATGATGGCCGGCTCGTACATTTTGACGATCGCGTTCGACCACGGCCGCAGCAACGGCCAGTCGGTGGCCGGGATGCCGAGCAGCTCACCAATCACCTGTACGGGCAGTTCCTCGGCGAAAGCGCTCATAAGATCGACCGGCCCGTCGCGCAGGCCGTCAATCAGCGCGGCGGCGAGGGTGGCGATCCGCGGTCGCAGTCCTTCGGTACGCCGGCGGGTGAAAGCCACTGACACCAGCCGGCGCAGCCGGGTGTGGTCCGGCGGCTCCATTTCCAGCAGCGCGTTGCGGTGGATCAGGTTGAACTGCCCAAAATCAGCGGACGGCTCGCGGTCTTTCCAGATCCGCGCCAAATCGCGGTCACGCAGCACGGCATTGCAGGTCTGGTAATCGAAAGCCAGCCACCTGCCGAGCGTTTCGTCCCAGGCGAGCGGATGTTTCGCCCGGAGCTGGGCGAGCACCTCGTACGGCGAGCGCAGGAACTCGGCATCTTCTAACGGCAACAACGACATGACAGCAACGTACGCCAGTGTCCAACGCGGCGCTGGCCTCAGCTCGGTGCGACCGCTGGCCGGCGCTTTCCGAACAAAGTAAAGAAAATCAGCAGCCAGGCAGCGGCTGGGAAGAGGCAGACCACGAAGCTGGCCACCGCGTTGATCATCCCGGTGGCCACCGCGCTCAGCCCGGCGCCGACCTGGAGATAGAGCGACAGCCCGGCGACCCCGAGGCTGAGCACCAACCCGGCCAGCGCGAGTACGAAGGCGCCCAGCGCGATCGCGGATCGGCGGCCGGCCTGTCGCCACTGGACCAACGCCACCACGATGCCGGCGAGCAGCGCGATGAGCTGCGGAGTCTGGTTGGCGAAAGTGGAAAGCAGGGCCACGATCCATCCACTGGAATAGTTCATCGAATGCTCCTAACCAGTGACCGGAGGCAGGGCCTGGGCCGGTTTCGACCGACCGAACAACGCGATGGTGATGAGGATCCACGGGATCGCCGCCAGCAGGCTCACGAAAATCCCGACCACCCGATAGACCACGCCGACCAAAGCCACTGGCACGTGCGCACTGGCGACAATTTCCGGCAGCAGCGAACTACTCACCACCACCATGATCACGAGGGCCTCGGCGAGCAGGCCGACGACAGCGGCGATCAGCGCGAACGTGGCCGCCCGCGGATTCTGGGCCCGCCGCCGGATGGCCATCACCACGCCGACCAGCAACGCGATCACCAGCGGCAGCTGGCCAACTATCCCGGCCAGTACGAGAACAACACCCGACACCGCTGCCCCTCTCGGCGACTCCAGGCCCACCTTAGCCGTACGGCCGCACGTACCCCTGTCGTATGACGCACCGCGGTCGGACGACAGGGCCACCACCTGCGCGTACGGTGAAAACCATGGCAACTCAGACAGTCCAGGCCCCGCCTTCGGCCTGGCTCAGCACGGCGACCGGGCAGCTGGGGAAGGCGTTCGCGCAGCTCCTGTGGGGTAAGGACGATCGTTCGCCACTGCCGTCAATGCGGGCGCTGTGGTTGTTGTTCGGCGCTGTTTGTGTCGTTTTCGCGCTGCTGGTTCTGCTGGCCAGCGGTGACTACCTCCTGATCTCTGGTGGCACAGACGAGTTGGTTGTGCCGTTCGGCATCGGGGTGCTGCTGGTCGCGCCGCTGGTGCTCGGTACCCGCGCTCCGTTGCTGGCCTGGCGTTTGCAAGTGATTGGTTCGCTGCTGGCCCTGACCAACTCGACCTGGCATGACCCACTGTGGATCGACGTGAAGCTCGTTGCTCTGGCGGCCGGGATCGGCCTGCTCACCTATCGGTGTGGCTGGCTGGTAGGCCTGCTGGGCACATTCGTGGTCGTGGTGCCGACTATCGGCCCGGCCATCGTCAAGGTGTATCTGTGGGACAAGGTGAGCTTGGCGGCCATGATCGTCACTGCCGGCCTGGTGATTGGCGGCGCGTTGCATGTTAGGCGTACGGCCGGCGAGCAGCTCAGCGAGCAGCGCCAGACCACTGTGCAGGCGCAGGAAGGGCAGATCCTGCTCACCGAGCGGGCCCGGATCGCCCGCGAGCTGCATGACGTGGTGGCGCACCACATGTCGATGGTGGCCGTACGAGCCGAGACCGCGCCCTACCGGCTGACGGATCTGCCGGAGACGGCCCGGGCCGAGTTCATCGACATTGGCGCGGCCGCCCGTGCCGCGTTGACCGACATGCGGCAACTGCTCGGTGTGTTGCGGGACGGCGCGCCGGCCGACCTCGCGCCGCAGCCGGGTGTCGGGCAGATCCCGGATCTGGTCAGCGCGATGGCCGCGTCCGGCGCGCGGATCACCCACGAGGTCGACGGGCCGCCGGTGGACCTGCCGGCGGCGGTGGACCTCGCCGCGTACCGGATCGTCCAGGAGGCCCTGTCCAACGCCGGCCGGCATGCTCCCGGCGCGGAGATCGCGGTCCGGCTCGGCTACCTGCCGACCGCGGTGGTGGTCACGATCAGCAACGGTCCGGCGGTGGTCGCGGAGCGTACAGGCACGGCTCTCACCGTCCGGCTGCCGGACGCGTCGGCGCAGCCACACGGCCTGGTCGGCATGCGGGAGCGGGTCACGCTGGCCGGCGGCACCCTGCTGGCCTACCCGGCGCCGGGCGGCGGTTTCGTGGTTGAGGTGACCATGCCGTACGGCGGGACGGAGACGGTCGGATGATCAGCGTTTTCATCGCCGACGACCAGGCGATGGTCCGGCAGGGCTTCGGCGCCCTGCTGGCCGCGCAGCCGGACATCGAGATGGTCGGCGACGCGGTGGACGGCCGGGAAGCGGTGAGCGGTGTCCAGCGGCTCACCGCCGCTGGCACACCCCCGGACGTGATCCTTATGGACGTACGCATGCCGGAAATGGACGGTCTGGAGGCGACTCGCCGGATTCTCGCCGCCCCCGAGCCGGTGAGCACCCGGGTGCTCATCCTCACCACCTTCGACCTCGACGAGTACGTCTACGAAGCGCTGCGGGCCGGTGCCAGCGGTTTCCTGCTGAAGGACGCGCCGGCCGCCGACCTGGTGGCCGGCGTACGAGTCGTACACGCCGGCGACGGGCTGCTGGCGCCCTCTGTGACCGGCCGGTTGATCGCTGATTTCGCCCGCCGCCGCCCGGACGACCGGCCACCGCCGGGCAACCCGGCCGCGGTGCATACGCTCACGCCCCGCGAGATCGAGGTGCTCAAGCTGATCGCCGCCGGCCAGACGAACGGCGAGATCGCGACGACGCTGATCGTCGCCGAGCAGACCGTGAAGACCCACATCGGCCGGATTTTCGCCAAGCTGCACCTGCGGGACCGCAGCCAGGCGGTCATCTTGGCGTACGAAACCGGACTGGTCACTCCCGGCGGATAATAAAAGGCCCGGTTCCGCTGGACGGAACCGGGCCTAAGCGGGCGTCTGAGTTAGTTCGGTCGGGCGGCTCCGACGAAGCCCATCGAGTCAATGCTGGAGATCTTCACGTTCTCGCCCTCTTCCGGCGCATGGATCACCTGGCTGTTGCTGATCGCCAGGCCCACATGCCCGAAGTTGTTGAAGAAGACCAGGTCGCCGGCCTGAACCATGGAGCGGGTGATGTGTGGGTTGCCCTGATACTGCTCGTGGGCCGAGTGCGGCAGCGAGATGCCGACCTGCCGGTAGGCCGCCAGCGTCAGGCCGGAGCAGTCGAAGCCGACCTGGTACGGACCGGACTTGGCGAACACGTAGTGGGCTCCGAGCTGGGCATACGCGTACTTCACGGTGGTGGACGACCCGACCGGGGCCTGGGGCGCGTCCGGGCTCGGGCCATCCGCACCGCCACCGCTACTGTCCAGCGATCCTGGCGGGAGCAGCTTCTTGAGGGCGGCGAGCTGGGTGGTGTAGCCGCTCTTGCTGGTGTTGAGCGTGGTCACCAGGGTCTGCGCGGCGGTGGCCAGGCTGTTCACCTGGGCCTGCTGGGCGATCAGCTTCGCCTTCGCCGACCGCAGCGCCGCGAGCTGGTCGCGGGTCTTGCCGGTGAGCGCGTCCAGGGTGGTCAGCTGGTCCAGGAAGGTGTCCGCGGAGCCGCTGGTGATCATCGAGCTCATCATGCTCACGTCGCCGCCCTTGTAGGCGCTGATCGCGTACGACGCGGTCTTCTGACCGAGCGTGGTGAGCTGCGTCTGAGTGGCGCTGACCTGCTTGTTCACCGCGGTCTGCTGGGCTTTTACCTTGCCCAGGTTGGAATTCGCGGTGTTGTACTGGTCGTTGAGAGTGTCCAGTTTGGACTGCAGCGCGGTGACCTGCGCCTTGACGTTGCTGGGACTGGGATCGGCGGCGGCCGGGCTGGCCAACGCCAACGGGCCAGCGAGGAGAGTCGTCGTCAGAAGGGTGGGCACTGCTATGGCACGAAGGCGCTTTCGTAGCGCGCTTGCGCGAAACACGTCTCGCGAGCTCCTTCTTCCGTCACACCGCCTGCCGAGTTAGCTGACGGATTCGGGCCGGAAGAAATTAGCCCTACCACGGGAAAACCGTGGATTCACCCCAGAAACTCGGGTCCCCGGCTCGCTTTCCGGCGCGGGGCGCCGGTCATCGATTCGGCGGCGTCGGCCAATGACGCTCGGTTGAGCATCCAGATTCTCGACCGACAAAGGCGAAGCCTACGACATCACCTTTATTCCCCCATCGTCGCGGGGGTGACGAGCGTTACGTCGTACCAAAAATCGAGTGATGTCGTCACTATTGGTTACTGGCGTAAAAACAATGACCCGGTTCCTTTTTCAGGAACCGGGCCACTGAAGTGTGTGCGGATGGATCAGACAGGCCGGGCGGCTCCGACATATCCCATCGAGTCGATGGGGGAGATCTTCACGTCTTCGCCCTCGGTCGGCGCGTGGATCACCCTGCTGTTGCTGATGGCGATGCCCACGTGCCCGAAGTTGTTGAAGAAGACCAGGTCGCCAGCTTCCACCGCGCCGCGGGAGATGTGCGGTGACATCTGGTACTGCTCGTGCGCCGAGTGCGGCAGCGAGATGCCGACCTGCCGGTACGCGGCCAGGGTGAGGCCGGAGCAGTCGAAGGAGTCAGGCCCGTCGGCGGCGAACACATACGGCTTGTTGAGCTGCGCGTACGCGTACCGAACCGTGGTCGAGGAGCCGACCGGCGCGTCGGGTGCGGCCGCGTCCATGCCGAAGTCGGACGGGTCGAGCTTGGCCCGCAACGTGCGCAGCGTCTTGGCCTGGCTGTCGAAACTGCTCTTGCTGGTGCCGAGCGTGCTCACCAGGGTCTGCGCGGCGGTGGCCAGGCTGTTCAGCTTGGCCTGCTGGGCGCCGACCGCGGCCTTGGCCGCCTTGAGCGCGGCCAGCTGGTCTCGGTTCTTGCCGGTGAGGGCGTCCAGCGTGGTCAGCTGGTCGAGGAAGGTGTCCGCCGAGCCGCTGGTGATCATCGAGCTCATCATGCTCACGTCACCACCCTTGTAGGCGCTGATCGCGTACGACGCGGTCTTGTCCTGGAGCGCGGCATACTGCGTCTGGGCCTGGGCGAACTGCTTGTTCACCGCCGTCTGCTGGGTCTTGATCTTGCCCAGGTTCACGTTCGCGGTGTTGTACTGGTCGTTGAGAGTGTCCAGTTTGGACGTGAGGGCGTCGATCTGGTGCGTCAGGTCACTGACGCTGGGATCCGCCGACGCCGGGCTGGCCATGGCCAGGGTTCCGGCGACCAGAGTCGCTGTGAGAACGGTGGGCACCACGAAGACACGAAGGCGCTTCCATAGCGCGCTTGCGCGAGTCACTTCCCGCGAGCTCCTTCTTCCGCAATACCGCCTGCCGAGTTAGCTGTCGGATTCGGGCGGGAAGAAATTCGCCCTACCACGACCAGGTCGTGGATTCACCCCAGGAACTCGGGTCCCCGGCTCGACTTCTGGCCATTTCGCGCCAGTCATCAATTCGGCGGCGTCGGCCGCGACGCTCGGCTGAGCATCCAGACTCTCGACCGACAGGGGCGAAGCTTACGACATCGCCTTAGCCGTTTCATCGCCGGACGGGCAAATCGTGTTACGACACCCGCGCAAAATTCATTTGCCGATCGGGCAGCCAGGCATTATGCGCGGTACGCGTGAAAAGAAATGCGTGTAGTCACCGGCGAGTCACGCAGCGACTCTCGACACAATGCGGTTCAGAATGGACACCGCTTGGCTAACTGGAGGCGGCACTGAAGGGTCCGCGAAACGCACGCTTCTCCCGCCTACCGAGATGACATATCGGAAACCGTCCGGGATTTCCGCCGTACGAGTGGAAGTCATCCCGCTGAGCGGGATTTTCGGTATCGCCGCAAGGAGTTCGGCCCGCTCGCTCGCGGTCAGCGTGCCGTGCCGATCCGCACCCTTGCGAGTGCTCGCGATGACCTGGCCGTCCGGGGTGATCCGCAGCTCGTCCTGGAAACCGGCGATGCCGCCCGTACGGGCGTACGTGACGGCCGGCAACCCAGCGGGTAGTGATGGCGACACCGTGGGTCTCATCGGAGCCGGTGTCGTCGCGCTGCCCCCGCCGGGCGACGATCCACCCGCGCAGCCGGCCAGCGCGATGCCGACCACCGCCGCCATCGCGACTGTCCCGGCGAGCTCGCGCACGCCGTACGAACGTCCTGGGATGTCATCAGCCCGCATTCGCCGCACCGCCCACCGTCCCCGCCAGTCGGAGACTTCAAGCCCTTGGACTCGCCGCGGCGCGATCTGGTTCCGCGGGCGGGTGAAAACGCCGTTCCTACGAGTCGGCGTCGTCGTCGATCAGGCCACCTTCGCCGGCCAGCAAGGCGCGCACTTCCGACTCACGGAAGCGGCGATGGCCGCCGGGCGTACGAATGCTGCTGATTCGGCCCGCGGCCGCCCACCGGGTCACGGTTTTCGGATCCACCCGAAACATGGCGGCTACCTCACCAGGGGTGAGCAGTTTTCCCTCGACCTCCACCGACCCGCACCTCCCTCGTTGATGCCGTCCACTGTTGTTCTGGTACGGAAAAATCTCGCTCCCGGCGGTCATTAGAGCATCGTTGAGGCGCTTTCACTGGCACTTTGACAAGGTCCCTGACCGTGACGACGAGTGTCACCGGGCCAATTATGGGATAACCATCTACCAATCGGACAAATGCTCGGTTCGGTATCGATCGAGGCAACTGCCCCCGGAACCGCCGGCTTCGGGCCGACGACCTGCCATTACGCTCCTGCGCGAGGATGGTCGGGCAGATTCGAGGGACGCATAAAATGGATGACACCGATCGCCGAATACTGGCTGTGCTGCGGATGCGCGGTCGCGAGACGTACGCCGAGATCGGTCGGCAGGTGGGCCTGTCCGCCCCGGCCGTCCACGACCGGGTGGCCAAGCTCGAAGCGACCGGCGTTATCGCCGGCTACCGGGCCGCGGTGGCCCCGGACGCGCTCGGTCTGGGAGTGACCGCCCTGATCGGGATCCTGCAGTCCGAGGGCAGCGAACAGGACGACATCGGCGAAGCCCTCCAGCATCTCCCGGAAATCGAGGCGTGCTGGTTCCTGGCCGGCGAGGAATCGTTCATGCTGAAAGTACGGGTGCCCGATGTGGCTGCCCTGGAACACACAATTGGCCGCGTCAACAGGATCCGCGGCGTTGCCCGTACGCGCACCACCGTGGTGCTGTCCACCAAATGGGAAGACCGCGCCGACCCCCGCCCGTCCCACTGAGTTTTCTTGATTATTGGGACGAAAAACGCCGCGAGGGTGACGTTTTGGGTAGTGAAATGGTGCATTTCACTCCCACAACGTCACCCTCGCGGCGACGGAAAACGTTAGGCGGATGGGGAAGGTGACCCGCCACCAGCGGCAGGCGATGCCGGCGGCGGGGCCGAAGACTCAGCCGGCGTGCTCGGTGGAGGCGCGCTGGGGGTCGCCGGCGGGAGGGATCCCGACGGTGGTCCAGTCGGACTTGAGGGGCTGGATGGGGTGCCGCCGCCGGAAGGCTTGGTGGGGGGCGGCGGGGCCGGCTTGGTCGGCGGGGTGGTGGTGCCGCCACCGTTGTTCCCGCCACCGCCACCGCCACCGCCTCCGCTGGTCGGTGGGAGGGCAGGCAACGTGCCGCCCTGGCCGGGCGGGACGGCGCCGACGACGCGGGTGGCGCCGAAGAACTCGGACCACCAGATGGCGTTGATCTGGACTGGCACGCCGTCGTGCGGGGCGTTGATCATCTTGCCGCCGCCGACGTAGATGCCGACGTGGTGGATGGTGTTCCAGTCACTCTTGTCGGTGGCGAAGAAGACCAGGTCACCGGGCAGCAAGGCGTTCACCTGAACCGGCCGGGTGGCGCGGAACTGCGGGCGTGCGGTGCGCGGGAGGTGGATGCCGGCGTAGTCGTACGCGGCCATCACCAGCCCGGAGCAGTCGAAGCGGTCCGGGCCTTCGGCACCCCACTCGTACATCTTGTGGGCGTTCATCTGCGCGATCGCGTACGAGAGCGCCTTCATCGCCTGCGGGGCGGCGGCGCCGCCGGGGCCAAGCGGAGACAGATACTGGCCGCCCAGGGCCAGGTTGAAGGCGTCTGAGCTGGCGTTCGCGGCGGCCAGCTGGCCGGCGTACTGAGACTGCATCGCCTGCAGCGATGCGCTCTGGGTGGTGAACTGCTCCTGCAGCGTGGCCTGCTGGGTCTGCATCTGGGCGACCGTCGCGTACGCCTGCGAATAGTTCTGGGCGGTCTGGACGACCGCCTGCGCGGCGGCGTTCAGGTCGGTGGGCGCGGGTGCGCTCTGCGGCGTCAGCGCGTCCGGGGCGGTGCCGAGAAGGTTCAGATACGACTGGCCGCTGGCGTTGCCGCCCTGCAGGGCCAGCCGGTACGCCTCGGACGCGGCCGCCCATTCCTGGTCGGCGGCGGTGACCAGCGCCTGCTTGGCAGGGAGGTCGGTCTTGAGCTGGGTGAGCTGCTCAGAGAGCCCCTCCACCGCGGACTGCTGCACCTGCACGGTGTTCACCACCGGGCTGACCGGCGGCGACGGCGGCGGGGCGGGCAGCCCGCTCGGCGGCGTCAGGGTCGTACCGCCGGGCAGCACCGGCGCCGGCGGCACCTCCGTGCCGGGGTTCGGTACGCCCGGTGGCGGCGCGGTCTTGGCGGCACCGTACGCGGCGAGTGTGGTGCTGGTCATCGCGCTGGCCGGGAGTTGCGCGGCCGCGGCGCCCGACGCGGTGACCAGAACGGTGGCGCAGCCCGCGAGGAGGCTGACCGACATCCCCTGGGTAATTCGCCTCGCCCAGCCGCGATCGACCGGCGACGTCTGCTTCCCTGTCACTTGGTGACTCAACCCACCCATCCCCGAGAGTCCGCCTGCCATGTAACTGCCGAGTAGCACGGTAGTACGTTGGGCATCATCCGCATACCACAACGGCTGAGTCCACTTCTGCCTGATCGGGATGCGCCCGGGGCATTTAAGGGACACATAAGGGAGGCGGCGCAACCATGTCAGCGGTGCTGAGATACACCGTCGGACGGATCCTGGTGTTCGCCGCGAGCCTCGGCGTGCTCTACCTTATCGGCTTCCGCCGGTGGGCGTTGGTGCTGGTCGCGATCGTGGTCTCGATGCCGCTGGCGTACGTGTTGCTGCGCCGGCAGCGGGCCAGTTTCGCGGTGGGGCTGGAGCGGGTGCTCAGCCGTCGGCGGGCCGAGAAGGCCCGGCTGCAGGCCGCCCTGGAGAGCGACGACGACGAGTTTTCCACAGCCGACAAGGTCCGCTGAGCCCGGCAAAACACAGCAACTTCTTAGACAGCGAGTCCTGATACGGACGGGCATTAAGGCTGCCTTCATAGACTTGTAACACCGGTGAGTACGGCGACTGGTGACAGACAGGGTTACTGTCTCGTCGTGTTTCGCGCAGGCATTCGAACCGCTGTCGTGCTGGCGGTCACCGCAGCTGGGGTCCTGTTCGCCGTGTTGGCCGCGGCGACTTCGTGGTGGTGGCTGGTGCTGGCCGTGCCGCTGCTCGCGGTCGGCCTGTTGGGCTGCTATGACCTGTCGCAGAGCGACCGGTCGGTGCTGCGCAACTATCCGGTGCTGGGCCACCTGCGCTATCTGTTCGAGGGGTTGCGCCCGGAGATCCAGCAGTACTTCATCGAGCGCAACTTCGACGGCCGGCCGTACGACCGAGATGTCCGCAGCATCGTTTACCAGCGCTCGAAGGGCATCGAAGGCGAGTCGCCGTTCGGTACGGAGCGTGACGTCTACGCCGATGGCTACGAGTTCTTCGCGCACTCGATGTCGCCGCACCACGCCAAGGGCCCGATCCGCGAGCACAGCCAGGCCGGCACCGAGCCGGCGCCTGAGGAGCCGCCGCGGATCCACATCGGTGGGCCGGACTGCAAGCAGCCGTACGACATGTCGTTGCTGAACGTGTCTGCGATGAGTTTCGGCTCGCTGTCGGCGAATGCGATTGTGGCGCTCAGCACGGGCGCGGCGAAGGGTGGTTTCGCGCACGACACCGGCGAAGGTGGCATGTCCGACTACCACCTGGCCGGCGGCGCCGACCTGATCTGGGAGGTCGGCACCGCGTACTTCGGCTGTCGTACGCCCGACGGTGACTTCGATCCGGTCGCTTTCAAGGAAAAAGCCGCGAACCCGCGGGTGAAGATGGTGTCGCTGAAGCTTTCCCAAGGTGCCAAACCTGGTTTGGGTGGGGTGTTGCCGGGCGAGAAGGTGAATGCGGAAATCGCTCGGGTCAGGGACGTACCGCTCGGAAAAACCGTGGTTTCCCCGCCGTACCACCGAGTTTTCTCCACCCCGCGAGAACTTGTCCTTTTTATTGACCAGATGCGGGAGCTGTCCGGCGGAAAACCGGCTGGTTTCAAGCTTTGTGTCGGCACCCGGCGGGACGTACTCGCGGTGTGCAAGGCGATGCTGGACGAGCAGATCACCCCGGACTTCATCGTCGTCGATGGCGCCGAAGGTGGCACCGGCGCGGCTCCGCTGGAATTCACCGACCACGTCGGGATGCCGCTGACTGAGGGACTTTTCGAGGTTCACAACGCTTTGGTGGGTTGTGGCCTGCGAGATCGGATCAAGATCGGCGTGAGCGGCAAGGTGGCGACCGGCTCGGACATGGTCAAGCGGATGATCCAGGGTGCCGACTACACCAACGCGGCGCGGGCGATGATGTTCGCGGTCGGCTGCATCCAGGCGCAGCGCTGCCACACCAACCGCTGCCCGGTCGGCGTGGCGACCCAGGACCCGCGGCGGTCGCGGGCGCTCTACGTGCCGGACAAGTCCGAGCGGGTTTTCCATTTCCAGCAGGCGACCGTGCACAGTGCGATGAAAATCATGTTCTCGCTCGGGGTCTCGCATCCAGATCAGTTGCGTCCGCACATGCTCTATCGGCGGGTCAGCCCGCAAAGCGTCCGGTCTTACGCCGAACTCTGCCCGCCGCTGCGTCGTGGCCAACTGCTCGACGACCCGCCGGCGGACTGGGCGCAGGACTGGAAACTGGCCAGCCCGGACTCCTTCGCGGTCTGAGTCGCACCGACCATGGAGTCACACCGGCCATTGCGACCAGGCGTTCACCGGACCGGACTCATGCAGGACTTCGCGGACCTCGATCGCACCGTGTGCGGCGTCCGGCATGAGGCCGGCCAGCTCGACCGCGCGCTTTTCGTCGGTGACGTCCACAACGTAGTAGCCACAGACGAAAGCATCGGATTTGTGCACCGGGCTGTCGATCGTACTCGGCACGCCGTCACGGACGTGTACGGTCTTGGCGGTAATAGGATCGGAAAGGGTCTTGCTCTCCACCAGTTCCCCGGTTTCGGAGATCAACCGGTCGAAATCGCCGTCTCCCTGAAACGCGCTGAGTTGCTGGTCCGCGGTGAGGCCCTCCCACATCTCGTGATCGACATACATGATCAGTAGATATTTCAACTCGCCGCACGCTCCCGGTCGAGACTCTCTTGTTTCTTAGTGACCAGATGTCAGCTTTCTCCGAACGCGGCCAATTCCGCAGGCAGCGGTTCCGCGTGGAGAACGGTGAGTTTGGACACCGCCCGGGTCAGTACGACATAAAGCCGGTGCAGGCCGCGCTGTTCGGCGGCCACGATGGCGGCCGGTTCGCCGACGATCACGTGGTCGAACTCCAGGCCCTTCGCGAGCGTCGCCGGCACCACGGTCAGCGGAACATCCTCCTCGGCGCTGTTCACGCTGTGTGACACTCCGGCCGCGGTCAGGGCCTTGGTGACGGCCGGTACCGACGCGTCGGCGACGACCACGCCGATCGAGCCCGGCTGCTCAAGTGCTTCGGCGCCGGCGGTGGCGACGGCGGCGGCCACCTCGGGGACGGACTGGATCACCAGCGAGTGTGGCGCCTGTCGTACGGACACCGCCGGCTCTACCCCAGCGTCCAGTGCCGGGAGCAGGGCGTTCGCCAGCGCCAGGATCTCCGCCGGCACCCGGTAGCCGGTGGTCAGCGGCAGCACCCGGGCGGTTGGCTTTCCGAGTGCCTCCAGCAGCGCCGGCCAGGTCTTGGGCGCGGTCACGGTGGTGCTCTGGGCGAGGTCGCCGAGCACCGTGACCGAGCCCTGCCGGGCCCGCCGGCCGATCGCCCTGGCCTGCATGGCGGTCAGGTCCTGCGCCTCGTCGATCACCACATGGCCGTACGAGCCGCTGCGTTCGAGCAGGTCAGTGGCCTCGTCGATGAGGACGGCGTCGGCATTGCTCCAGCGGATCTGGCGCTTGGTCCGCGGCGCGGTCGGCCAGCTGATTGCGTCCTGCTCGGCTTCGGACAACAGGCCGTCGGCGGACCGTGCGAGCAGCTCCCGGTCGGACAGCAGCTCGGCGATCAGGCCGGCCGCGTCGACCGCCGGCCACACCGCGTCTGTCAGTTCTTTTACTGACTTCGTACGGGAAATCCGGGCCACCCAGGCCTCGGTGGGACTGTCGCCGCGGGCCTCGGCCTGGGCACGGGCCAGGTAACCGAGCCGGGTCCGCAGCCGCTCGCGGGCGGTCGCGTACCGCAAATCGTCCCGGCGCAGGTCGTCCACCAGCCGCATCAATCGGGCCGGCCCAATCCGGTAGCGCAGCGAGCCGTCCGCGATCACCAGCGGCTCGGTCGGCTTGCCGATCCGGCCATAAAGCGCGCGCCGGATCACTTCGGCCATCCGGGCGTCCGTCTTCACCGCCTCCGCTTGCGCGGAATCGGTGCCGCGGACCTGCACCGGCGCGATCAGCTGGCTGACGGTCGCCTGCTTGACGCCGCCCTCGCCGAGCGCCGGCAGCACCTGGGCAATGTACGACAGGAAGGCCTGGTTCGGCCCGATCACCAGCACACCGGAACGTTTGAGCCGGTCGGGATGGCTGTAGAGCAGGTACGCGGCGCGGTGCAGCCCGACCGCGGTCTTGCCAGTGCCGGGCGCGCCCTGGATGCACAGCGAGTCGTCGAGATCGGCCCGTACCAACGCATCCTGGTCCGGCTGAATGGTGGCCACGATGTCCCGCATCGGCCCGACCCGCGGCTTCTCGATCTCCGCGGTCAGGATTTTGCTGGCAAGGCCCAGATTTTCGCCCTCGTCGAGCCGCTCCTGCTCGTACGAACTCAACTGTCCACTGTGGAACCCGAAGCGCCGCCGCCGGATCACGCCGCGCGGTTCCGCCGCGGTGGCGCGGTAAAACGCCTCGGAAACCGGCGCCCGCCAGTCGATCACCAGCGGATCGCCGGCCGGGTTCGCGATGTGCCGGCGGCCGATGTGGAAACTCTCGCCCGGATAAGGACTGTCGTCTCCGTGGTCGATCCGGCCGAAGAACAACGGCGTCTTGCCGTCGTCGGCGAGGCTGATCGTACGGTTCGCCAGCTCACTGGCCAGCACCTCGTCCGACACGAAGGTGGTCGCGCCGGCCGCCTGCGCGCGGATGTCCGCCAGCCGCTCGTACCACTCGCCGTCGTGAGTCTGGAGGCTCCTCGCCTCGTCGCGCATCCGAGTCAGCTCGGCTCGTGCGGCGACCATGTGGTCCCGCTCGGCGCGCAGCGTCTGGTCCTCGGCGAAGTCGGTCTCGGGCATCCCTACAACCTCCGGCAGTGTCTCGACGGTCCCACTGCCCTTGGCTCTCCGCGACCCGCGGCGCCCGGCTTTCGACGGGTCGGCGCCCTCGTCCGGGCGCTCGGCCGAGTGACGTTACCGGACGGCTCGCGTCCCGGCGAACGAGTTTTGGCTGCTGGTGCCCGGTCGGTCAGACTGACAGGGCGAGACCGACGCCGAGACCGACGGCATAGAGGAGTTCGGCGAGGCCGGTGTCGCGCAGGGTGGGGATGAGTTCCAGGCCGGACCGTTTGGCCAGCAGCGGGCCGGCAGCGCGGACGGCCATCGGGATCCCGATGAGGGAAAACCACACCCACGGCGAGAGGATCACGGCGAGCAGGATGCCCAGCAGATGGGCGAATCCGACGAGGACGGCCCACAGGGTGCGGCTGGCGGGATCGCCCATCATGACGGCGAGGGTCTTCTTGCCCGTCTGGGCATCGGTGGGGATGTCACGGACGTTGTTGGCGACCAGAATCGCGCAGGCGTAGCAGCCGATGCCGGCGGCCGCCGCGATCGCCGGCCAGGACAGCCGGAGAGCTTGGACATAGGTCGTACCGAGGACCGCGACCGGGCCGAAGAAGATGAAGACGAAGACCTCGCCGAGGGCGCGGTAGCCGTACGGGCGGCGGCCGCCGGTGTAGTACCAGGCCGCCGCTATGCAGGCGATGCCGACGATTAGCAGCCACCAGGCCTGGGTCGCGATCACCAGGGCCAGGCCGGCGATGGCGGCCACCCCGAAGGAGCCGAACGCCGCGTACTTCACCGTGGCCGGTGTCGTCGACCCGCTGCCGACCAACCGGAACGGGCCGACTCGGTTCTCGTCCGTACCGCGGATGCCGTCGGAATAGTCGTTCGCATAGTTGACGCCCACCTGCAGCGCCAACGCCACCACCAGCGCGAGCAGCGCCCGCCAAAGCGAGAAACCGCCCAGCGCGGCGGCGGCGCCGGCGCCCGCGATCACCCCGGAGGTGGACGCCGGCAGGGTCCGCGGCCGGGCCCCCTCCACCCACTGCGCGGTCGTGGCCACACGTCCTCCTCCAGTTCGGTTCGCCCCCATTCTGTGCTGGCCTCTCGCCGCTGCCAGATCCGCCCCTGCCCGCACGAGCTTGACCGCATCGACGCGATGCGTGCGCCAAACGCACGCATCGCGTCGATGCGGACATCACCCTGGGTGGGTGGAGGTCAGGGGCGGGTGAGGGCGGTGGAGGCGTACCAGAAGGCCGCGATGGCGAGTGGGACCTCCAGCAGGGCGGCTTCCAGGCCGGCCTGCAGGAGGTCGCCGCCGCTGGTCGCGGTGGTGAGGTCGAACCAGGCGTCGGCGAGCAGCAGCGCCCCGCCGATGACCGCGGTCAGGGCCGCTCGCGGGTCCTTACGCAGGATGAGGATCGCGGTCAACGCGGCCGCGAGGGCCTCGCCGCTGTCCAGTCCCACCCACGCCACCGACCAGTGCGCGACGGTGGTGGTGGACGGCAGCAGCTGGCTGAGTACGACGCACCACGGCACCAACGCGCTGACCATCGCCACCGTGATCAGCAGTGCCCGGCGGTGCAGCCGCTCAGCGGGAACGACTATCGGCGCGGTGGTCGGTCGTACGTCCAACGTGGTCATCAGAACGAGCCCCTTCGGCGAAACGCGAATCGAGTGACGCAGCCGCAGATCACCGCGGCGGCCAGCCAGACGGCGGCCACCGCGAGCGGAGTCCGCTGCAGCAGGACGGAGACGCCAGCGACCGCGATCACCACCAGGGCGATCAGCGGGAGGACCGACAGCGGCCTGAACTGGGTGTTCCGGTCGGCGATCCGGTCGGCGAGCAGCTCGTCCACCACCTCGGCGACCCGGTCGTCGAATTCGTCGCCGTAGAGGTCGAAAAACGCCTCCGCCGACTGCTCGATCCCCGTTCCGTCCATGTCCTCAACACTGGTCGAAAGTGGACTTCGCGTCGGTCGAGCCGACCCACCAACCGGGTGTCGGGTTATCCCTACTGGCGGTCGTGGGCTCTCCGGGTTTCGGCCGGCTTGACGTGTTCATATGGTTGGTCGACGACCAGGCCGGACCGCCGGCGGTTCAGACGTACGGGGAGCTCCGGTGCAGACACCTCCAGGTCCGGCGACGGACCCGCCAACGGTGGTGGGGCCGGATCGGATCTCGGGATTTCCGCTGCGTGCGGTGGTTTCGGGGCGGCTGTGGAAGGCGTACGCGCACCTCACCCTGGACGCCGTCTACGGCACGCTTGGGCTGGCCGCGCTGCTGATCTTCTTCGGCGCGCTGCTGCTGGTGCCGTTCGGCGTCGGTCTCTTCCTGGTGGTGCCTGCCGCGCGGGTGCTGTTCTGGTGCAGTGCGGCCGAGCGGCGGCGATACGCGGCCACCTGCGGTTTGTACGTGGCTGAGCCGCGACTGCCGGCGGCCGCGAACGGGCCGCTGCGAAAGGCCCTGCCGGCGGTGCTCGGCAACTGGGCGCTCTGGCGGCAGGTCGGGTATTTCCTTTTGCTGATCCCGATCGCGTGCGCCACCTCGGCGACGATCGTGGTGACCTTCGCGGTGTCGGCCACCCTCGCGGCGCTGCCGGTCTACTTCCGGCACCTGGCCAACGGCCGCGCGACGGTCGGTCCGCTGACGGTCAAAGACAACCGGACCGCCTTCATGGTCTGCGTGCTGGCGCTGTTCGTGCTGTTGGTGATCGTCCCGACGCTGGCCCGGATGTTGCGCGGCATCGATGTGCTGCTCGCTCGTACGCTGCTGGTCCGCCCCCGCGGGAAGGCGATGGCCGAGCGGGTCGAGGAACTGACCGAGAGCCGGGCCCGGGTGGTGGACGCCGCCGAGGCCGAGCGCCGGCGGATCGAGCGGGACCTGCACGACGGAGCGCAGCAACGGCTGGTCGCCATGTCGATGACGCTTGGACGGCTGAACTCCCGGCTGAAGAACACCGCCGACCCGGACATGTTGGCGCTGATAGATGAGGCGCGACAGGACGCCAAGCTGGCGATTGGCGAGATCCGCGACCTGACCCGCGGCCTGCACCCGCCGGTGCTCACCGACCGCGGCCTGGACGCGGCGCTGTCCGCGGTGGCAGCCCGCCAGCCGATGCCGGTGACGGTCGACGTCCAGGTGTCACCGCGCCCGCCGATCACCATCGAGGCGATCGCGTATTTCGTGGTCACCGAGGCGTTGACGAACGTGACCAAGCACGCCCAGGCGCATCGCGCCGAGGTGGGCATCCGGCGGATCGGCGACCGGCTCTGGATCCGGGTCACCGACGACGGCCGCGGTGGCGCGGACCCGACCCGCGGCACCGGACTGACCGGCCTTGCCGATCGGGTGTCCGGAGTGGACGGCACTTTGCGAGTTTCCAGCCCGGTGGGCGGACCGACGGTGATTGAGGTGGAGTTGGCATGCGGGTCGTGATCGCCGAGGACTCGGCGCTGCTGCGAGAGGGTCTGCGACGACTCCTCGTGGAGCAGGAGATAGAGGTGGCCGACGCGGTCGGCGACGGCGAGGAACTGCTTCGCGCGGTTGCCGAGCACAAACCGGACGTCTGTGTGGTGGACGTACGGATGCCGCCGACCTTCGTCGACGAGGGCTTGCGAGCCGCTCTGGTGATCCGCAACCGGTGGCCGGGCACGGGCGTACTCGTGCTGTCCCAATACGTCGAGGAGCGGTATGCCACCGAGCTGATCGGCGACAACCCGGACGGCGTCGGTTACCTGCTCAAAGACCGGGTAGCCGAGGTGGAGGACTTCGTCGACGCGGTCCGCCGGGTAGCCGCCGGCGACACCGCGCTGGACCCCGAGGTGATCAAGCAGCTGCTCGTACGCAGCCGGAAAAAGGACCCGCTCGCGACCCTCACCCCGCGCGAGCGGGACGTGATGGCGGCGATGGCCGAAGGCCGCTCGAACGCCGGCATCGGCGCCGAGCTGGTGATCGGGCCGGCCGCGGTGGAGAAGCACATCAGCAGCATTTTCCTGAAACTCGGCCTGCGCGCCGAGGACGGCGAACACCGAAGGGTGCTGGCCGTACTGAGATATCTGGGGGCCTGACATGAGCGTCATCTCGCACGAGAGTCCGCCGGAGGCGCCGCCCAAGCCTCCCGGTCGCGGCGCGATCGTGGCCGCTGGGTTGGTGCTCCTGCTGATTGCCGGCGGGGTGATCGCCTGGGTGATGGTCACCCGGGTGATGCCCGGTCAGCTCGACTTTCACAGCTCGTCGGATCAGACGGCCGGCGCGAAGCTGCAGGTGAACGCCCCGGACGCGGCCATCCTGCTGGTTCCTGGCTCGGACGGGACCGTGCACGTGGTGGGAAAGGGGCGCTATCTCTACCACTCGCCGACGGTCACCGCGGCTACCAGCGGCGACACCACCACGGTCACGGCCGGCTGCCCCGCACACGAAAGTCGCTGCCAGGTGTTCGTCACCATCAGCGTGCCGGCGGCGATGCCAGTACGGGTGGATGCCGACCTCGGGTCCATCGATGCGAGCGGACTGGACGGCACGCTGGATCTTAATTCCAACGAGGGGTCCATCGAGGTGCTCAACCCGATCGGAGCGGTGTCGGCCCGCAGCGGCAACGGCTCCGTCTCCGTCACCGGTGCCCGATCGCCGCAGGTGACCGCCCACAGCACCAACGGCTCGATCACGATGGTCGACTCGCGGTCGCCGCTGGTGACCGCCGAGTCGGTCAACGGCAAGATCTCCGCGAACTTCCTGGACGCGCCCACGATGGTGACCGTGAGCAGTGTCAACGGGTCAGTCGACGTGTACGTGCCGGGCACCGCCACGTACCGGGTGACGACCCACACCGTCACGTCCAGCGACAAGGTCAAGGTGCCCACCAGCGACACCTCGCCGCACGTCATCAA
This sequence comes from Fodinicola feengrottensis, assembly GCF_039530045.1. NCBI lineage: Bacteria > Bacillati > Actinomycetota > Actinomycetes > Mycobacteriales > Fodinicola > Fodinicola feengrottensis. The sequence continues at coordinate 117,341 of NZ_BAAANY010000001.1, read as the reverse complement.
CGCCAGCAGCACGAACGGCTCTGTGCAAGTCTTCAGTTAGCGGCGCCGCGTATCAGCGAATTCGTACCAGCGTCTCAGCCGATTCGTACGGCGTTCTCAGCCAGTTCTGAGGGAGCCGCCGCACGGTTGAGGACATGAGCGAGCACACCGATCCCCAGCAGCCGTGGATGCCGCCGAGCGCGAGCGGCGAGGCCGCGGCGGGCCACCAAAACGTACCCACCGCCGGGCAGTCAGCCGGTGATGCCACGCCGGTAAGCGCGGAATCGGCCGCCCCCGTCAGCGCCGCTGACACGGCCGAGACCCCGCTGGTAGCCGGCGCAGATCCTTACGTGCAGTCCGCCGGCGGTCATGAGGCCGAGTCGTACGCGCAGACCTCGGCTGAGCCCGCTGGTCAGCACGCGGCTGAGCCTTACGCGGATGCCGCGGCCGGTTATCACGTGCCGCCTTTCGCCGGTACGTCCTCGGGGGGCGTGCCGCCGATCCCGCCGCTGGGGTCGTTCAGCGCGCCGCCCGGCGCGCCTGGCCCGTACCAGCAGGTCACCGTCGACGCGTCCGGCGGTCGCCGGAACCGGTGGCCGATGATCGCCATTGCCGCGGTGGTCGCCGCGCTGGTCACCGGTGGGGTAGCCGGCGCCGGCGGGGCGGCCCTGGTGCTCGCCACGGCCGGCTCCGGCGGCGGCCAGACCGTCTCGACCGCGGCGCCGGTCTCCGGCTCGACCAACCCGACCCAGCAGATCTCCAAGGTCGCCGCCGCGATCAGCCCGAGCGTCGTCTCCATCAAGGTGACGACCAGCAGCGGCGGCGACGAGGGCTCCGGCATGGTGGTCACGCCGGACGGCAACATCGTCACCAACAACCACGTGGTCGCGGCGGCGGCCAACGGCGGCGGCACGCTCACCGTGACGCTGGCGAATGGCAAGACCGTACCGGCGACGATTGTCGGCACCGACCCGACGACCGACATCGCGGTCGTCAAGGCCACCGGGGTGTCCGGCTTGACGCCGGTCAGCTTCGTCAACAGCTCCAGCCTGCACGTCGGCGACACCGTGATCGCCTTCGGCAATCCGCTCGGCCTGGAGGGCTCGGTCACCTCCGGCATCGTGAGCGCCCTGCACCGCAGCGTCACGCTCGGCAGCACCCAGCAGGGCGGTGGCGGTCAGGGCGGCCTTGGTGGGGGCCAAGGCGGTCAGGGTGGTTCGGGCAACGGTGGGCAGTCGACCACTGAGACCGCGTCGGTCTCCAACGCCATCCAGACCGACGCCGCGATCAACCCTGGCAACTCCGGCGGCCCGCTGGTCAACACGTCCGGCCAGGTGGTCGGCATCACCACCGCGATCGCTACCCTCGGCGGCGGCCAGTCCGAGTCCGGCAGCATCGGCGTCGGCTTCGCCATCCCGGCCGAGACCATTCAGTCGGTCGCCAACCAGCTGATGAACGGCAAGAAGCCCACCCACGCCAACCTCGGCGTCTCGGTCACCGACGCCACCAGCGGCGGCGCCCAGATCAGCCAAATCACCTCCGGCAGCCCCGCCGCCAAGGCCGGCCTGCAAACCGGCGACGTGATCACCAAGGTCGGCGACACCGCCATCACCACCTCCGACGACCTCGGCGCCGCCGTACGCTCCCACCAGCCGGGCGACAAGGTCACCCTGACCATCACCCGTGGCGGCAAATCCAGCGCCGTCACCATCACCCTCGGAAGCGCCACCGGCTGAGTCTTCCCCCTGGAACTGCCGTCGACAAAGATGTCGACGGCATTTTCGCGCGTACCAGGTTGGCCTCCCTGCTGCACAATCGGATTCCGATTGTGCAGCTCTACATAGGTGCGGCGCGAAATTGTCGTAGGTGTCTGTTTTTCTTTCCCCCTCCCTTTGAACGGGCGGGGGGTGGGTTGAGAGGTGGACCTTGATTTTTATTTGAACGTTGGTCCTCGAACCCGCCCCCCGCCCGTTCACTGGGTGGGGGCAAATTTGCCGGAGGGGTACGACAGTTTCGCGCCGCACCCCCCTCTCGCTGAGGGCCTGGCGACGTCAGACACTCGACAGCAGCGTCGCGAACTTGACGGCGTCGACGCCGGCCGTTTCGTCGAGTCAGTCGAGCGCAGTCGAGTCAGCCGAGCCCGTCGACCTTCAGTCGGTGGCGGGGACGATCTCGGGGGTTTCGACCAGGGGTTGGGCGGCGGTTTCGATGCCGGTACGCCAGATCGCGAGCGCGGCGAGGGCGACCGGGATGGCGCCGGCGACGGCCAAAGTGGACAGGCTTGGTGCGCTGGCGACCAGCAAGGGGCCGCCCAGGCCGCCGGCCTTGCCGGCCGCGGCGACCAGTCCGCTGCCGGTTCCACGCAGGGCGGTGGGGTAGATTTCGGCGGCATAAGGGGACAACATCGCGATCATGCCGCCGGCGCCGATCAGCAGGACAGTCAACAATGCTACTAGTGGCCCGGCTGAGTCCCAGTTTTCTGGGCGAAGGAAGACGAAAAGCGACAGAACCAGCACTGTGCCGACCGCGTAGGAAATGATCGCGCGGCGGCTGCTCCAACGCGCATAAAGGAGCGCGGCGAGGCCGGTCGCGGGAACGGTGAGCAGGGAGGCCGTGAAGAGAATTGCCGGCGCAGAGGAGGACATTCCGGCGCCGGACAGAAAAGTGGGCAGGAAGGTCACGAAACCCCAGTTGACCAGCCCCCAGCCCAGGCCGTAAAGCAAGACCGCGATAGTGCGCCAGCGATATTCGGGCACCAGTAGTCCGCCGACTTTGCCAATGAAACTGCGGCGGGCCGGTCGAGCGGCCGGCAGCGGTTCGGTCTTGTCGCCGGGTATGGCCGAAACCAGCTCGATCCCGTACGTACGCATGACCTGTTCGGCCTCGGCGGGCTGGCCAATGGAGAGCAGAAACCGCGGCGACTCAGGGATCCACCGACACAAAATCAGCAGCAGCAGCCCGGTCGGGGCGCCGAGCACCCAGAGAAACCGCCAACTCAGCAGCGGTGCCAGCACGGCCGCGGCGCCGCTGGCCACCAGGTATCCCAGTGTCGCTCCGAACCCGCTCTGTAACACCAGTAGCCAGCCACGATAGCGTGACGGCACCGATTCGGACATCAACGCGTAAACAGTCGGCAGCATGCCGCCGGCCGACATGCCCATGATGAAACACATCACCAAGTTCCAACCAAAACTCGGCATGAAACCGCAGATCGACGTGCCGATGTAGAGCAGCGCCGAGAACACGATCGTGGACCGCCGGCCGACCAAATCGGCGACATATCCCCACAACAGCGAGCCGATGACGGTGCCAGTCAAGGCGATGAACGGCAAGGCGGCCGCCTGTGCCGTGGTCAGGCCATATTCGTGCCGTACGCCAGGCACCACAAATCCCAGCGTCGCTGGCTTCATGGTGTCCACGACCAAGCCGACGGTCAGTACGAGCGCGAGAACGACGTGAGCGCGGGAAAGTCGGGCACCGTCGATCGCGGCGAACTGGTCGGCCGCACCTGGCGTGGTGCGCCGCGCCTTCGCCGCCAACGCGCGCTTTGCCTTTCCAGTGGCCAGAAGACTCCAGCCGGCCAGCGCCAGACCGCCAATGATGAGGGCCATCCCGAAGGTCATCGGCGTGCCCATCGCCATCCCGGCCATCATGAAATGGTCCGGCGCGGCCATCACATAGTCGGGTACGTGCAACGAAACTCCGGCGAGGATGGCGACCGCGCCGATCCACACTCCATACCGCTTCACTCGTGGCCTCCGCCAGCTTGGGTCGGGAGAGCCGCGAGGGGTCGGCCCTGGGTGTCATGCGTCGCGAAGTAGTTCTCGGTGAGCCGCTGCCGCCGCGCATCCCACACCATGTACGTACCAAGGAAAAGCTGGGTGACGCTGCGGCTGACATCTTCGGCCCGGTCCAGCGCCCATTGCGCGGCCAGTCGGCCGCCGGATCTTTCCCTACTTTCCAAGGGGATAAGTAGGCATGGCCCGCGGTTTGGGATCGATCGTACGTGCGTCGCGGACGAGGCGAGTCGAAGGTGTTTCAGAAATTCGCGAAGTACCACCCGCATAGTCAGCGGGGCGATGCCTTTGGCTGGGCAGGCGCGGTTGGCGGTCACCCCGAACGGGATGTGGTTCGCCTCCCGGGCGCTGAGGGTTTCCCATCGATCGGGCTCGAAGGAATGCGGATCCGGGAAGCCAGCGGAATGGAAATCTGGGTAGCTGAAGCAGAGTACTGTCCCGGCGGGCAGTGTGAGGTCTGCGGTGACGGCGATGTCGGCGGAGGTGATCCGGTGCGCGATACCGAAAAGGGGATAGTTGCGGAAGGTCTCGTCAAGGACGTGATCGAGATAGGGGTCGTCGTCAGGATGCTCGCGCAGCCGCTGCTGTATGTCCGGATTTTGCGCTACTACCAGGAAGAGATGGGTCATCGCCTCGGACATCTGCACAATGGCAGTGTTGAAGAACGTGCCCTGCAGAAACCACGCCTGCTCCTGCGCGGTGAGGCTCGCCGGTAAGGGGTGCGGGATCCGGCCGTTGTCGACCGCCTCTCGGAGGAAGCGAGTCAGCCGGTCGCGGACCGCCAGGTGGCGCAGTCCGGTGCATTTCAATGCGGTGATGACGTCGTTGGCGTTGTCGACGATGAGCTGACGAACGGCCCGTGGCGCCGGTTCGTCGAAGACGAGTTGGTAGTAGAAATCGGCCCAGATGGGCATCATCAGCTCGCGCAGCCGGACCGCGCGGGGGCGCTGAAGGTCGAGTTCCTTGAGGTAGTCGCGTACGACGGTGGTCACCATCGCCTCGACCTCGGTTTTCGGCCGGGCCAGGATTTTCCGAGTGGTCCGGGCGACATCGTCGTAGCGCGGGCCCGGCTCCAAGTGTTCCTGGTGTACTTGCGGACCGGGGCACAACCAATACCAGAAAAGATCCGACAAACCGGCGCCCTTGCTCCGACCGTCCGCCGCCGGATGTGCGTAGAGCTGGCGAAAATGCTCGACGGTGACCTGTGGTCCAGGCACCAACAGGCCTTCTGGGCCGTTGATCCGGGCGAAAATCCGGTTCCGAAGGGCGATCACGATGTCCGGCAGCCACCAGGGCGAGCTGCCGATCACGACCAGCGCGGCGACCACGCAGCAAACAATGATCGCCATCAGTATTCCCCGGGAGGCAACAGAAGAAGGCCAGCAACCAGCTCCCGAACGGAGCCATAACCACACAACAGCAGCGTGTGTTCCAGTTCGGCGCGTAGGATTTCCAGTACGGCTGAGACGCCTTTTCCCCCGTCCACAGCCAGTCCCCAGACGACTGGCCGGCCGACGCCGACCGCCGTGGCGCCCAATGCGAGCGCCTTGACGACGTCGGTGCCGCGCCGGATCCCGCCGTCCAGCAGCACCGGGATGCGGCCGCCGACCGCTCGTACCACCGCGGGCAACGCCCGGATCGAAGCCGGGGTGGTGTCGAGTTGGCGCCCACCGTGGTTGGAGACGATGACTGCCGCCGCACCGTGTTCGACGGCCAGTATGGCGTCGTCCGGATGCAGGATTCCCTTGAGGATGACCGGAAGATCGGTGACTGACTGGAGCCATCGCAGATGTTTCCAGGAAAACTCCGGTGACATCTGGATCGGCCGGACCTCGCCGGCATCGCGCATGTTCTCGCAGTGAAGACCATCCGGCAGTTGGTGGAAGTCATGCCGGTTATCCCGCTCATGACTGCCAAACACCGCCGAGTCGACGGTGAGCACAAGAGCCCGGCAGCCGGCCGCGGCCGCTCGTTGGATCACAGATTCGGTGAACGCGAGGTCTGGTTGGAGATAAAGCTGGAACCAGAGGGCGGTGCCCTGCGCGGCGACTTCTTCGACGGCCACTGTTGACGCCATCGCCGCGATCATGACCGTACCGGCAGCTGCGGCCGCCCGTGCGGTGGCGGCTTCACCTTCTGGGTGGGCCAACCGGTGAAAAGCCGTGGGAGAAAGGAAAATCGGCATGCTCGTGGGGCTGCCGACCAGGTCGACAGTGAGATCGGGAGCTGGCCGACCACGCAGAACCCTGGGCAGCAACGAAATCCGGTCGAAAGCGGTCTCGTTTTCGGCGAGGGTGATCTCGTCGCGGGCACCGCCGGCGAAGTAGTCGGCGTGCACCGGATCCAGGATCTGCGCAGCGGCCGCCTGGAAATCTCGTACGTTCAGCAGCTTCGGTACGGTCATGGTTGGGCGGCGGCCGGGCGACCGGCCAGCTGCGCGGACAGGAAGGCCGCGAGCGGCTGTCGGTGGCTGCGCTCGCGGGCCCAGTCGTTCTCCAGGTTCTCGTCCATCCGGTGGGTCGCGACCAGATCGGTGCCACGCCAGTGTCGAATGACCGGGTGCAGATAGCGCTGGTCATGCCCGGCGTCACCTTCGCGATTGCGTCCCGCTTCAATGTCGAATGGATCAATTTCGTCGTGCCCTTCGCCGTATTCCAGCGTGACGACGAAATGTTCGGCGGCTCCCTCGAGCAGCGAGCTTTCCTGGACGTGGTCGACCGGAACTTCTTCGCGGTAGGTCAGCGAGCCATCGGCGGCAACCGTGATCAGGTCGCCGATGAAGGCGAACTGCTGCCACAGCGCCGAAGTCCGGCTCACTCGGGCGATGATCGCGTCCGCCAGCGGCAGCCCGGGATCGGTCTCGTACGGCACCGGCCGGGATGGCCACGGCAGGGATTCGTACCGGCTGGCCAGAATGTTGCTCAATGCGCGTACGCCATAGCGGAAACCGTGGATGAAGGCGCTGGTGGACTTCTTGAAATCGCGCATCTGGGTGATCGTGCCGGCGAAATACAGATCCGGTACGTTCACCGATTCCCAGGCCGATGTCTGGTCCGGGAACCGGTCGCTGATGGTCAGTGCTGGCCGGCAGTCCTCGGCGAAAACTGAGGCATCGAAACGGAATCCGGTGCAGAAGATCACCCGGTCGTAGCGGCTCTGCATGAGCACGTCCCGTCGGGCGTAGCGGATGCTCACCAGATAGCCGTCGCCGTCGCGCTCGATCTTCTCGACCGCGCCGTCCAGCACGGCATTCTGCAGTTTGAGCTGATACATGTCGAGGAAGTTGGCGTTGATCGCCCGCAGGTGCCCGACAAAGTGGGTTCGCCAGGCCAGTTTCTGCGAGTGTGGGCCGGCGACGTGGATGACAGCGGCCCGTTCGGTCAGGTTGTCGGCGGTCTCGTACGCGGAGTTTCCCTTGCCCACGATCAACACCCGCTGGTCGGTGAAGTCGTCTGGGTCGACCGAGACGGTCTCGTACTGTTCGGCAAGCTCGATGCCGTCGATCTTCGGCACGTACGGCCGGCTCACGCCGGTTGCCACGATCACCCGGCGAGCCCGGAAGCAATCGCCGTTCGAGGCGGTCAGCACGAAGTCGCCGTCCCGCTCGATGCGTTCGATGCGGGTGTCGTAACGGACCTTGAGGTCGAACTCGGTGACGAAGCTGGCCAGGTAGTCGACGAAAACGTCCGCATTCGGCCAGAACTTGTCGCTGTAGCGGGTGAAAAGGAGTTTTTCCTGGTCCGACAGCAGCGAGTTCCAGTCCATCCGCAGGTTCAGCTCCGGATCGTCCCACCCGGTGTGCACCTTGTTGACCGAGATCATCTTGCGGTGCCGCGGGAACCGGGTGAAGAAGGTGCCTGGTCCGCTGCCCGCTTCCACCACCAGGTAGCTCAGGCCGGCCCGCTGGAGGAAGTACGCGAGCTGCAGGCCGGCCGGCCCGGCACCGACCACCACGTAGTCCAGGGACTCGTCCACCACGGTTCGCTCCCTCACCTGACTGTTTTCACGTCCGAGGCGGAGACTAAGCAGCATTTCTCAGAAATCTCTGAGGAAACGACGAGGTGTGTTATTTGTCGGAAACATCCGATATGGGGATGGGTGAAATCGCCGAAGACCGTTGTTCACCGGAAATGAGGGAGTATCAAGGCAGATATGGGCGGGGACGATGAGTGACATGCTGGAAGGCATCTCGGCCAGCGTCCTGGTGGTCGAGGACGACGGGGACCTGCGCGGCATGTTGGTCCGGCTGCTGCGGGCCGAGGGCTACCTGGTGGACGACGCCGCGGACGGCCAGCAGGGCCTGCACCTCGCGCTCAGCCGCGGCTACCAGGTGTTGATCCTGGACCGCGGCCTGCCGGCCGTGGACGGCCTGGACCTGCTGACCCGGATCCGCCGGCAGGGCGTCGACCTGCCGGTGTTGATCCTGTCCGCACGCGGATCGGTGCGCGACCGGATCGCCGGGTTGGACGCCGGCGCCGAGGACTACCTGGTGAAGCCCTTCGACCTCGACGAGCTGTTGGCGCGCGTACGCGCACTCGTCCGGCGGCACCTGCGCGGCGCGTCGCAGCTGGCGATCGGGGGCGGGCTGCTGGACGTGCCGTTGCGGGTGGTCCGGCCGCCGGACAGTGCCGAAGTGCCGCTGTCCGGCCGCGAGTTCGACCTGCTGCACCTGCTCGCCCGGCACCCGAACATCGTCTATCTGCGCTCCGAACTGCGCTGCCAGATCTTCACCGACGCCACGTCCGACTCGATCGTCGACACGTACATCTACTACCTCCGCCGAAAGCTCGGGCGCCGGGTGGTCCGTACGGTCCGCGGCACCGGATATCGGCTCGGCGAACTGTGAACCCTGAACTTGCCCCACTCGTGTGTGTGGATGGTGCCGAGTTTCCGGTGGAGGAGCCATGACCGAGCCCAGGAGCGACCTGTCGGTGCTGCGCCGGGCCCGCTGGCTGCTGACCGCACAGCTCGCCGGCGCGGTCACCATCGTCGTACTGATGGTCGGCGGGCTGTCGGTCGGCATGATGCTGGCGGAGCAGCACCGGGACGCCGAGCGGAACCTGCAGGCGTACGCGCTTCGTGGCGACGTCGAGCACCCGCCGCCCTGCGTGTGGATGTTCGCGACCGAGGGGACACAGCTGCGGCGTACGCCCGGAGCGCCGATCGCGCTGCCGGTCGCTGATGTGATGGCCGAAGTCGCCCAGACGGGCGTTACCCAGGTGCAGGAGCGGAGGGTGGCCGGCCTGGACTACCTGATCGGCACGCAGCGGCTCGGTTCCTCGGTCGTACAAGTGGTGATCGACCTGCGCTACCAGATGCAGGAACGGCAGCGGCTCTATGCCGCGCTCAGCGTCGCTGAACTGGCTGGTCTGGTGGCAGCCGTGGTGGCCGGCACGGTGCTGGCCCGCCGCGCCATGGCGCCGCTGGAGGACGCGCTGTGCCGGCAGACCCGGTTCGTCGCGGACGCCAGCCACGAGCTGCGTACGCCGTTGACCCGGCTCCGCGTCCGCGCGCAGCTGCTGGCCCGTGAGACCGCCGACGCCGAAGTGCTGAAACTGGTCGCCGACACCGAGGACATGGCCGCGGTGATCGACGACCTGTTGCTATCCGCGCAGCTGCGTGGCACCGGCGCCCGGACGGCTCCGCCGGTCGGCCTGGCCGCGGTCGCCAGCGCGGTGGTGGCCGCGGAGTCGGCCCGGGCCGAGGCGACCGGAGTGGAGTTGAGCCTCCACCTGCGCGATCCTGCCGACCGTTATGTCGTCAGTGGCATCGAGCCGGCGCTGCGGCGGGTGGTGTCCGCGTTGGTCGACAACGCACTCGGACACACTTTCGCCGGCGACCGCATCGCCGTCGAGCTGGGCCGGCGGGACCGGGCCGTGCTGCTGTCCGTACGGGACACCGGTGTCGGCCTGGAGCCGGCGGACGTGTCTCGGATCTTCGAACGCTTCGCCCGCGGACAGTCCAGCCCGCCGGGCGGCGGCCGGCGATTCGGGCTCGGGCTCGCGCTGGTCCGCGAGGTCGTCCAAGGGCATGGCGGCTCGGTCACCGCTGCCGGCGCGCCGGGGGCTGGGGCGACTTTCACGGTCGTGCTGCCCTCGGCCCTCAAGGCCGCCACGCCGCCGGCGGCCGAGGTCGGCGGAAAGGTGCCACTGGCCGGCGCTGTCTAGGCTGCGGCTGTCGTACGGACGCGAAAGTCTCGCCGCTCTGCCCGCGGCACTTATGTAGAGCTGCACAATCGGAATCCGATTGTGCAGCGGGCCGGTCGCAAGTGATTTGTCAGGAGTCGACTTTTTGGCCCAGCTCGACGGCGATGGCGGCGATCGCTTGGCGGTCGATTTTTCCCAATGGTAGGCGGGGAAGTTCTGGTACGACGGCGATCGCGCGAGGTGCCGCGTGTGGGCCGAGAAGCGCGCTTACGTGTGTGCGTACGGATGCCAGCGTCGGGGTCGGCTCGTCGGCGTGTGGGGTGAGAACGGCGATGACGACCTGGCCCCATTCGGGGTGGCTGACGCCGGTGACGGCGGATTCCGAGACGCCTGGGCAGGACGCCAGGGCGGCTTCGACGGCGGCGGGGGCGACGTTGACGCCGCCGGTGATGATCACGTCATCGGCTCGGCCAATCACCTCCAGGCCGCCGGTAGCGGACCATTGACCCACGTCTGAGGTGCGGAAACGGCCACCGACCAGTACTTCGGCGGTGAGGTCGGGACGCAGCCGGTAGCCGCTGAACAGCACCGGGCCGCCGACGCTGATCCGGCCGGAGGGTGCCAGGTCGATATCGACATCGGTTAGCGGCTGGCCGTCGTAGACGCAGCCGCCGCAGGTCTCGGTCATCCCGTACGTCGTCACCACCGGGATGCCGGCGTCGGCGGCCTGTTCGCGGAGGGCGATCGGAGCGGCCGCGCCGCCGAGCAGGACGGCGTCGACCTCGGACAGGGCTTCGGTGGCCGGGCCGCCGGCGTCCAGTACGCGGCGGAGCTGAGTGGGCACAAGTGACACATAGCGCCTGCCCGATCGCATGGTCGCTAGTGACTCAGCAAGGTGCGACACATGGAAACCCTCGCGAAGGTCGAGAAGCACTGGTGAAGTGCCCGCCAAGGTGGCTCGGATCAGCACTTGGAGGCCGGCGATGTGGGTGGCCGGCAGCGCCAGCAGCCACTGCCCAGGACCTCCGAGGAAGTCGTGGGTGGCGGTGGCCGAGGCGCGCAGGGCGCGAGCGGACAGCAGCGCGGCCTTTGGCTCGCCGGTGGATCCGGAGGTGGGTACGACCAGCGCGATCTCCTCGTCGGAGTGCTCCAGCCGCTGGTCAGGGCGGATAGCGGTGAGCGCCCGGTCCCGCTCGGCTCGGTCCGACGGCAGCGCGGCCACCGCCGGACCGCCGTTCAGCGCCGCGGTGAGAGCCGGCAGCAAGGTGCCTTCCACCTCGTCCGGACTCGCCGCGGTGAGGGTGATCAGCCGCTTCTGCACGTTCCCAGGCTAACCGTTGACGGCGACCGCGGGGCGAGCGTCATCGCTGCACACTTGAAGGTGTAACGTTGGGGTGCCATCATGAAGTCATGGTGAAGCATGCCGGCGGAGTTCCCGCTGATGAACATAAAGATGACACAGTTATGAGTGTCGACGTTGTGTATCCGGCGATCTCGATCGGCATCCGCGACCTGCGGCACGACACCGCGGCGTTGCTCAAGCGGGTCGAAGAAGGTGAGGCGATCATGATTACCAACCGAGGGAAAGCCGTCGCCGTCATGCGGCCGCTGAACGAAGAAGAACACCGTCACCAAGCCTTGGTGGACCAGGGCATTATTCGGCCGCCGAAGAGCGGGGGCGGTGCCAGCGGGCGTGAGATCGTCGCGTTGCTGGAAACCCGGCCGTACAGTGGCCCGATCCGGACCCAGCAGGAGATCGACGAGATGCTCGATTACACGAGAGCGGATCGTGATCTGCTGTGATCACCTATCTGGACGCATCGGCGATATTGCGGTTGATCATTCCGCATGAGTGGACCGAGCATCTCAATGCTCATCTGCGCAGGCAGCCGCAGCTGGGCACGAGCGTGATTGGCATGGTCGAGACCCAACGGACGCTGATGCGTGGTGCGACGGAAGAGCAGATGGCCTGGGGGGACCGCCTGTTGCGGGAATTCCAGGAAATTGCCGTCACCGACGAGGTCGCGCGCACCGCCTCCGCGATTCCGAGCCGAAGTCTGCGCACGCTCGACGCCTTGCATGTTGCCAGCGCGATTGTCGCTGGCGCATCGCAACTCGTCACGTACGACAAGACCATGGCGGCGGCGGCTCGGGCGGTGGGGCTAAGGGTGGTCAGCCCGGGTGTGAACTAGAAATACCAGGGAAACTTCGACCAGTCCGGGGCGCGTTTTTCCAGGAACGCATCCCGGCCTTCGGCTGCTTCCTCGGTCATGTACGCCAGCCGGGTGGTCTCGCCGGCGAAAACCTGCTGTCCCATCAATCCGTCGTCGACGAGATTGAAGGCGTATTTGGCCATGCGCTGCGCGGTGGGCGACTTGCTGTTGATTTCCGCGGACCATTCCAATGCGACCTTCTCCAGGTCGGCATGCGGTACGACCGCATTTACCGCGCCCATCTGGAACGCTTCTTCGGCGGAGTATTCGCGGCCCAGAAAGAAAATCTCCCGGGCTCGCTTCTGGCCGATCTGGCGGGCCAGATACGCCGATCCGTAACCGCCGTCAAAGGAACCGACCGCGGTGTCGGTCTGCTTGAATTTTCCGTGTTCGGCGCTTGCGAGGGTCAGGTCGCAGACCACGTGCAGGCTGTGTCCTCCGCCGGCCGCCCAGCCGTTGACCAGCGCGATCACCACTTTGGGCATCATCCGGATCAGCCGCTGGCATTCCAGGATGTGCAGCCGGCCGGCCCGCGCCGGGTCCACCGCCTCGCCCTTACCGCTGACGTACTTGTAGCCGTCCCGACCGCGGATCCGCTGGTCGCCGCCGGAGCAGAAGGCCCAGCCTCCGTCTTTGGGCGACGGCCCGTTGCCGGTCAGCAGCACGCATCCCACGTCGGAGGTCATGCGGGCGTGATCCAGCGCGCGGTAGAGCTCGTCCACAGTTTCCGGCCGGAAGGCGTTGCGCACCTCCGGGCGGTGGAAGGCGATGCGTACGGCCGGGCCGTCTGTGTCGCCGATCACCTGGCGGTGGTAGGTGATGTCGGAAAAGTCGAAGCCCTGCACCACACGCCACGCGTTTGTATCGAAGGTCTCAGAGACCGAAGGGGCAGCCACTCAGCGAGCCTAAACGCAGGTACGTACTCTCGACTCGTGGGGCCATCTCAACTATCCGTGTATGCGATTGGCATGCGAGCGCGATTCCGGCGCATCACCGTCCGCGAGGGAATGCTGTTCCAGGGGCCGGCCGGGTGGGCCGAGTTCTCCCCGTTTCTGGATTACGACGCGACCGAGTCCGCGGCGTGGTTGGCCGCCGCTCGAGAGGCCGCTGACATCGGATGGCCAGCGCCCATAAGGACGCATATTCCAGTCAACGTGACGGTCCCGGCAGTCGGTCCGGAAAGGGCGGCCGCGATCGTACGAGCATCCGGCGGTTGCCGTACGGCCAAGGTGAAGGTCGCCGAGCCCGGCGAGCAGTTGGCGGACGACATCGCCCGGGTGGAGGCGGTCCGCGACGCGCTCGGCCCGGACGGCCGGATCCGGGTGGACGCCAATGGCGGCTGGTCGTTGGACGCGGCTCATAAGGCACTTTCGGAGCTCAAGCGTTTCGATCTCGAGTACGCCGAGCAGCCCTGCATGAGCGTCGAGGACCTGGCCGCGTTGCGCCGTCGTACGGACGTGCCGATCGCCGCCGACGAATCGATCCGACGAGCCGACGACCCTTATCGGGTGGTCGCGCTGGACGCGGCGGACATCGCGGTCCTGAAGGTACAACCGCTCGGTGGGGTAGCGGCCTGCCTGGAGATCGCCCAGCGCATCGGGCTGCCGGTGGTGGTGTCCTCGGCGCTGGAGACGTCGATCGGCATCGCCGCTGGGATCGCGCTGGCGGCGGCGCTGCCGGAGCTGCCGTACGCATGTGGGCTGGCCACTGTGCACCTGCTGGCCGCGGACGTGGTCGCCGACCCGCTGCTGCCGGTGAACGGCCAGATCGAGGTGCGCCGGCCGGTGCCGGACCCGGCTCTGCTGGCGGCCGCGGCCGCCGATGAATCCACCAGCCACCGCTGGCGCGAACGCCTGACGACAGTAGAAGCGGTGACCTCGTGAACGGCTGGCTGACATGTCGCTGAACCCCTCCACGGCGATGGCGACCGTGCTGGTCGACGAGCTGGTCATCGCCGGCGTGACCGATGCGGTGTTGTCGCCCGGCTCCCGGAACGCGCCGCTGTCCTTCGCCTTCGCCCGTGCGGCCGCCGCTGGCCGGCTGCGCCTGCACGTACGCATCGACGAACGATCCGCCGGCTTCCTGGCGCTGGGTCTGGCCAAGCGCTCCGGCCGGCCCGTGCCGGTGTCGTGCACCTCAGGCACCGCGGCGGCGAACCTGCACCCGGCGGTGCTGGAGGCCAACCACGCGGGCGTGCCGCTGATGGTGCTGACCGCGGACCGGCCGCCTGAGCTGCGGGACACCGGCGCCTCCCAGACCATCGACCAGATCCATCTTTATGGCACGTCCGTACGGTATTTCCACGAGTTCGGGGTAGCGGACCGGCGGGACAGCCAGAACGGCTACTGGCGGGAGCAGGTCTGCCGGGCCATCCACATGGCGACAGCCGCGACGACCACACCGGGCCCGGTCCACCTCAACATCCCGTTCCGGGACCCGCTGGTACCAGCTCAGGACCCGGCCGACGACTGGCCAGACTCGCTGGTCGGACGGGCCGACGGGTTGCCGTGGGCCCGGCCGCCGCGGCTGCGGCACGCCGAGGTCGGGGACCCGGTGGTGCTGCCGGGCCGGACGCTGGTGGTCGCCGGCGAGGCTCCGGACCGGTACGGGCAGGCCGCCGCGCGATTCGCCGCCGGGTACGGATTGCCGCTGGTCAGCGAGCCGACCGGCGGCGCGTGGGGCGGGTCGCTCGCGGCCGGTCCGTGGCTGCTGGGCGAGGCCGGCTTCCTGGACCGGGTCGCTCCCGATCATGTGCTGGTGGTCGGCCGGCCGACGCTAGGCCGTGCGTTGTCGCAGCTCGTCCGCCGATCTGGCGTCGCGGTCACCGCCGTCGAGCCGGATCCGCGCTGGCCGGATCCCTTCCACACGGCGTCCCGGATCGTGTTGGACCTGCACGACGTGCAGGTGGTCGACCCGGATCCGGAGTGGCTGCCGGCCTGGACACTGGCCGACAAGGCCGCCGCCGACGCCGTCGCGGACGGTCTGCGGGGCAGCTGGCCGTCCGGTGGACTGGTCGCATCCGCCCTGGTCAGCGCCATGCCGGCGGGATCCCTGCTGTGCTGTGGGTCGTCGAACCCGGTCCGGGACGTCGACTACTTCGCGCCGAGGCGTACGGACATCGACATCCTCAGCAACCGGGGTGTCGCCGGCATCGACGGCAACGTGTCGACCGCCGTCGGTGCCGCGCTCGCCTCCGACCGGCCGACCTTCGCGATGGTCGGCGACCTGACCTTCCTGCACGACAGCAACGGCCTGGTGATCGGGCCGGACGAGCCGCGTCCGGACCTGACGATCGTGGTCTTCAACGACAACGGCGGGGCGATCTTCTCGCTGTTGGAGCAGGGCGAGCCGGCGTACGCGGATGTCTTCGAGCGAGTCTTCGGCACTCCGCATGGTGCCGACCTCGGGGCGCTCTGCGCAGCCACCCGTACACCGCATCTCAGTGTCGGTTCGGCGGCTGAGTTGACCGCGGCCGTACGGACGCCGTCCCGGGGGTTGCGGGTGCTCGAGGTGGCCGCCGACCGAAGGGGTCTCAGGGACCTTCACAAGGGCATCCGGGCGGCCGTCGCGAGCGCCCTTTCCGGCCATCCCACCGACTAGGGAATATGTCCCCCTTATGCCGATTTATAGGTGATCTTCGCTCGCCTTTTCGGGTAACAAATCAGATTGTTCGGCCAACCGCGCAACCTTAGGGCTAGCTTAAAGCTTCCTGTGTAGTGAGAGTTGGAATTCCAGCTCCCTCCACTGGATCTCAATGACGAGTTCTCTGACCTCACGGGGGAGTGCGGTGCGCGCACCATCTTCGTTGTACAGACCCCTTGCCGCCGCTGGCATCGTGGCGGCGCTGACGCTTATCCCGCTCGGTCCGGCGTCCGCCGCCGGTGACACCCCGACCGGGCCGACTCCGGTAGTGACCGTCGCGCCGCCCGGCAGCACGCCGGCCTCGTCGGCGCCCAAGGCCCCGCCGGTGGCCAAGCCGCCAGCGAAGGCGCCGAAGTCGGCCGCCGCCGCGGGCGACGAGGCCGACGTGTCCGTGGCGATCACCGGCACCAAGATCGCGCTAGGCAGCCAGAGCAAGCCGTTCGTTGTGACGGTGACCAACAACAGCTCGACGGTCACCACCCGCTCGGCGACAGTGGACGTACAAGCGACCACCGTTGACCAGCCCCAGCAGCTGAGCGGCCTGCAGGCAATCAGCGCCACCTGCAAGAAGGACCCGAAGGACGCCGGTCACTTCACCTGTGCGATCGGTGACATCGGTCCTGGTCAGAAGCGCGCTTTGCAGTTCCAGTACAGCCTGGACAAGACCGCGGTGGTGCACGACAACACCGCGTCCATCACCGCCAAGGTGCAGACCGCGTCACCGCCGGACCCGAACCTCTCTAACAACACCGCGACCGCGCAGGTCGACATCGTGCCCGCCGGCATCGACCTGGGTGTCAGCATCCCTGACACTTCGGTCGCCTTCCCGGGCGGCACGGCCACCACGTACGCGCAGATCCGCAACGACGGCGCGGCGGACGCCACCGGGGTTTCCTTCAGCGTTCGCTCGCCTGACGGCACCGGCATCCACGGGGTCGCTCTGATGGACACCAGTGGCGGCTACGGCGTCAAGTGCACGACGACCAGCCACACCGGGGCGACGTGCTCGATTGGCGGCCTGCAGGCCCACCACTACGTCACCGCGCGGATCATCCTGGATGTCACTGAGTTTGCGGCCTCCAGCAGCACCATCACCGGTGGCGTCGGCTCGGTGACCGGCATCGCGCCGAGCTCCATGCAGGCGCTGGCCAAGAACAACGCCAAGGCCAACGACAAGATCCTGCAGCGCAAGGCGACCGCCAAGGCCACGTCGGCGGTCGACGACCCGAGCGACAACAGCGACAGCTTCGCTGTCCCGATCACCGACCTGCCCAAGGCTGACCTGGGCGTCACCGCCACCGCGGTGAGCGGCGCGAAGGTCGGTGACACGGTGACGATCAACGCCAACGTCGCCAACCACGGGCCGAACCTGGCCGCCGGCATCTACGTGATGATCACCGTCCCCAGCAACACCGGGTTCGCGGCGATCTCGCAGGTCTGCCAGCACACGTCCAACGCTCGTACGATCAAGTGCGTCTACTCGGACACACTGGGCGCGGACAAGTCGGTCGACTTCCCGATCAAGGTCAAGGTGCACGGGACCCCGGGCAGCGACGGCTCGCTCACCGTGCACGGCTCGGCGGTTGACCTGTCGTCGGCCAACAACAGCGCCAGCCTGAGCATCGCGCTGGACACCGCGACCGCGACGACCGCCGCGAACGCGAGCAACACCGGCACGTTGCCGGTGACCGGTGACAAGGTCGGGCTCTACGCCTTCGGTGGCGCTTTGTTGCTGCTGATGGGTGGCGCTCTTACCATCACGGCCCGGCGGCGGCGTTCGGCTTAACTTGCGGGTGTTTTTAGAGCTGTGCAGGGGTTGGCCCGGGGTGCGCGAGGGGCTGGCCTTGGTTTAGAGCGGTGGACGCGTGGGGCTGGTCCTGGTTAAGAGCAGTGGACGCAAGGGGCTGGCCCTGGTTTAGAGCGGTGGACGCGAGGGGCTGGCCTTGGTTTAGAGCGGTGGACGCGAGGGTGCGGCGTCTCGTCTACCAAGCACGAGAAAACCCCACCCCGACACCAGAGGGCGGTGTCGGGGTGGGGTTTTCTCGTGCTTACTGCCGATGCGCCCTGTGTTTCTGGCGCCTTCGGCGCGGGGCGCCGTCGACTACGGCTACGAGAGTCCGCCTTTGTAGGCCCGCAAAGACCGCGGGCCTACAAAAGCGGACGCTCCTGCCGGAGGGGCGACTATCGGCCTGGCGGCCGATGCGCCGGACGGGGCTGGGTCCGTCTAAGTGTGCCAACTCTGGTTTAGAGGTGACGGTGTCGCACGGGGTGAGGACACGGGGTTGGGTTTCGCGCGGGGTGAGAACACGGGTTGGGTTTCGCGCGGGGTGAGAACACGGGTTGGGTTTCGCGTGGGGTGAGGGCGCGGGGTTGGGTTTTGCGTGGGGTGAGGGCGCGGGGTTGGGTTTGCGTGGGGTGAGGGCGCGGGGTTGGGGCCGGAAAATGTCGTACCCGAATCCGATACTGCTGTTCGGGGAGACAGTGGTGAGGAGGTGGCTGGGTGGGTCCGCGACGGAATCGGGTGACTCCGATGGGGGATGTCGTGGCGATCGAGCTGCGGGGGGCTTGGCTGGGGAACCGGGGAATCCTGCATCGGGACAACGAGGTTGTCCGTTTCCATCGCAGCAATTTGTGGATCACCTGCGCGCTGAGTTTCAAGGACTGGCGGTTGCCGCAGTGGACGGCCGGCCATTTCACCGTGCTGTTCTTCCACGATGAGGCTGTTGCTTTCGCGGCTGGCCACCGGCCCTGCGCGCTGTGTCGACGGGACGCGTACAACGCCTATCGGTCGGCCTGGATGGGCGGTCGTGGGCAGGAAGTGCCGCTGGCCAAGGAAGTGGACCGGCAGTTGCACAGCGAGCGGATCTATCGCGGCACGCACCGTCGGCGGTTGCATTCGGCCAGCTGGGAGGACCTGCCGGCCGGTGCGTTCGTACGAGTGAATGGCCAGCCGACGTTGGTCACCGACGACCACGTCGTGCCCTGGACGAGCACTGGCTATCGCGAGCCGTTGCCGCGTCCCGCCGAGGGGCCGGTTGAGCTGATCACGCCACCGTCGACAGTGGCTGCTTTCCGCGCTGGCTACCGCCCGCAAATCGCGGCGAGTTAAGCGTTCTCGAGCGCGTCTCGGAGGGCGGCGAGCTTCGCGTACGTTTCGTCGAGCTCGTTTTCCGGTACGGAGTCGGCCACGATGCCGCCGCCGGCGTAGAGCCGCGCCGTGCCCCCGGAGACCTGGGCGCAGCGCAGCGCGATCCCGAACTCGCCGTTCCCGGCCGCGTCCAGCCAACCTGTCGGCCCCGCGTAGCGGTCGCGGTCCAGCCCGCCGGCCGACCGGATGTAGGCCGCCGCGACCGGGGTGGGGGTGCCGCAGACAGCCGCCGTCGGGTGCAGCGCGCCGGCCAGTTCCAGGACCGACACCGGCCGGGCCAGTCGACCGGTCAGGTCCGTGGAGAGGTGGACGACGTTGGCCAACCGCAGCACGGACGGCTGGTCGGGCACGTCCAGCTCCGCGCAGTACGGGCCGAGCGCCTCTGCCGCCGACACCGCCGCATAGCGGTGCTCTTCAGCGTTTTTCCCTGATCCTGTAAGGAAAGCGGTCACCGCGTCGTCCGGGTTCTCGCGGCCGGAACCGGCCGCGCCGCCACGCCACCCGGTGCCGGCCAGCACCCGCGAGAAGATCAGGTCGCCCTGTCGGCGGACCAGCAGCTCCGGTGTCGCTCCGACCAGCCCGTCCACGGCGTAGGTCCAACACTGCGGATAGCGCGCCGACAGTCGCGCCAACAACGCTCGTACGTCCAGTGGCTCTTTCGCCCGCGCCAGCGCGTCCCGGGCAGTGACGACCTTGTTCAGATCGCCGGACCGGATCGCGGTGACCGCGGCGGCCACGAGCTTTTTGTACGCCTCATCGGAAACTTGTCCATCGGACCACGTCAGCGGGCCGGGCGAACGCAGTGGTTGGGTGGATGCGGACGGATCCGCACCGTCCACAGTGGTCACGAACGCCTGCCCGGCGCTGACGCCGAGCACTACCCGCGGCATGACCAGCACCGATCGATCGTCGTCCTCGAAGGAAAAACTGCCGAACAGTAGCGGGCCAGAGCCGGCCACCTGGACCTGGTCGTCGATCTCGAACCTCGCGACCGTCTGGTCCCACCAAGCGGCCGCCCGGGCGAACCGGTCGGGCCCGCTCACCTCGAACCGGGCCGCCTCGCCCCAGCCGAGCAGACCCTGCGCTGGATCGCCGTGCAACCAGCACAGCACGTCCTCGGCACGCCCGTACGGCAGCGTCGACGGGGTCAGGAGACCAGTCGCGGTCGCGGTCGCGGTCGTGCGGACGGTGGTCGGCAAGGCGCTGAGTGAGGCATCGGGCGAGGCAGAGGTCACGCTGCCGACACTACGACTACTGCCCGCGCGTACGCTGTGACGATTACCGCAGGCCTGGGTTTTGTTGGGGGATCAGATGATCTACAGGCGTTTCGGGGCATTCGTCGGGGCGTTCGCGGTCGGGTCCCTGCTGCTCGTGGCGCCGGCGCAGGCAATGCCCGCGCAACCGGCCGACCAGCCGCGGCTGCGGGCGGCCGGGCTGAGCGCCGACCTGGCGGTGAGTGTCCGAGGCACCAGCGTGCCGGTGCACAGTGCGGGCAAGCCGTTCACCGTCATCGCCACCAACCTCAGCACCTCCACGGTGTCCCAGAAGGTCACGGTCACGGTGACCGCCACGGCCAGCCAGTCCGGTCTGCTGGTCGGCCCCACGCCGTACGACACCGATGCCTGCAAGGCGGCCGGCGCGGGCCGGTTCACCTGCGCGGCCGGCGATCTGGTCCCGGGCGGCAGCGCGAAGTTCGACTTCTCGTACGCGGCCAGCTCTTCCGCCACCCCACGGCAGGGCGCTGGCTCGGTGACCGGCCAGGTCAGCGCCTCCACCCTTGACCCGAACCTGAGCAACAACTCGGCGCAGGCCCGGATCGACATCGTGCCGGCCGGCTCGGACCTGTCGGTCAGCATCCCGGACTCGGCGGCGGTCCCGGCCGGCCGGACGGCCACCACGTACGCCCGCATCGGCAACTTCGGCTCCGCCAACGCTCCCCGGGTCGTCTTCAGTGTGCACCCACCGAACGGCGCGACGCTGGCCGGCGTGGCGTTGCGGGACGGCACCGGCGGGTACGGCGTGCCCTGCCCGGTGGCCAGCGACCGCAAGTCCGCGAACTGCTCGGTGGGCACGCTGCTCGCCGGCAACTACGCGACCGCGAGGATTCTGGTGTCACTGCCGTCCGGTGCGGCTTCCGGAAGCACCTTCACCGGTGGTGTAGGCACCGCGGCAGCCGCTTCTTCCGCCGCCCAGAACCTCATGGCCGAGCGGTCCTTGCCGGTCGCGCAGAGCGCGTTGTCGCCTACCGACGACCCGACGGACAACTCCGACACGTACGCCTGCCCCGTCTCCTGACCGTCCCGCCGGGGTGTTGTCGCCGGCGTACGCATAGGCTTATTCGCATGACACGCGCGACTTTGGACAAGCAGCCGCACGAGGTGGCGGCGATGTTTGACGGCGTCGCGGCGCACTACGACCGTACGAACACGGTCCTGGCCTTCTCCATTGACAAGGCGTGGCGCCGGGCCACCCGGCGGGCGCTGGGGTTGAGCAGCACCGACCGCTGCCTGGACGTGGCGGCTGGTACGGCGGTTTCCACCCAGGAGCTGGCGCTGTCCGGCGCCGACGTGGTCGCCTGCGACTTCTCGCTCGGCATGCTGCGGGCCGGCCAGCACCGCGGCCTGCCGTTGATCGCCGGCGACGCGCTGCGGCTGCCGTTCGCGGATGCCTCCTTCGACGCGGTGACGATCTCGTTCGGCCTACGGAACGTGGCCGACGTGAACGCGGCGCTCACCGAATTCGCCCGGGTGACCAAGCCCGGCGGGCGGCTGGTGGTCTGTGAGTTCAGCCACCCCACCTGGGCGCCCTTCCGGACGGTCTACAACGAATACCTGATGCGTGCCTTGCCGTCGGTCGCTCGGATGGTCAGCAGCAACCCGGACGCGTACGTCTACCTGGCCGAATCCATTCCCGCGTGGCCGAACCAGGAGGACCTGGCGAACCGGATTTCGGCCGCCGGTTGGGGCCAGGTGGCGTGGCGCTCGCTGACCGGCGGGATCGTCGCCCTGCACCGGGCCGTACGCCCCGCCGAGTAGCCGGGCCGCTGCCACTGGGGTAGGCAGGGAAGGGACCCCGAAGCCTGCCCGAGGAGTCCGTTGATCGTGTCAACGCGTCGCGCCACCGCTCCGGCTCTGCCTGAACCGGCCCCACCAGCGCCGATCTCCCCTGCGCCCGTTTCGCCAGCCCCCCTGCCCAACGAGCCGGTCCCGCCGTCGCCCATCTCGCCGATGCCGCTGCCCAACGACCCGCTGCCGCCAGCTCCGGTATCGCCGGTGCCGTTCACGCCCGAGCCGCTGCATCCGATCCCGGCCTACCCGGACGAGCCCGAGCACGATCCCAGCGGCCCGCTGATCCCTGACCCACCCAAGCCCCCAGTCCGCTGACACCTCGCGGGTCAGAGGTCGCAGATTTCGGTGATCTGGGATTGCAGTGTGCGGAAAGGGCGAGGGGCGACGGCTTCACGTACGACGGTGCCCAGGAGATAGGAGAAGAGTGCGTCGGCGCGGCGTGCTGGGTTGTCCACCTCGACCGCCGCCAACAGCTCGGTGAAGATCGCGGTCACCGTCGAGTGCATGCTTTCGATGGCGGCGAGGCGGTTTTTGGTGGTGGCCGAGATCCAGTAGCCGAACCACAGCGTGGCCACGCTCGGCCGCTCCTGGAAGGTGTTCAGGTAGTCGCGTACGACCGCCCAGAACCGATCCGCTGGCTGCTCATGCTTGTCCGCGGCGGTCCTTAGGGTGCGTACGAACGCGTCGATATGCCCGGCCATCGCCCGGTCCACCAGGTCGTCCATGTCGGCGAAGTAGTAGTGGATCGCGCTCTTGGTCAGCGGGCTCGCGTCCGCCACCGCCCGGGCCGTACACCCAGCGAGTCCATCTCGGGCCAGCACCACGCGGGCGGCCTCGATGATTTGCTGCTGCTTCTCGAGCTGGTTGGGCGAGAGCGCCTTGGTCGCCGAGCCGGGGTGCGTCACGAGCCACAGGTTAATCCGCCGCTCGCCATTTCTGTCGCACCCACCGAGGACCCTTGAATTCGGGGGACCCCGTTTTTTGGATCCCCCGAATTCAAGGATCCGTGGGTGGGCCGACAGTTCCGGGCCGTACGGTCCCTGGCAATGTCAGGACGAGTGGCCTATGATTCAGGACGGTTGTCCTAACCATATAAGGAGCTGAATCTCGTGAGTGCGCCCTTCATGTTCTTCGACCTGCGGACCTCGGACGTGCCGACCGCGCGCGACTTCTACACCGGGTTGTTCGGCTGGACGGTCACCGAAGTCCCCGCCGGCGATCAACCGATTTCCTTGCTCACCAACGAAAATGGGCCGTGGGGCGGGTTCACCCCGGTGCCGGCCGGTGACCCGAGGCGACCACAGTGGACGCCGTACGCGGCGGTGCAAAACCTTGACAAAGCGGCCGAGCGCGTCCGCGAGCTGGGCGGCAAGATCCTTCGTGAGCGCACCGAAGTGGCTGGCGGCACGCTCGTGGTGGTCGAGGACCCGACCGGCGCCAGTCTGGTCCTTTGGGAAGCTGCTTAGTCTTCGAGCAGCGCGGCTAGTTCCTCGCGGTTGCGGGTGCCGAGCTTGACGTAACCGGAGTAGAGGTGGTTTTCCACCGTACGACGGGAAACCGACAGCTTTTCGGCGATTTGCTGGTTGGTCAGGCCGGCTGCCGCCAACCGGGCGATCTGCCTTTCCCGGGCCGTCAGCGTGGGCGTCGAAACGGCGGTCAAGGCCGGAGTTTTGGCGCCCTGACAGGCATCGGCGAGGGTGCCGGCCCGGCCTGCGGCGGCCTGTCCGGACCGGGTGTCGGAGACCGCCCGAAAGGCCGCGGCCGACTGGGTCATCGCCTCCGCCGCGTGCAGCATCATGCCTAGGCCGGCGAACCGGTCGGACACCGCGCCGAGCGCCACGGCGTCGCCGGCCAGGAGGGCGGTCGCGTGGTCGGCGTAAATGGCCGGGCAGGGGCCTTCTGCCCAGGTGGCGAGCTCGGCCAGCCGGGCGGCGGCGCGGTCGGCGGCGCCGAGCCGGACCAGGTCGTGCAGGGCGATCAGCTCGAAGCTGGTGGCCGAGCAGTCGCGGGCCCGCTCGGCGGCCCGCAGGCCCAGTCGTACGGACTGGTCGTGCTTGCCGCCAGCGGCGGCGACCCAGGGCAGCGCGATCTCCAGCCACAGCCCGTGCACCCGCCACGCCGGCAGCGCCCGCTGCCGGGCCTCGGCGGCCAGCTCGGCGGCCGTCTTGTGGTCGCCCCGCAGGGCAGCGGTGTGCGCGGCCTCGGCGAGGCACACCGCATCCAGCCGCGATGCCGCACTGCGCCGGACCACCGGGATCGCCGGCTGCAGGGCCTGCCAAGCGTCCTCGACGCGGCCCTGCAGCCGGTACGCCTGCGCGCCAGCTACCCCGTACCCGATCAGTCCGAGGTCCCAGCCGGGCCAGCGCCGGGCGGCCTGCTCAGCCGCCGCCACGGTCGGCGCGGTGTTCCCGACGAACTGCTGCGCCCAGGCCCTGGCCAGCTCGTACGCGGGCAGCGCCCACGGTATCTGCGGGTCGGTGCCACCGCGCGGCGCGCATCGATCAAGCACCGCGAGACTGCTCAGCGGCCGGCCGGCGACGGCCAGCGCGGACGCGTAGCCGACGTCCAGTTGCGTACGCAACGGCTGCCGCTCCAGGCCGGCCGCGATCGCCGCCTCGGCCCGCTCGACGACCGCCGGCAGCCGGGCGGCGACGAAGTCGATGGCCGTACGCAGCACGGTGATCCGCTCAACGGACTCGCGGTCGGTGGCGGTCTTCTCCAGATCGGCCAGCAACTCCTGTGCCTGGTCGGCGCGGCCAAGCCCCATCGCCAGGTTCTGCACCCGCGGGAAGGCCAGCGCTGCACGAGCCGCCGGATCCAGCCCTGGCCACAGATCGGTCAGCAGCTCCTCGGCCTCGGCCGGCCGCAGGTCCAGCAGCAGACTCTCCACCAGAGTGCTGCCGGCGGTGGTCGCACCGGCCGCCAACGCGGCCCGGGACAGCTGCTGCGTGAGCGGCAGGTCGAAGGCCGCGTACGCCTGCCGGGCGGCTCTGACCAGCAGGTCCGCCGGAGCCTGCTCGCCGGCCGCCAACAGCCAGCTCGCGATCCGCACGCTGTCGTCGCTGCGCCGGGCGCCGGTGGCGATGCACGCCGCGGCCAGCTCCCGCATCCGTTGGTACGCCCGCGGCTGCGGGCAGCGAGCCCGCAAAGCGTCCGAATAGACCGGGTGCGCCAGCCGGATGGTGGTCCGCCGGCCGTTCTGGAGGACTCGGATCAGACCGCGTTCTTCCAGGTCCTCGAGCACGCGTACGGGCACAGCGGCCTGCAGAAACGGGGCGCCGAGCGGTTCGCCGAAGGCCAGCAGCTCCATCGCGGTCTGCTCGTGGTCGGTCAGCCGGCCGATCCGCTGCGCCATCAGCTCGGCCAGCCGCGGCCCGGGGGCGGGCCGACCGTACAGCGTCCAGACGCCGTCCTTCTCGGCCAGATCGCCGGTGCTCAGCGCGTTGCGGAGCATCTCGGTGAGCAGGAACAGGTTGCCGTCGGTGGCCTGCCAGAACCGGTCCGCGGTGCCGGCGTCCGGCGGCCCGCCGAGCAGCCCAGCGAGCGCGCCGCGGATGCCGTCCCTGGCCAGCGGCCCGAGCTCCATCCGCAGCAGCAGGTCGCTGTGCAGGATCCCGGCCACCGGACCGGCCGTCGCGTCCTCTCGTACGGCCAGCAGCACCGCGCCGCGGCGATGTCGTACGACCTGCTCGACCACCGCCGCCGACGCGTCATCGAGCAGGTGCGCGTCGTCAATCGCCAGCACCAGCCGCCGGTCGCCGGCCCGCTCGGCCAGCCGGTCGGTGACCTCCCGCATCAGCGCGCCAGCCGCCGGGCGCGCTGGATCCAGCGGCACCAGCGCTGCGAAAACGCCCAGCGGGATGGCCCGCGCGGAGGTGCTGCCGTACGCCCGCACCACCTCGTACCCAGCAGCGCTCAGCTGGCCGGCGGCCTCGGCGAGCAGCCGGCTCTTCCCGATCCCGGCCGGCCCGACGAGCACCGCGCCACCGCCGGCCACGCTCTTTTGGAGCCGTACGAGCTCGTCCTTCCGCCCCACGAACGGCAGCTCGCCGGCGCCGGATGGAGTCATGATCTGCAGCGTAATCGGCGCCGATCCTGCCCGACCGGGCAGCTACCCAGGTGCGAAAAGGCAGCTGACCCCATTGTTATGAGCAAGCCGGCGGTGCGAGGCGGGCGGGCAGGTCCGCGCGGGTGCCGCCGAGCTTGGCGTAGCCGGCCTGCAGGTGGTTTTCCACTGTACGGCGGGAAAGCGCCAGCCGGTCGGCGATCTGCTGATTGGTCAGGCCGGTGGCCGCCAGCCGGGCCACGTCCAGCTCTCGGCGAGTCAGCGTCGGCGCGGTGGCGAGCAGCAGAGCGGGCGTACGGGCGCCTTGGCAACACGCCGCGAGCCGGGCTGCGATCGCTTGGTAGTCGTGGGACCCGGCCGACTGCCGGTGCAGTTGCGCGGCCTGCGCCGCCGCCTCCGCCGCGTAGAGCGCCAGTCCGAGCGCGGTAAGTCGCTCCGACACCGCGATGAGTGCGGCCGCGTCGCCGTCGACCGATGCCCGCGCGTGGTCGGCGTAGAGCCGCGGACAGGGTCCCTCCGCACTCGCTGCCAGCCGGTCCAGCTCGTCGGCCGCCATTCGCGGCTCGCCCAGCCGGACCAGGTCGTAGAGGGCGTCGATCTGGAAGCCGACGGCGCCCAGAGCGCTGGTCTCCTCGACCGTACGCACCGAAAGTTCCACCGCGCGGGCCGTGTCGCCGCCGGCCACCGCCACCCAGGGCCGGGCCAGGTCCAGCCAGAACGCGGCCCCGCGCCAGCCGGGCACCGCGCGCTCCTCGCAGTGCGCGAGCAGCGCGGCGGCCCGGTCCGCGTCGCCTAGCAACGCGGCGGCATGGGCGGCTTCGGCGAGGCACGCCACGTGCGCCTCCCATGCGTCCGAGACGCGCAGAACCGCCAGTGCTGGCCGCAAAATCTGGTCCGCATCTCTGCGACCGCGCCAGTCAGCCGGAGCGCCGCCGCGGCCATCGCGCCGAACGCGATGGTGCCGAAATCCCAGTCGAGCCACCGATCCAGGGCGGCTTGGGCAGTCCGCCGGGCCGTCGCCGGCTGGCCCAGCCGCAGCTGCGCCCGGATCCGGATGAGCTGCCTGGACGGACCGACCGGCATCTCGGCGCTGACCTGCGGAGCCCGGCGTTCCAGCTCGGTCAACACTTTCAGCGCCCGCTCGGGCTTTCCCACCCCGGTAAGGCAATCCGCGTAAGCATTGCTGGTCAGCGCGTACGCCGGCCCTGGTTCAGCAGCGCCGGCCAGCAGCGGTTCGGCGGTGCTGATCGCGGTCGGATAGTCACCGGTCATGTAGGCGGCGCCGAACCACAGCGACCCGAGCTGGAACACCAGAGCTGGATCGGTCGCGTACGGCTCAGCCTCGGTCACCAGCAGCAGGGCGTCCGCCGGCCGGGCCAGCCCGACCTGCAGGTTGAAGCCGCGAGTGAGGGTCAGTGCGAGCCGGTCGGCCGGCCCGAGGCCTGGCCAGAGATCGGCCAGCAGCCGCTCGGCGTGGTCGGCCTGCAGGTCGAAAAGCATCGCCGCCGCCAGCGTCACCACGGCTTCCACGCCCGGCCGGTCCGCCAGCGCCCGGCGGGCCAGCCGCTGGGCGAGCGCAAGGTCGGAGGCGCCGTACGCCTGCCGGGCGGCCTCGGCGAACACCTCGGCCGGCGCCGGTTCGCCGCTGTCCAGCGACCACACCGCCATCCGAAGCACGTCACCGCGTCGGTTCGCGCCGGCCGCGCGGACCTGCTCGGCGAGTTCCCGCCGCAGCCGGTTCGCCCGCAGGGTGCCCAGCTCGGCACGTACGGTCTCGCCGTAAAGCGGATGCGCCAGCCAGACCTGCTCACGCTGGCCGTCTTGCGCCACGCGCACCAGGCCACGCCGCTCCAAAGTCCGCGGCAGGTCGCCGGCGGCAAGCGCTGGCACGCTCAATGGCTCGCCGATGCTGAGCATCTCCAGCACCCCGCGCTCAGCCTCGGACAACCCACCCATCTGGCTTCTGACCAGGTCGTTCAGTCGGGCGGACAGGGCCAGCCCGCCGTCCCACCGCCAACGGCCGGCCCGCCTTTGGAGCGCACCACCGGCCCGGCCGGCGGCCGCCAGCTCGCGGACCAGCAGCGGGTTGCCGTCGCTGGCGTGCCAGATCCGGTCGGCGGTGGCTTGCTCGACCGGCCCGTCGAGCGTACGTTCCAGCAGCTCAGTGGTCTGGTCAGGAGGCAATGGCCGGAGATCCAGCCTGGTTAACGTGTCGTCGAAGGCCGCCTCACCGTCTGTTCGTACCGTCAGCAACACCGCGACTTCCCCGCGCCGTACGAGCTCGTCGACCACGGTCGCCGACGCGCTGTCGAGCAACTGCGCGTCGTCGACGGCCACCACGATCCGCCGGTCGGTGGCCACCAGCGCGGCTGTGAGTTCGTCGACCAGCAGCCGTACGGCCGCACCGCCCTCTGCTCGCAACGCCCGCTCCGGCAGCAGCGCGGCGAAGGCTCCCAGCGGAATCCCAGCTGCCGCATGTGTCCCGTACGCCCGATGCACGGTGAACTGGGCCAAATCCAGCCGATCGACAATTTCGCTGACCAGCCTGGTTTTCCCCACCCCCGCCGGACCCGCGACAACCGCACCGCCGTGGTCGAGGCTGGCCCGTACGGCCGCGATCTCCTTCGCCCGCCCCACAAACGGCAGTTGACCCATCCACGAACCCTACCCACGCCCACGCCTTGATTTCGCGAGATTTGGTGGTTCGTCTCAGTGGATCACTGATAGGGCGGCGCAGGCGGGAAATGTCCTCCGTACGGACCTGGAGGCGGTTGTCGGTGTCGGCGGCTGAGCAGGACGACGATGAGAATGACGATGGCGAGGACGACGATGAGGCAGATCCCGGCGCCGATGAGCCAGGGGATGAGGTTGGGGCCGGGGTTGTCGTTGTTGCCGCTCGTTGGTTGACCGCTACTACCGGTTGCTGTCGAGGGCGTCGTCGTTGGCGTACCGCCGCCGAGTGGGTTTGTGGTGACGGTGGGTACATCTTCAGTCAGTGCCCGGTAGGGAGCCACCGTACCGAATCCGAGGTAGATGCTGCGTTTTTTGTCGGATGGTGGAACAGCGGTTTTGATGAGCCGATTGATGACGTTGTTCGCGTCCATGGAAGGAAACTTCGCCCGAATCAACGCCACACACCCCGACACAATCGCCGTCGCTGAACTTGTGCCAGATGGTTGAGCATAACCAGTGGCATAGACTCGACTGGGTACGGGCGCCACGACGTCCACGGCTGGCGCTGAAATGGCAACTTGCGGGCCGTATGCGGATCCGCTCCAGAAGTTTCCCTTCTTGTCGGCGCCGGATACTGCGACTACACCCGGTAGCCCCGCAAGAACGCTGACTGCCGTTCCGGTTTGGTCGACGTTCCCCGCGGCGGCAACAATGACGATATTTCTGTTCTGGGCATACTGAACCGCAGCTGCGATGGCCGGCGCTAGTCGACCGTTCTCACCTAGTGAGAGGTTGACCACGTTTGCGCCGTTGTCGGCCGCCCATCGAATTGCCTGCGCGAGGTCTTGATCAGAGTACTTTTCCGGGACGGCTATGGGGAGGATTTTCGCTGCTGGGGCGATGCCGAGTTCTACGCTCGTGCTCGTGCCGGTGCCTGCGATGGTTCCTGCCATCGCTGTTCCGTGGCCCTTGGCGCTCGTGTCGACTGTGCCGTTCGGGCTTTGCGGGATTCCGAACTGCGTTCCTTGCAGGACCTGCCCTTTGAGAGCGGGTACGGTGGCATCGACCCCGCCGTCGATGACGGCAACGGTTATCCCTTGGCCGCGGCTGATTGTTTGGCTTTGGGGGACACGCAGAGCCGTGAGGTACCATTGCCCGGCTTGAACGTCGGCGGCCACTGCCGGCGACGCTGTACCAGTGAGGAATAGGACTGCGAGAGCAGCGGCGGTTGCTGAGACCAGGTTCCTCCGCCAGCTAGATACGTTATGCAATGACAACCCGACGGCCTCTTGCGGTGGTGTTGGTGTGGTGGCCAATTGCGTGTTCACCGGCCAAGAACCGGAGGCGCCGTACGCCTGCCGGGCGGCCTCCGCCAACAGCTCCGCCGGCGAGTTGCTGTCCAGCAGCCACCCCGCTGTCCGTAGGACGTCGCCCCGGCGCCGGCCGCCGGCCGCGCTGACATCGTCGGCTAGCTCCCGCCGCAGTCGGTTCGCGCGAAGTCGCCCCAGGTCTGCCCGTACGACCTCGCCGTAGAGCGGGTGCGCCAGCCAGACCTGCGAGCGGCGGCCGTCCTGCCGTACGCGCACCAGCTCACGCGCTTGCAGCGTTTCGAGCGGACCGACCGCGGTCACGCTCAGCGGCTCCCCGATGCTGAGCATCTCCAGGACCCCGCGTTCGGCCTGGGACAGCTCACCCATCTGGCTTCTGATCAGGTCAGTCAACCGCGCGGACAGGGCCAGCCGGCCGTCCCACCGCCACCGGCCGGCCTGCTGCTCCAGCGCCCCACCGGCCCGGCCGGCCGCCATCAGCTCATGGACCAGCAGCGGGTTGCCCTCGCTGGCCTGCCAGATCGGGTCGGCGGTGGCTGGCTCGACGGGAACGTCGAGCGTGCGTTCCAGCAGCTCATTGGTTTGGTCTGTCGGCAGTGGAGCCAGATCCGATTGGGGTAGGCCGTGATCGGCGGCAAGCCCGCCACCTGTTCGTACGGTCAGCAGCACAGCCGTCCTTTGGCGTCGTACCAACTGCTCCGGCGCGGCAGTCGAGGCGTTGTCGAGCAGCTGCTCGTCGTCGACAGCCACCACAGTCCGCCGGTCCGTAGCGGTGAGTTCGTCGACGAGCAGCGGTACGGCCGCCCCGCCCTCGACCTGCAGCGCCTTTTCCGGCAGCAGCGCGGGTTATCGATAAGGCGGTCCTGGTGGGAAGCCGGTGCCGTACGGACCGGGAGGCGGCGGTCGGCGTCGGCGGCTGACCAGAACGACGATCAGAATGACGATGGCGAGGACGACGATGAGGCAGATCCCGGCTCCGATGAGCCAGGGGATGAGGTTGGGGCCGGGGTTGTCGGTTGTGGGCTGGCTGTTGTTGCTGCCAGGGGCCGTGGAGGGTGTTGTTGCGGGGGTGCCGCCGAGTGGGTTTGTGGTGACGGTGGGGACGTTTTCGGTGAGTGCACGGTAGGGGGCGACTGTTCCGAATCCGAGGTAGATGCTGCGTTTCTTATCAGACGGTGGAACAGCGGTTTTGATGAGCCGATTGATGACGTTGTTCGCGTCCATGGACGGAAACTTCGCCCGAATCAACGCCACACACCCGGAGGTGACGGCGGTTGCGTCGCTGGTGCCTGATCCGGTGATATATCCCGTCGCGGACACTGACGGAATTGTCGGCCCGACCATGTCAACGGCCGGTGCCGCGACGGCTACCTGTGGTCCATATGAGGAACCGGTCCAGAAGTTCCCTTTCTTGTCTGCACCGGACACCGCGACAACACCAGGCAGTGCAGCAAATAAGCTAACAGGCAAACCGCTCTGCGCGACGTTTCCCGCCCCGGCAACGATGACAACGTCCTTCTCTTGTGCGTATTGGACAGCTGCTGGCACGGAGGCGGCGAGCGGGTGGTTTGCATCGTGGGCAATGGACAGATTGATTACCCGAGCACCATGGTCGGCGGACCAGCTGATGGCTCGCGCGATTTCTTCATCGCTATTGGCTGCAATAGGTAGAATTTTAACGCCCGGAGCGACACCTAGCTCCAAGCCGTTATCGGAGCCGATACCAGCGATGATGCCGGCCATTTTCGTCCCGTGGCCGTTGCTGGCGGTGTCCACCGTTCCATATGGGCTTTGAGGCACGCCGAATTGAGTGCCTTGGAGAACTTGGCCTTGAAGCGCAGCGACGCTAGGGTCGACGCCTCCATCAATGACCGCCACTGTGATGCCTTGCCCGCGGGTGATTAGTTGGGCCTTCGGGATGTTGAGGGCAGACAGGTACCACTGGCCTGACTGTACGTCGGTGGCGAGTGCCGGGGAGGGCCCACCGGCTAGTGCGACAGTAGTGAGGACGGTGACGAATTGCGCCACTAATCTCCAGCATGACTGGCCGCGATGGATTCGAGGCATGCGAGTAGGGCTTGAACGCTCTCGGGTGGCGCGCAATTTCGGGTTCACCGGCCGAGAACCGACGGAGGGGCGTTTCCGTCGCCGCCCCAAGGATCTTCGTCTTCGTAAAGCCAACCGGTCTCAGAATCGTCGTCCTTGCCCTCGGCTTCAGCGGAGCGACCTGCCCTGAGCAGGCTGGTGCCCTTGCGGCTGCTGCTCTGGGCACCACCCCCACCCGCGCCGCCGCGACCGACACCAGCCAATCCTGAATTGGAAGGCGTGACTGGTGCGCCGGCCGAACCTCCACCTGGAAGTCCAGGTGTGCCGGCCGGACCAAACGGTGAGTTACCGGCTACTGAGCCAAGCCCCCCGGTAGCCGATCCGATGCCGCCACCAACGCCACCACCTGCACCGCCTAGGCCGGCGCCGGCCAAGCCGCCGCCACCTAAGCCGGCCAGGCCGCTGCCGGACGGCAACGACGATCCTTTGAGCCCGCTAGACATACCACCGCCCACGGGCGAGAACGGGTCTGTGTTGCCCAGCTTCGATCCGTCAAAAGAACCGGCGCCTGAGTCCGACGGCAACTTTCCAGTACCTCCTAAGCCGCGAACTCCGGAACCAGAGGGGAGCCCGCCCGCACTCCCGCCGCCGACTCCCGTTGAACTAGGGGCTCCCGACGCCTGTGGGGTCCCATACGGCGATCCTGCCGGATCGACGTTCGGGTTTGCGGGCGAGGCGGTGATGTTGGGGATGGCGGTGGCTGTTTGGGTGGCGGCGCCGTTTGCGGCGTCGTAGACGCCGGCGGCGATGTGGGCGTATTGGTTGAGGTGGTTGGTGAGCCACTGGGTGGCTTGTTTTACGCCTGGGAGGTTGCTGACTCCGGAGAAGAGTTCGGCGGGCACGTTCGCCATTTGGATGAAGGCGCGTCGGAAGGCTCCTTCGTGGATGGCGTTGTGGTTTTGTCGGGCGTCGACGACGGGTCCGACCATGTTCGCTGGGATGGGCATTTTGCTTTGGTAGTCGGCGAGTTGGCTGGCGGCGGTTTCCAGGGTGGTGCCGATGCCGCCGTTGGCCATGAGCGGTTGCAGGACGGCGTTGAGGTCTGAGGCGATGGTGGTGATGTGTTTCGCGTACGCCTCGTACGCTGGCCCGGACCAGACCTTGTCGTTTTTCAGATCGGCCGGATGTTTGGTGAGGGCGATGACCACTTCGTTGAGTCCGCCGGTGACCTGTTTCCACCCCACCCCGGCTTTGCGTACGTCCGCTGGCCAGCCGGCGACAACGACCTGGTTGACCTTTTCCTCCCAGGTGGTGGCATATCCCTGTGCGTTCGTGTCGCCCGAGGCAAGCCCGGACGTGCTGACGTTGCTGGGGAGTTGGCCACTGCTGCCCGAAGGTGAACCGGTGGACGTGGAGCCCCCGGAGGGTTGGGTGTGGTCGTAGCTTCCGCTGCTGCTCGTCATCGCTGCGTCACCCCTGCCCGTCGTATCCACCGCTGGTGGACGTGCCGTCGGAACCCGAACTATTGCTGCTGGTGGACGAGCCGTCGGTACCTGAACTGTTGCTGGAGTCGGGGCTGGACGAGGACGCGCTGGGGAACGTGCTTGCGGAGGCGGTGGCCGAACCCCCCTGGTCGGTGAACAGTTTTTCGATGTCCGCGGCGTTGGCTTTGTTCAATGCCTCGGTGGTCGTGTAGTTCTGCACGATCTGTTGGGTGACAGCGATCGCGGCGGCCACCTGACTGGAAGTGGCATTCAGCTGGCCGTCCAGTGCGATGTACGCCTGTTGTGCCTGCGCATAGACACGATTGGCGCCAGGGTAGGTGCCGGTCGCCTGTACGCCGTCGGTGCCCAGGTCGTTAGCCAGTTGAGGCATCATGCCGTGTAGTCGATCGACGTATTCCTTGATGTTGGTGAGCCAACCAGGAACCTTCGACATCGAGTCAAGGTCCACCTCGAAGCTGTGCGCCGGCGCGGGTGGCTGGTCGGACGGGCCGGTGGTGGAGCCGGTACCAGAACCAGTGCTGCCGGAGACCGGCGGTTGCGGGTCATGCAGCGTGAACCCGCCTTGCCGCAGGGGATGGCCCGGATCGGTGCTAAGCCCCGAAAGATCGCTGTTATTGCTCATGACAAAACCCCGTTTACATATCGAAGACGGCTCACATCGACCAAGCCACCCTACCGGGAGTGGTCATGGGGACACAGGCTCTTGTACGTACCCGAATGGTCGACTAGGCACATAAAATTAGGGTCGCCTTACCTAAGTTTTCTTATGGTGGCCGGGAATTCGCCGGTGGCCGGCGGGACAGGGCAAAATGGCGGGACTACACTCAGCCTGATGACATCGTGAAGCCGTTCACAAGCGCACGAGCGAGGGTTGTCAGAGGAACAGCTAGCCGATCCCGCCTAGCAACAAAGAGGACGATGTGAGCACCGCCGAAAGTTCCCCAACAGGGACCGCAGACGTCATCGTCGTAGGCGCCGGACCGTCTGGTTCGACCGCGGCCTTCTATCTGGCGCAGGCCGGGCTCGACGTGTTGGTGCTGGAGAAGACCGAGTTCCCGCGCGAGAAGGTGTGCGGCGACGGGCTCACTCCGCGGGCGGTCAAAGAGCTCGTCAAAATGGGCATCGACATCGACGAGAACAAGGGCTGGATCCGCAACAAGGGCTTGCGGGTGATTGGCGGTGGCGTGCGGCTTGAGTTGCCGTGGCCGGATCTCGCCAGCTACCCCGACTTCGGGTTGGTACGCACCAGGCTCGACTTCGACGACATTCTCGCGCATAACGCGGTGAAGGCCGGCGCTCGCCTGCAGACCTCCAGCAATGTCACCGGGCCGGTGCTCAACCGGGCCGGTCGGCTGATCGGCGTCAAGGCGAAGATCGGCCCGGACAAGCAGGAAGTCACGTATCACGCACCGCTGGTGATGTCCGGCGAGGGCGTCAGTGGCCGGCTCGCGATCGCGCTGGGTCTGCAAAGGCGAGAAGACCGGCCGATGGGCGTGGCCGTACGCCGTTACTACAACTCGCCGCGGCACGACGACGACTACTTGGAGTCGTGGCTGGAGCTGCGGGATTCCAGCAGTGACAGCGATGTGCTGCTGCCCGGCTACGGCTGGATTTTCGGGGTTGGCGACGGTCGCTCGAATGTCGGTCTCGGGGTGCTGAACTCGTCGTCGTCCTTCCAGGGCACCGACTTTCGCAAGATGATGGTCAGCTGGCTGGACGGGCTGCCGGAGGAGTGGGGCTACACCGAGGAGAACGCGACCGGCCCGATCCGTGGCGCGGCGCTTCCGATGGGCTTCAACCGGACCCCGCACTACACCCGCGGCCTGGTGTTGATGGGCGACTCGGGCGGCATGGTGAACCCGTTCAACGGCGAGGGCATCGCGTACGCGATGGAGTCCGCCGCACTCGCGAGCGACCTCGTCATCCAGGCGCTGGCCCGGCCGGCCGGACCGCAGCGGGAGCGGGTTCTGCAGGCGTACCCGAAAGTTCTCAAAGACACGTACGGCGGCTATTACCGGCTGGGCAAGATTTTCGTTGACCTGCTCGGTTATCCAGCGACCATGAAACTCGCGACCAAGTACGGCATGCCGCGGCCGGTGTTGATGCGGTTCGTGCTGAAGCTGCTCGCGAACCTGACCGATCCGCACGCGACCGACACCTCCGACCGGATCATCAACGCGCTCAAGAAGATGGCTCCGGCGGTATGAGCGCCACCCCGATGATCACCCCTGTGACCAGCGGTCATAGGCTCCGAAATCGACTTCGTTCCACCATGCTGAAGGGGCGCGTGGCATGTCGCTGACGCCGTACCTCCCGATCGCAGTGCTTTTCGTGCTGTCGTTCGGATTCGCACTGCTCTCGGTCTACGGCATCTCCACCATGACCGGCCCGAAGCGCTACAACCGGGCCAAGTACGAGCCGTACGAGTGTGGCATCGAGCCGACGCCGCAGCCGGTCGGCGGCGGCAAGTTCCCGATCAAGTTCTATCTGACCGCCATGCTGTTCATCGTTTTCGACATCGAGATCATCTTCCTCTACCCGTGGGCGGTGGCGAACAAGTCGCTGGGCGTCTTCGGTTTCGTCGAGATGGTGCTTTTCATCGTCACGGTCCTCGTCGCTTACGCGTACGTGTGGCGCCGTGGCGGCCTGGACTGGGACTGATCCGAGGTAGGGACGGGAAACGGTTTTCCATTATGGGAATTGAAGACAAACTGCCGAGCGGATTCCTGCTCACCAACCTCGAGAAGCTGGTCAACTGGGGCCGTAAGAGCTCGATGTGGCCGGCCACCTTCGGGTTGGCCTGCTGCGCGATCGAGATGATGGCTGTGGGTGGCTCGCGGCACGACATCGCCCGGCTCGGGATGGAGCGGTTCTCCGCGACCCCGCGCCAGGCCGACCTGATGATCGTGGCCGGCCGGGTCAGCCAGAAGATGGCGCCCGTGCTGCGGCAGATCTACGACCAGATGCCGGATCCCAAGTGGGTCCTGTCGATGGGTGTCTGCGCGTCGAGCGGCGGCATGTTCAACAACTACGCGATCGTCCAGGGCGTCGACCACGTGGTGCCGGTGGACATGTATCTGCCCGGCTGCCCACCGCGGCCGGAGATGTTGCTGGACGCGATCCTGAAGCTGCACGAGAAGGTCATGCACGAGCCACTCGGGCCCAAGCGCAAGGCCGAGCAGGCCGAGCAGCGCGCGGCCGGAACCCTTGAGCGGTACGGCACGATGCCGTCCTCGTTCCGCTTCGACAAGGTCAAGAAGAAGCAGTGGCTGGAAGCCGCGGCTGAGGGTCGCGAGGAACAGTTGCGGATCGAGAGCGAGTACAGCCGGTGACCGAAGAGAATTCCGACCGGCTCCCGGTGCCGCACGGCATCGGCCTCCCGGACGGCGAGAACATCGTGTCCTCAGGGCAGGGCATGTTCGGCGTCACCGGCAGCGGTGACACCTCCGGGTTCGGTGGCCTGGTGCGTACGCGCGCGGTCCTGCCACCGGCGGAGCGTCCTTATGGCGGCTTCTTCGACGAGGTCGTCGACGCCCTGACGGAGTCATATCCCGCCTTCGCGGATGCCGTGCTCAGGGTCGAGATCGACCGTGACGAACTGACCATTCACGTACGCCCGGAAAAGGTCGCCGAGGTCTGCCAGGTGATGCGCGACGACGAGTCGCTGCGCTTCGAGCTGTGCTCCTCGGTCTCCGGTGTCGACTACGGCCCAGCTGAGCCCGACCGGTTGCACGTCGTGTACCAGCTCACCTCGATGACCTACCGGCGGCGCGTACGCCTGGAGGCCTCGGTCGGGACCGAGAACCCCCATGTCGCGTCCGTGACGGCCGTCTACCCGACGGCTGACTGGCAGGAACGCGAGACCTGGGACCTGTTCGGCGTCATCTTCGACGGCCATCCCGGCCTCACCCGGATCCTGATGCCGGACGACTGGGAAGGCCACCCGCAGCGCAAGGACTACCCGCTCGGCGGCATTCCGGTGGAGTACAAGGGCGCCGAGATCCCGCCGCCGGACGAACGGAGGGCGTACCGATGAGCACCCCGACATCAACTGACCCGTACGCAGCGTCCGCGCGGGAGACCACCGAAGGCCGCGTCTACACGATCACCGGTGGCGACTGGGACGACACCACCGCCAGCCAGTTCGAGGACGAGCGCCTGGTCCTGAACATGGGCCCGCAGCACCCGTCCACGCACGGCGTGTTGCGGCTGGTCCTGGAGCTGGAAGGCGAGACGGTCACCGAGGCCACCGCGGTCGTCGGCTACCTGCACACCGGCATCGAGAAGAACCTCGAATACCGCACCTGGACGCAGGGCACCACGTTCGTCACCCGTGCCGACTACCTGTCGCCGATCTTCAACGAGACGGCTTATTGCCTCGCGGTGGAGAAGCTCCTTGGCGTCGAGGTGCCCGAGCGGGCCACCCTGATCCGGGTCATCATGATGGAGCTGAACCGGATCTCCTCGCACCTGGTGTGGCTTGCCACCGGCGCTAACGAGCTCGGCGCGACGACGCCGATGACCGACGGCTTCCTGGACCGCGAATACATCCTGGACATCTTCGAGAAGGTGTCCGGGCTGCGGATGAACATGGCCTACATCCGGCCAGGTGGCGTGGCGCAGGACTTCCCGCCCGGCACCGAGGAACAGATCCGCGACCTGTGCAAGCACCTGCGCAAGCGGGTCGACTGGTATCACGGGCTGCTCACCGGCCAGCCGGTTTTCCAGGCCCGGATGAAAAACGTGGCCTACCTGGACGTGCAGGGCTGCGTGGCGCTGGGGGTCACCGGGCCGATGATCCGGGCTGCCGGGCTGGCCTGGGACCTGCGCAAGACAATGCCGTACTGCGGCTATGAGACGTACGACTTCGAGGTCGCGACACACACCGACGCGGACTGCTGGGCGCGGTATCTCGTACGCATGGACGAGATGCGCGAGTCGACGAAGATCATCGACCAGGCGCTGGACCGGCTCGCGCCGGGACCCGTGGTGGTCGGCGACAAGAAGATCGCGTGGCCGGCACAGCTCGCGGTGGGCATGGACGGGATGGGCAACTCGCTCGATCACGTCCGCAAGATCATGGGCCAGTCGATGGAGGCCCTGATCCACCACTTCAAGCTGGTCACCGAGGGCTTCCGGGTGCCGGCCGGGCAGGTCTACACCGCGGTCGAGTCGCCCCGCGGCGAGCTCGGCGTGCACGCGGTGTCCGACGGCGGTACGCGACCTTTCCGCGTCCACCTGCGCGAGCCCAGTTTCATTAACCTGCAAGCCATTCCGGCCCTCACCGAGGGCGGCCTGCTCGGCGACGCGGTGGTTGCGGTCGCCTCTCTGGATCCCGTCATGGGTGGGTGTGATCGCTGATGCCGTTGACCGACCAAACCCGCGAGAAGGCCCGCGCGATCATCGCGCGGTATCCGAAATCGCGCTCGGCGCTGCTGCCGATGCTGCACCTGGTGCAGGCCGAAGAGGGGTACGTGAGCCCCGAGGGCATCACGTTGTGCGCCGAGGAGCTGGGTCTGACCAAGGCCGAGGTTTCCGCGGTGGCGACCTTCTACACCATGTACAAGCGCCGCCCGGTCGGCGACTACCTGGTGAGCGTCTGTACGAACACCATGTGCGGTGTGCTCGGCGGCGACAAGGCGTACGAAGCGGTGTCCGAGCACCTTGGCGTTGGCCATGACGAGACCACCGAGGACGGCAAGTTCACCCTTGAGCACGCCGAGTGCCTCGCGGCCTGCGACTACGCGCCGGTCATGACGATCAACTACGAGTTCTACGACCAGGTCGACGCTGACGCGGCGGTGGACATCGTGCGCCGGCTGCAGAGTGGTACGAGCCCGCTGCCCAGTCGCGGCGCCCGGCTCTGCACGTTCAAGCAGATCGAGATGCAGCTGGCCGGTTTCCAGGATGATCGTCCCTCGACCACCGGCGAGGGGCCGGCTGGCACGCCGACGCTCGCCGGGGTCCGGCTCGCCGACTCGGTGGGCGTGAGCGTCCCCGGTTATGACCCGAACACCCCGATCCCGGCCGTACGGCCGAAAGATCCGCCCCCGGCACCTGCGAAGAAGAACGAGAAGGGGGCCAAGTAGGTGAGCGCCATCTCCGTGGCACAGGACGTGCTGACCCCGGTGCTGACCAAGCGCTGGCTGACCTCGGACGCCTGGACGATCGACACGTACGAGCTGCTCGACGGCTACCGGGGGCTGCGTAAGGCCTTCACCGCGACGCCGGACGAGTTGATTCAGCTGGTCAAGGACTCGGGCCTGCGCGGCCGTGGCGGCGCCGGCTTCCCGACTGGGCTGAAGTGGTCCTTCATCCCGCAGGGCGACGGCAAGCCGCACTACCTGGTGGTCAACGCCGATGAGGGCGAGCCGGGTACGTGCAAGGACGTGCCGCTGATGATGGCCGATCCGCATTCGCTGATCGAGGGCATCATCATCACCTGCTACGCGATCCGCTCGAACTTCGCCGCGATCTACATCCGCGGTGAGGTCGTGCACGCGATCCGGCGGGTGCAGAACGCGGTCCGTGAGGCGTACGCGAAGGGCTATCTCGGCAAGAACATCCTCGGCAAGGGCTTCGACCTGGACGTGGTCGTGCATGCCGGCGCCGGCGCGTACATCTGCGGCGAGGAGACGGCGCTGCTGGATTCGCTGGAGGGCTACCGCGGCCAGCCGCGGCTCAAACCCCCGTTCCCGGCGACCAACGGGCTCTACTCCAGCCCGACCGTCGTCAACAACGTCGAGACCATCGCGAGCGTGCCGTTCATCGTGCTCGGCGGCGCCGACTGGTGGAAGTCGATGGGCACCGAGAAGTCGCCCGGCCCGAAGATCTACTCGATCTCCGGCCGGGTCAACCGCCCCGGCCAGTACGAGTGTGGCCTCGGTACGACGTTGCGGCAGCTGATCGAGCTGGCCGGTGGCATGAAAGAGGGCCACCAGCTGAAGTTCTGGACGCCCGGTGGCTCGTCGACGCCGATGCTGACGGCCGAGCACCTGGACGTGCCGCTGGACTTCGAGGGCGCGGCGGCCGCCGGTTCGATGCTCGGTACGACCGCCGTGATGGTCTTCAGCGACCAGGACGACCCGGTCTACGCGGCCTACCGGTTCACTGAGTTCTACGCCCACGAGTCGTGCGGCAAATGCACGCCGTGCCGCGAGGGGACGTACTGGATGGTGCGTACGCTGCACCGTATTCTCGCTGGTCAGGGCGTCGACAAAGACGTGGACACGTTGCTGGACACCTCCGACAACATCTTCGGCCGGTCGTTCTGCGCGCTCGGCGACGGCGCGGTCAGCCCGATCATCTCCAGCATCAAGTACTTCGAGCAGGACTACCGCGACTACATCTCCGGAGTGAAGGCGCCTTTCTTCACCGGTGCCGCGGCCGAGCTGGCGGGAGCTCACTAGTGACCATGGCCCCTGAGAAAGTCGACACTGTCACGTGCAGCATCGACGGTATCGACGTGACGGTCCCCAAGGGGACGTTGGTGATCCGCGCGGCCGAGCAGATCGGTGTGCAGATCCCGCGGTTCTGCGACCACCCGCTGCTGGAGCCGGCCGGCGCGTGCCGGCAGTGCATGGTGGAGGTGTCAGTTGGTGGCCGTCCGATGCCCAAGCCGCAGGCGTCCTGCACACTGGCCTGCTCCGACGGCATGGTGGTCAAGACCCAGCTGACCAGCCCGGTCGCCGAGAAGGCGCAGCGCGGCACGCTGGAGATGCTGCTGATCAACCACCCGCTGGACTGCCCGATCTGCGACAAGGGCGGCGAGTGCCCGCTGCAGAACCAGACGCTCGCCAACGGCGACTCGGACTCCCGGTTCCTGGAGCAGAAGCGCACCTTCCCGAAGCCGATCGCGATTTCCTCGCAGGTGCTGCTGGACCGCGAGCGCTGCGTACTTTGCCAGCGTTGTACGCGATTCAGCGACCAGATCGCCGGCGACAAGTTCATCGACCTGCTGGAGCGCGGCGCGAACCAGCAGATCGGCATCGACCAGCGCGAGCCCTTCCAGTCGTACTTCAGCGGCAACACCGTGCAGATCTGCCCGGTCGGCGCGCTGACCGGTGCCGCGTACCGGTTCCGGGCCCGGCCGTTCGACCTGGTGAGTACGGACAGTGTCTGCGAACACTGTTCCGGCGGTTGTGCGCAGCGCACCGACTGGCGGCGCAACAAGGTGACTCGTCGGCTTGCCGGGGACGACCCGGAGGTCAACGAGGAATGGAACTGCGACAAGGGCCGGTGGGCGTTCACTTATGCCACCGCCGACGATCGCCTCACGTCTCCGTTGGTACGCAACGAAAAGGGCGAGCTCGTCGCTGCCTCCTGGACCGAGGCCTTTGAGAAGGCGGCCGAGGGACTGCGGGAAGCGCGGGACAACGGCCGTGGCGTGGGGGTCCTCACCGGCGGCCGCCTGACGTACGAAGATTCGTACGCGTACTCGAAATTCGCCCGTGCCGTGCTCGGCACGAACGACATCGACTTCCGAACGGGCGCCCATTCGGACGAGGAGCTCTCGTTCCTGGCCACCCGGGTTTTGGGTGTGACACCGGAAAACGGCGGGGTGACCTACCGCAAGGTGGAGAGCGCGCCGGCGGTGCTGCTGGTTGGCCTGGAGGCCGAGGAGGAATCGCCGATCCTGTTCCTGCGGCTGCGCAAGGCGTGGCGCAAGAAGGGCCTGCGGCTGTTCTCGGTGGCGCCGTACCGGACCCGCGGCCTCGCGAAGGCCGGCGGCACGCTGCTGGAAGCCGTTCCCGGTGCCGAGCCGCTGGTGCTGAACGCGCTGGCCGGCGGCAAGACTGGTGCACACGACCTGGTCGGACAGGCTTCGGAGGCCCTTCGGGAGCCCGGCGCGATCATCCTGGTCGGGGCTCGGCTGGCCGCTTCGCCCGGTGCGTTGACGGCGGCCGCCCGGCTGGCCACCGCGACCGGCGCGCAGCTCGCGTGGGTGGCCCGGCGGGCCGGCGACCGCGGGGCCGTGCAGGCCGGCGCGCTGCCGACCCTGCTGCCCGGTGGCGCGGCGGTTTCCGACGACGACGCGCGCGCTGAGCTGGAACGTACGTGGGGCCTGGACGCGGGCGCGCTGCCCGGCGCGAGTGGGCGCTCAACCGTACAAATCATCGACGCGCTGCACGAGGGCGCGCTGTCCGGCGTGATCGTGGCCGGCGTGGACACCGCCGACCTGCCCGACCCGGCGGCCGCCGAGGCGGCCCTGGAAGCGGCCGGGTTCGTGGTCAGCCTGGAGCTTCGCGAGTCCGCGGTGACCCGGCGCGCCGACGTGGTCTTCCCGGTCGCCGCGGCCGCCGAGAAGGCCGGCACCTTCCTGAACTGGGAGGGGCGTAGCCGCCCGTTCCCGGCCACCCTGCCGGCCGCTGGCACCCTGCCGGACGCGGCTGTGCTGGACGAACTGGCCGAAGAGCTGATCGGCGAGGCCGCCC
This sequence comes from Fodinicola feengrottensis, assembly GCF_039530045.1. Lineage (NCBI taxonomy): Bacteria > Bacillati > Actinomycetota > Actinomycetes > Mycobacteriales > Fodinicola > Fodinicola feengrottensis. The sequence continues at coordinate 74,296 of NZ_BAAANY010000001.1, read as the reverse complement.
CATTGGACCTGGCGAACCTGCAAACCCTGCGAGCCCAGCTGACCGCCCTGCCCGAGCCCGGGCCGCGCGCGGTCACGGTGCCCAAGGCGGTCGAGACGGCGGCGCCCACGCCGAGCGCTGGCGAAGCGGTGCTGGCCACCTGGACGCAGAACCTGGACAACGGCCGGCTGCAGGACAACGAACCGCACCTGGCTGGTACGGCCAAGGTGCCGGTGGCCCGGATTTCGGCTGGTACGGCCGCTGAGATCGGCGTCGCCAACGGCGGCAACGTGCGGGTGAGCACCGATGCTGGCAGCATCACGCTGCCGGTGCTGGTGACACCCATGCCGGACCGGGTGGTCTGGCTGCCGACGAACTCGCCGGGCTCCACGGTCCGCCGCAGTCTGGCGGTTGGCGCCGGCGCGGTCGTACGACTGGCCGCCGGACTCAATGTCGAGGGGGAGCTGTGATCATCGCGGATCCGGTGCCGCCGATCTCGATCGACCAGTTCGGCTCCGAGCCGATCTGGATCGTGCTGATCAAGGTCGTGGCCGTCTTCGCGTTCCTGATGGTGATGACGATCTTCATGATCACCTTCGAGCGCAAGCTGATCGCCCGGATGCAGTTCCGGCTAGGCCCGAACCGGCACGGCCCGAACGGCTGGTTCCAGTCCATCGCGGACGCGATCAAGCTGCCGTTCAAGGAAGAAGTCATTCCGGCGATGGCGGACAAGTTCGTCTTCGCGCTGGCGCCCGTACTGGCCGCGTTCCCGTCCTTCCTGGCGCTCGCGGTGACGCCTTTCGGCGGCACCGTGAACATGTTCGGCTACCACGTGGCCCTGCAGCTCACCGACCTTCCGGTCGCGGTGCTGTGGGTGCTGGTCTGCTCCTCGATCGGCGTGTACGGCGTGGTGCTGGCCGGTTGGTCGTCCAACTCCACGTACTCGCTGCTCGGCGGCCTGCGCTCGGCGGCCCAGATGATCTCGTACGAGGTCGCCATGGGCCTGTCCTTCGTGGCGGTTTTCCTTTACGCCGGCACGCTTTCCACCTCCGGCATTGTGGACGCGCAGGCCAAGGGCGGTTGGTGGTACGCGATCATCCTGCTGCCGTCCTTCGTGATCTACGTGATCTCGGCGGTCGGCGAGACCAACCGGATCCCGTTCGACCTCCCGGAGGCCGAAGGCGAGCTGGTCGGTGGCTACCACACCGAATACACCTCGCTGAAGTTCGGCATGTTCTTCCTCGCCGAGTACGTGAACATGGTCGGCGTCTCCTCGCTGGCGATCACGCTGTTCCTCGGCGGCTGGCACGCGCCGTTCGGGATCGCCACCCTGTGGCCGTTCCTGGACACCGGATATTGGGGCCTGCTCTGGTATTTCGCCAAGCTGATGGCCTTCATGTTCTTCTTCGTCTGGCTGCGTGGCACGCTGCCGCGGCTGCGGTACGACCAGCTGATGCGGCTGGGCTGGAAGGTCCTGGTGCCAATCAACCTGGCCTGGATCCTGGTGGTGTCCGGTGTGCAGACCTTCGCGCTGGCCAGCCACACCACCCCTCAGCAGCGGCTGATCTACATCGGCGTGGTCGTCGTGGTGGTCATCATCGCGGTGCTTTTGTGGCCGTCGAAGAAGGAAACTCCGGCGGAGGCCGAGTCCCTGGAGGCCGGCGCGCCAGTGAAGACGAACTACCCGATTCCGCCGATGGACCTGGTGGTGCCACCGTCGCCACGGCTGGCTCGTACCGCGGTGACGGCCGCTGCCACCACCGCAGAAACGACCGAAGCAGGGAAGGCCTAACACATGCTGGACTGGGCCAAAGGGTACGGGCTGACTTTCGCCGCTATCTTCCAGAAAGTCGGCACGTACCAGTACCCCGAAAAGGGCAAGCCGGTCGAGGCGCGTTACCACGGCCGGCACGTACTGAACCGGCACCCGGACGGGCTGGAGAAATGCGTCGGCTGCGAGCTGTGCGCGTGGGCCTGCCCGGCGGACGCGATCTACGTCGAGGGCGGCGACAACACCGAGGCGCAGCGGTACTCGCCCGGTGAGCGGTACGGCGCGGTTTACCAGATCAACTACTCGCGGTGCATTTTCTGCGGGCTGTGCATCGAGGCGTGCCCGACCCGGTCGCTGACCATGAGCAACTCGTACGAGCTGGCGCTGGACAACCGGCACGACCTGATCTTCACCAAGGAGCAGCTGCTCGCGCCGCTGCTGCCGGGCATGGAGCAGCCGCCGCACGAGATGCGGTTGGGTGACAACGAGAAGGACTACTACATCGGCGCGATGACGAACCCCGGCGCCTCCAAGGGTGCCGAGCGTCCACAGTGGACCGGCGTGGTGGAGGAGACGGAGTAATGGGCACCGTCGAAACGGTACTTTTCTTCATCATTGGACCGGTCGCGCTGATCGGCGCGATCGGGATGGTGCTGGCCCGCAACGCGGTGCACTCGGCGCTGTTCCTGGTCCTGACCATGGCCAGCCTCGGGGTTTTCTACCTGATCCAGGCCGGGCCGTTCATCGGCATGGTGCAGATCATCGTCTACACCGGCGCGATCATGACGCTCTTCCTGTTCGTACTGATGTTGATCGGCCGCGATTCCTCCGACTCGGTGGTGGAAACGCTGCGCGGGCAGAAGGTCGCCGCGACAGTGATCGGCATCGCCCTCGCGGGCCTGCTGGGCAGCGCGTTGCTGCGCGGCCTCGGCTCGGTCAAGGCGGTCGGGCTGGCCAGCCAGAACGCCAACGGGCAGAACGTGAACGCGTTGGCCAACCTGATTTTTTCCAAGTATGTCTTCGCTTTCGAGGTCACCTCGGCGCTGCTGATCACCGCCGCGGTCGGCGCGATCATCCTCGCGCACATCCAGCACGCGCCGGGTGAGAAGCGGACCCAGAAGGAACGTTCGCAGGCTCGCTTCGCCGAAGGCTCGTACCCGGCACCCAAGCCCGGCCCGGGCGTTTTCGCGCGGCACGACTCGGTGGCCACTCCGGCGCTGCTGCCGGACGGTTCGGTCGCCGAGGCCAGCCGGAACGCCACCACCAAGCGAGTGGCCGCGGAGCTCGGGCTGCCGTCCGCCGAGCAGTTGGCCGCCTCCGGCGGCGACCTGGAAAGCCACGACGGCCCACCGAACCCGGTCGAAGACCACGAACACCTGCATGGCCACGCGCACACCGGCCACTCCGGTACGGGAAGGGTCTGAAAATGAGCGCAGTGTTTATGGCGCCAATGCCTGGCCCGGGCGCCGGCGTGGATCGCCCTGAGGGGGAAATGTGAGCCCGAGCGTTTACCTGGTGCTGTCAGCGATCCTGTTCACCATCGGTTCGGTTGGCGTGTTGGTACGCCGGAACGCGATCGTGGTGTTCATGTCGGTCGAGCTGATGCTCAACGCGGTTAACCTGTCGCTGATCACGTTCTCCCGGATCAACGGCACCCTGGACGGCCAGATCATGGCCTTCTTCGTGATGGTGGTGGCCGCCGCCGAGGTCGTGGTGGGTCTCGCGATCATCATGTCGATCTATCGCACCCGCAAGTCTGCCTCGGTGGACGACTCCAACCTGCTGAAGTACTGATCTTGAGGAGCACCTCAGTGTTGAGGGGAACGCAGTTTTTCCGGGGAGACCGGGCGTGAGCGGGGACGTGCTGGCCGCACCAGTCGCGTACGGCCAGAGCTCCGGCGTGATGAGCTACCTCTGGCTGCTCATCGCGCTGCCGGCCTTCGGTGCCGCTGTTCTGTTGCTGGTCGGCAAGCGCGGCGACAAATGGGGCCACTGGCTCGGCACTGTCATGTCGGGTGCCGCCTTCGTGCTGGGGCTGATCCAGTTCCTGGCGTTGCGCGGCATGCAGACCCGGTCGGCCGAACAGATCCTGTTCACCTTCATTCCGGTCGGGGACCTGAAGATCGACGCGGGGCTGCTTTTCGACCCGCTGTCCGGTGTCTTCGTCCTGCTGATCACCGGCATCGGCACGCTGATCCACATTTACTCGATCGGCTACATGGCGCACGACGAAGGTCGCCGGCGGTTCTTCGGCTACCTGAACCTGTTCGTCGCCGCCATGCTGCTTCTGGTGCTGGGCAACGGATACCTGATGCTGTACGTCGGCTGGGAGGGCGTCGGTCTGGCGTCGTACCTGCTGATCGCGTTCTGGTATTTCAAGCCGGCCGCGGCCACCGCCGCGAAGAAGGCCTTCATCATGAACCGGGTCGGCGATGTCGGCCTGACGCTGGCGATCTTCATGATGTTCGCGACGTTGGGCACCACGTCGTACGCGGGCGTGTTCAGCAACGCCGAAAAACTCACGCCGGTCATCCTCACCGTGATGACGTTGCTGCTTTTGTTGGGCGCGTGCGGTAAGTCCGGCCAGTTCCCGCTGCAGTCCTGGTTGCCGGACGCGATGGAAGGTCCGACCCCAGTGTCGGCTCTGATCCACGCGGCAACCATGGTCACCGCGGGCGTCTATCTCATCGCCCGCTCGGCGCCGCTTTTCAACCTCACGCCGACCGGCCAGACCGTGGTCTGCGCGATCGGCGCGTTCACTTTGCTGCTGGGCTGCATCGCCGGTTGCGCGAAGGACGACATCAAGAAGGTCCTGGCCTGGTCGACGGTCAGCCAGATCGGTTACATGTTCCTCGCCGTCGGGTTGGGCGGTCCGGCGTACGCGCTGGGCATCTTCCACCTGCTGTGCCACGGTTTCTTCAAGGCCGGCATGTTCCTCGGCGCCGGTTCGGTGATGCACGGCATGGACGACCAGGTCGACATGCGGCGCTTTGGTGGCCTGGCTCGCTATATGCCGATCACCGCGGTCACTTTCGGCCTCGGATACCTGGCGATCCTCGGCATTCCGCCGTTCGCCGGCTTCTTCTCGAAAGACGCGATCATCGAGGCGGCCTTCAACCGGCCCGGCTGGACCGGCTGGCTGTTCGGCGCGGCCGCGCTGATTGGCGCCGGCATCACGGCCTTCTACATGAGCCGGCTGTTCGTGATGACTTTCCTGGGGAAGAAGCGGTGGACCGACGGTCAGCACCCGCACGAGTCGCCGGTCAGCATGTGGCTGCCGATGGCGATCATCGCGGTCGGCTCGATCGGCGCCGGTTTCGGCCTGAAAGCGCTCGGCCTGCTGGACTGGCTGGCACCGGCTTTCGGTGGTGCCGCTGACCATGTCGAGACCGAGCGCTTCCCGTCCTGGATGGTCAGCGTGGTGACGCTGGTGATCGTGCTGCTCGGCGCGGCACTCGCGTTCTGGCTGTATCTGGCCCGCAAGGTGCGTACGGAAGAGCCGGCGAGCGCGAACCCGTTCGTGCTGGCGGCCCGGAACGCGCTTTACGCCGACACGATCAACCAGTCGCTTTTCGAGCGTCCTGGTCTTTTCCTCACCCGGGCGCTGGTTTACCTGGACAGCAAGGGCATTGACGGGCTGGTCAACACGATCGCCGCGGTGGTCGGCGGCGGATCCGGGCGACTACGCCGGATGCAGACCGGTTTCGTTCGAACGTACGCATTAACGATGCTGGTCGGCGCGGTCCTCGTGGTGGGTGCGCTGCTGGCGGTGAGGCTCGGATGAGCAACTTTCCCTACCTCTCGGTCCTGACGCTCTTCCCGCTGGTCGGTGCGTTGGTCCTGATGGTGCTGCCCAAGGGCAACGACAAGCTGGTCAAGATCGTCGCGCTGGTCTGGTCGCTGCTTTCGTTGGTGCTGACCGGTTTCGCGGCGGTCGCCTTCGTGCCCAGCGGCCCGCGCTTCCAGTTGGTCGAGTCGTACCCATGGATTCCGGCCTTCGGCGTCCACTTCGGATTCGGCGTCGACGGCATCGCGCTGGTGATGCTGGGCCTGGTCGGCGTGCTCACTCCGGTGGTCGTGCTGGCTTCCTGGCACGACGCGGAAAAGTACGCCGGTGCGCCGGGGGTCACCGGAAAGCGCTCCACCAAGGCGTTCTTCGCCCTGATGCTGGCGCTGCAGACCTGCATGGTCGGCGTTTTCGTGGCCACCGACGTGTTTTTCTTCTACGTCTTCTTCGAGGTCATGCTCGTCCCGATGTATTTCCTGATCTCCTCGTACGGCGGCCCGCGCCGGCAGTACGCGGCGGTCAAGTTCTTCCTTTACTCGCTGCTCGGCGGACTCTTGATGCTGGCGGCGGTAATCGGGCTTTACGTGGTCTCGATCAACCACGTGACGCACATCGGCACCTTCGACTTCACCGCGCTGACCAAGCTGATGATCGACCCGGGCATGCAGAAGGCGCTGTTCCTGGGCTTCTTCGTGGCCTTCGCGATCAAGGCGCCGCTGTTCCCCTTCCACACCTGGCTGCCGGACGCCGGCGGCCAGGCACCGGCCGGGGTGGCGGTGCTTTTGGTCGGCGTACTGGACAAAGTCGGGACCTTCGGGTTCCTGCGTTACTGCATCCCGCTGTTCCCGGACGCGTCCAAGTTCTTCGCGCCGTACGTCTTCGCGCTGGCGCTGATCGGTATTTTCTACGGCGCGTTCCTCGCGATCGGTCAGTCCGACCTGAAACGGCTGGTGTCGTACACCTCGGTGGCGCACTTCGGTTTCATCGCGTTGGGCTGTTTCGCCTTCACCAGCCAAGCCGGTGTTGGCGCGGTGCTTTACATGGTGAACCACGGACTTTCCACCGGCGCGCTGTTCCTGGTGGTCGGATTCCTGGCGGCACGCCGGCAGTCGGTGTCGGTGGCGGACTTCGGTGGTACGCACAAACTCGTACCGCTGATTTCCGGCGCTTTCTTCATCGCCGGGCTCTCGGCGCTGGCGCTGCCGGGCACGAACTCCTTCGTCAGTGAGTTCCTCGTACTCATCGGCACCTTCACGGTCAACAGCGCGGTGGCGGTGATCGCCACCCTCGGCATGATCATGGCCGCGCTTTACGTGCTCTGGATGTATCAGCGCACCATGCAGGGCCCGCTCAAGGCCGGCCAGCAGCCGATGGTGGACATGAGTACGCGGGAGAAATGGGTGATCGCGCCGCTGCTGGTGCTGATCATCTTCACCGGCGTCTACCCGAAGCCGATCACCGACGTGATCACCCCGGCCATTCACTACACAATGCAGGACGTCGGCAAGTCCGATCCCATGCCCAGTGCGCTCGGAGGCGGCAAGTGACCTTCACAGTCCCGCAGATCAACTACATCGGCCTGTTGCCGATGCTGATCCTGTTCGGTGCTGCCTGCGTGGGGATCCTGTTCGAGGCCTTCCTGCCGCGTACGGTCCGACAGCCCGTCCAGGTCACCCTGGCGCTCGCGTCGCTGGTCGCGTCGCTGGTCGCGGTCATCTACGCGGGCACCACCGAGGTTCCGGAGATCACCGCCGCCGGCGCGGTCGCCATCGACGGCCCGGCGCTGTTCCTGGAGGGCAGCCTCGCGGTGCTGGGTATCGTGAGCATCCTGCTGCTGGCGGACCGTACGACCGAGGCCGGCGGCGCGTTCACCGCGCAGGCCTCGGTCACCGCCGGCACCGAGTCGGACCGCGCGCAGGCCGCCTCGCCGTTCATGCAGACCGAGGTCTACCCGCTGGCGCTGTTCGCGCTCGGCGGCATGATGCTGTTCTGCTCCGCGAACGACCTGCTGGTCATGTTCGTCGCGCTCGAGGTCCTGTCGCTGCCGCTCTACCTGCTCTGCGGGATGGCGCGCCGGCGGCGGCTGCTCTCGCAGGAGGCGGCGGTCAAGTACTTCCTGCTCGGCGCCTTCGCGTCGGCGTTCTTCCTGTACGGCGTGGCGCTGCTCTACGGCTATGCGAACAGCGTACGGCTGGCGGACATCTTCACCGCGGTGAGCAACTCGCCGAGGAGTCCGCTGTTGTTGCTGCTCGGGATGGCGATGCTGATGATCGGACTGCTCTTCAAGGCCGGCGTGGCGCCGTTCCACTCGTGGACCCCGGACGTGTATCAGGGCGCTCCGACCCCGGTCACCGCACTGATGGCCTCCTGCACCAAGGTGGCGGCCTTCGGCGCGATCCTGCGGGTGTTCTACGTGGCGCTGTCCGGCGCTCGCTGGGACTGGCGGCCGATCATGATCGGGATCGCGATCCTGACCATGCTGATCGGCGCGGTGCTCGCGGTCACCCAGACGGACATCAAGCGGCTGCTCGCGTACTCGTCCATCGCCAACGCCGGCTTCATCCTGACCGGCACGGTGGCGCTGACGAAGGACGGCCTCTCGTCCACGATGTTCTATCTCACCGCGTACGGGTTCACCACGATTGGCGCGTTCGCGATCGTCATGCTGGTACGAGACGCCGATGGCGAGGCCACCCACCTGTCCCGGTGGGCCGGTCTGGGCAGGCGGTCGCCGCTGTTCGCGGCGATCTTCACCTTCTTCATGCTCGCCTTCGCCGGTATCCCGCTGACCAGCGGTTTCACCAGCAAGTTCGCGGTGTTCTCGGCGGCTGCCGGGGGCGGCGCGGTGCCGCTGGTGATCCTCGGTGTGCTGGCGAGTGCCGTCATCGCGTTCCCGTACCTGCGGGTGGTCGTGCTCATGTACGGCTCGGAGCCGGCCGCGGATGCGCCAACTGTCACAGTGCCGGGCGGGTTCACGTCCGCATCGCTTACGCTTGGCGCATTGGCCACCCTGCTGCTCGGGGTGGCGCCGCAGCCCCTGCTGGACCTGGCCTCGCAGGCCGCGACGTTCGTCCGATAACGCTCATAAGGAGCTAGACCTTGGTGCGCCGCCCGACTTCGCTGACCGAGATCGTGCTGAGCGATCCGGAGCTCGAGGCGTCCATCAAGACCGGCCTGGACGCCGTGGAAGAACGGCTGCGCGAAGCCGTACGCGCCGCCGACCCGCTGGTCAACGAGGCGGCGGCGCACCTGCTGGACGCCGGCGGCAAGCGCTTTCGGCCGCTGCTGGTGCTGGCCGCCGCGCAGTTCGGCGACCCGGAGCTGCCGGCGGTGCTGGAGTCCGCCGTGGTCGTCGAGCTGACCCACCTGGCCACGCTCTACCACGACGACGTCATGGACGAGGCGGACGTACGCCGCGGCGCCCCCAGCGCCAACGCCCGCTGGTCCAACTCGGTCGCCATCCTGACCGGCGACTACCTTTTCGCTCGCGCCTCCGACGTGGTCGCCGACCTCGGTCCGGAGGCGGTCCGGATCCAGTCCCGGACGTTCTCCCGGCTGGTCACCGGCCAGATCCGGGAGACTGCCGGCCCGCTGCCCGGCGTCGACCCGGTCGAGCACTACCTGGGCGTACTAGCCGACAAGACTGGCTCGCTGATCGCCACCTCCGGGCGGTTCGGGGCGATGTTCTCCGGCGCTTCGGCTGAGGTAGTAAAGACGCTGACCACCTACGGCGAGACGATCGGGGTCGCCTTCCAGGTCTCCGACGACCTGCTCGACATCGACGCGGATCCTGACGAATCCGGCAAGACTCCCGGGACCGACCTGCGCGAGGGTGTGCCGACTCTGCCGGTGCTCTACGCCCTCCAGTCGTCGGATCCTGCTGAGGCCCGGCTGCGCTCGCTAATCAGCCGGCCGTTGACCGAGGACGACGAGGTCGCCGAGGCGATCGAGCTGCTGCGCAAGTCGCCCGCGATGGACGCCGCCCGACAGACCCTTCGTACGTACGCGGACCGGTCACTGTCACTCGTGTCGAGCCTGCCCGAAGGCCCGGCGAAGACCACCCTGCAGTCGCTCGCCGAAGTCGTCGTCGGCCGTACCGGCTGAGAAATAGTTAGCCCTTGCGCTAAGTGTTTTGTCTCCGCATACTTAGCCTCATGGCACAGTATTCGGCCGACCTTGACGGGCTGTTCGTCGCCCTCGCCGACCCGACCCGGCGCGATGTCATTCGTCGCCTGGGTCGCGGCCCGACGACCGTGGGCGATCTCGCCCGCGAGTTCCCGATGACGCTTCCGTCGTTCATGAAGCACGTACGAACACTTGAGTCGAACGGCCTGATTCGTACGGCCAAATCCGGCCGGGTGCGTACGTGTGTGCTCAGCCGTGAGCGGCTCGCCCTGGTGGATGACTGGCTCGCGGAACAGCGCCGGATCTGGGAAGCCCGTACCGACCGGCTGGAAAGCTTCGTCACCGATCAGAGGGAGAAGAACGATGAATCCTGACCTCGACCTGACTCTGGAGCGGGTCATCCGCGCTCCGCGCGCCGCGGTCTGGAGCGCGTGGACCGATCCGGCCCGGCTGTGCAAGTGGTGGATCCCGGCGCCGATGACCTGTCGCGTCGACCGCCTGGAGGTGCGGCCTGGCGGCGGTTTCGTGACCGAGATGAGCCAGGACGGAGTCGCCTTCGTACCGCACCTCAACGCGATCTTCCTGGTCGTGGACGAGCTGGAGCGGATCGTGTTCACGAACGCGATCGACAGCGCCTGGCGCCCCGCCAAGCCCACACCGGTTCCGATGACCGCCGAGATCACGCTGGGCGACCACCCGGACGGCACGGACTACCGGATCATCGTCCGGCACGGCGACCCAGCGGACCGCGCCCGGCATGCGGACCTCGGCTTCGCCGAAGGCTGGGGCCTGGTCACCAAGCAGCTCGCCAGCGTCGCCGAAAGCGTCGCTCGATGACGATGGGTTGTGGACGGCGGTTGGGGCGAAAGCGGCATACTGTGGATAAGTTTTGATGAGGGTGGCTGTGATGTCGCCAGGCTGGTGGGGACCGAGAGGAGCCAAGCCATGGCATTGCCGATGAGTTATGCCGGACAGCGGATGACTTTGGATGAGTTCTTCGCGCTCACTGGCGACGAGTTCCGTCGCAGCGAGCTGCAGGAGGGCGTCCTCGTCATGTCCCCGAGTCCACGAGTGGCCCACCAGTGGGCTGGGTTCGCCCTGGCGCGACAGCTGGCTGACCAACTGCCACCGGGGTGGCGGCCCATTCTGGATCTCGATGTCATAGTCGAGAAACATGAGCCCGCCACTGTCCGGCAACCCGATGTTTTGGTGGCGAGATTCGACAACACGGCCTTACGTTTGCCGGCCAGCGAGGTCGTGTTGGCGGTCGAGATGATCTCGCCGGGTTCGCGCAAGATTGATCTGCGTTTGAAGCCGTACGAGTATGCCGAGGCCGGGATTGCGCATTACTGGGTGGTTGACCTGGATCCGCCGGCGCCGTCGATTACGGTGTTCCATCTTGGTGCCCCCGGCGAGGGCTATGTCGAGGCCCCTGCGGTGACAGGTCGGTTGCTGACGACCGAGCCGTTCGCGCTGGACATCGACATCACCGCCCTGGTCGACTGACGCCTCCACGGCGTCCTCGCGGGAAGCTGATCTTTGCCACGAGGGTGACGTTTTGGGGTGGAGAATGGGGCAAAACATCCCCAGAACGTCACCCTCGCGGGGGGGGGGGGGGGGGGGGGAAGGAGGTGGAGCGCCAGGCGATGTAGCCGTCGGGGCGGATGAGGGCCGAGCCGGAGCCGTAGCGGCTGGGCCACTGGGTTTCGAGATCGATGAGGTCCCGGCCGATGCGGTAGATGCGTACCGGAGCGCTGAGGTCCGGCAGCGGGCCGGTGTCGGAGTCGGTGAGCAGCACGTACGTGTCGCGGAACAGGTCGTGGACGGCGATTCGCTCGCCGTCGCGGCCGAGCCACAAGTGCGGCGCGCGGCCACCGGGTGGGGCGAGGATTTCGCGATTATCTGACCAATAGCGATAGTCCAGGATCTGGGTGGGCGGGTCCTCGGGCTCGGTGGCGCCGCTCATCCGGGCCTGTTGGTGGCGCACGATCGCCGGCGCGAGGTGGGCGGCGAGCGGCTGGCGTTCGGCTTCGTACGAGTCGAGCAGGTCGGCGGGAGCCCAGCCTTTTAGTACGTGCGCGAGCTTCCACGCCAGGTTGTGGGCGTCCTGCACGCCGGTGTTGGCGCCCAGCGCGCCGGCCGGCGGCCAGGTGTGCGCGCTGTCGCCGGCCAAGAAGACGCGGCCGTCCCGGTAGCGTTCGGCCACCCCGACGCCCTGCTCCCAGGAAGCCACGTTTTCCACCTCCGCCGGCACATCGTCACGGCCGATGGCGCCGCGAATGAGTCGCAGGCAGCGTTCGTCCGAAAAATCGGCCTCCGACTCGGTTTTTGGGTCGTACGAGACGGTCAGTTGCCACCGGCTCGGATCGGCGGTGCTGACCAGTCCGCCGAAAACGCCCGCCGCCGGGTTTGCGATCATCCAGAACAATGCCCGCCGCTGCACGAACTCCGACAGATCGGCGCGAAAGACGATATTCATCGAGTGCAGGAAAGTGTAGGCGTCCGGCCGTGCGATGCCGAGTTTTTCCCGGATCGGGCTGCGATTCCCGTCCGCGGCGATCAGGTAGTCGGCGCGTACGGTGCGGCGCTCCCCGGTCACCCGGTCCTGAATTCGCGCGGTGACGCCATTTTCGTCAGAATCGAAAGAAAGGAGCTCGGTGTTGAAGCGGTGGACGGCACCGGTGTTGACGGCCGCGTCGATCAGGATCGGCTCGACGGTGTTTTGGTCCGCCATACAGAATTCGCCGGCGGTGAGATCCGGCCAGGCTCGCGGAGCCTCTTGCTCGTACAACCACTCCCAGGGCCCGGCGAGGGTTTCGCATCGAGCCACGCCGGCCTCGTCGTCAAAAGGAGCGCCGGCTTTGAGTACGTCAGCTTCGATGCCAAAGGCCCGGTAGATCTCCATGGTCCGCTGGTTGATGCCACGAGCCCGGCCGTGAATCGAGACGCCCGGATGCCGGTCCACCAGCAGTGATCGGATGCCCTGACGGGCCAGGAAAAGCGAGGCGGCGAGTCCCACCAAGCCGCCGCCGGCGATCAGAACCGGTGTGCGATCGTCAAAGGTCTCCATCTTCGGTGTCTCCTTGTTTGTGTTTGAAGGCCGCGTAGTTTTCCTGCAGCCACTCCCAAGTCCAGGTGATTCGGCCGGATTCCAGGTCGGAAATCACCGTACGAAGCCATTTCAGCTCGGCCGACAAGACCGCGTGCCGGTATTCCTCTTCGAGCACATACAGTCGGGGCACGTCGTCGGATCCGCCGAGCCACGGGGCGATTTCGTTGATCTGGATGGCAATCGCGTCCGCTCGGGCTTGCAGGTCCCGCTTCGCCTCCGCGGGTGTCAGGGCCATGATGAAAGAGACACCGACCGGGAATTCCGGGAATTCGTTCTCGGTGGCGATCAGCATTTCGTGAATCCACTCCCTTGCCGTTTCCATGCCCGCGTCGGTGATCGCGTAAACGGTCCGCTCCGGCCGGCTGTCTGGCCGCGCGGTGGCTTGGACCTCGATCAGCCCGAGCCGGAGCAGCCGCTCGATGGCCTGGTAGATGCTGGCCCGCTGGCGGACATTCACCACCCGGTCCTTGCCATGCTCCTTGATCGTCTTCTGGATCCGATACGCGTGCATCGGCTCCCCGGCGAGCGTCCCCAGCACGGTCAGGCCCAACGTCGAACGCTTGCTGCTCATAGTCATGAACTTACTAGTCATGTTATGACTATGTCAAGAACCGGTGACATCTGTGAATTCCAGGCGCTCGTACGCGCAGGTAACGTGAATCCTTCTCGTACGACGACAGGAAATCGCTGATGGCATCGGGATCTCTCGTCGCGTTGGACGTCGACGGCACCCTCACCATCGGCCGGCATCCGCCGAGCCGGGCGGTACGGCTCGCCGTGCGGGAAGCCGTCGAGCGAGGCGACCACGTGGTGCTGGCGACCGGCCGGTCGCTGCGCTCGGTATCGCGGGTGATAGCCGATTTGGGGCTGTCGCAGGGATATGTCGTGTGCTCCAACGGGGCCGTCGTGGTCGACCTCAAGACTGGGCTGCCCGTGGAGGTCCAGCGGTTCGCGGCCGGGCCGGTGGTGGAGGCCGTCGACCGGGTGCTGCCTGGCGCGCTTTTCGCCGTCGAGGTGATCGGCGTGGGGCATCAGGTCAGCGACGAGTTTCCGCTCGGCGTACTCACCGGCGAGCTAACCGTTGCTCCGCTGGAAAAGATGATCGCCGAACCGGTTTGCCGGCTGACCGCCTGGTGGCCGTCGCGGTCGCCTGCCCAGGTCGTGGACCAGTTGGGCGCGACCCGGTTGCCGGGCGCGGACGGGAGTTTCGACGTGGGCCGGCCGTGGATGGTGGCGTTCGCCGCCGGAGTGTCCAAGCGGGCCGCGTTGGAGCGGCTCCGGGTGCGCCTTGGCGTGGGAGCTGAGGCGACTCTCGCGGTCGGTGACGGCGACAACGACATCGAGATGTTGCGGTGGGCGGCGCATGGCGTGGCGATGGGGCAGGCGCCTCCACTCGTACGCGCGGCGGCCGACGCGGTGACTGGGACGATCATGGAAGATGGGCTCGCGTCAGCGCTGGTGGCCTGGTCAGAGACGCGGTTGTTTTAGATACAGGCATGTACGTATGATTAACCGGTGATGCGAAGGACCGCCGACGAGGCCGCCGCGACCCGAGAAGCGCTGTTGGATGCGGCGCTTCTGGAGTTCGCTGAGCGGGGATACCAGGCCACCAAGCTGGCCGACATCGCGGCCCGCGCCGGCGTGACGCGTGGCGCCGCTTACCACCATTTCGCCGACAAGGCGCAGTTGCACGCGGTCACGCTGTCGACCGGCTGGGACCGCGTCACCGTCGAGGCGTGGGCGGCGCTGGACGCCGATGGCGAGCCAGCCGAACGGCTGCGCGCCTTTCTGCTGGACTTTCTCCGGCTCGTACGCACAGACGAACGTTTTCGTGCTCTTTTGGTGGTGGGTATGGTTTTCCCGAGCGATCCAGCAGCGCCAGGCAAGCTCGACGACGCCACTCTGGCGGACAAGTCAGCCGGGCTTTACGCGTGGGCCAACCGCATCGCGGCGGTGTGTGCGGAGGCCGGCAGTGCGCACCCGGCGCGGGCCGCTGCCCGCATTCTCACCTGGATCAACGGGGTCGCGGTTTCGGCCGCCTTCAGCCCGGTCTTGTTGACGCGGCTGGGCGAACCGGCTGCCACCGTCGACTACTTTTTCGAAGGACTGCTGTGAAACGTTCCGCTGCCCTGATCGTCACCTCGGTGGCGCTGGCAACCGACATGCTGGTGTACGGCATCGCGATCCCGGTGTTGCCCCGAATCGCCAGCTCCAGCGGCGCATCCGCGTCCGCCGTCGGGGTGCTTTTCGCCTGCTATGCGATCGCGATGGTGATCGCCACCCCGGTGGCTGGGGTGCTGGTCGACCGGCTGGGTCATCGGGTTCCGATGCTGGCCGGACTCTTCGCGCTGGCTGGCTCGACCGTGCTTTTCGCTGTCGTACAAGCACTTCCGGCGCTGATGGTGGCGCGCGCCCTGCAAGGTGTCGCGGCCGCGGTGTCGTGGACGGCCGGCCTCGCGCTGATCGCGTCGGTCTATCCGGCCGCCGAGAGGGCGAAACCGCTGGGCTTGGCGCTTTCCGCGAGCGGGTTGGGAGTGCTGCTCGGCCCGGCGATCGGCGGATTTCTGGCCGATCACTGGGGAACTCGGGCGCCGTTCATGCTGGCCGCGGCGGTGGCCCTGCTGGACGGGGTGGCGCGGGTGGTGCTCGTACGCGATGGCGAACACGTACCAGCGGAGCGTCCAGGTCGGGTCTGGCGGCACCCGACCACCGGCCTGATGTTCGGCCTGACCGCGCTTGGCGCCGGGCTGATCGCCTTCCTGGAACCGATCCTGCCGCTCCGTGCCGCGGCCGCTTTTTCGGCCAGCACCAACACCATCGGCCTGCTTTTCGCGGCGGCCGTGCTGGCCGGCGTGATCGCGGCCTCGCTCAGCGGTTTCGTCGCGGACAAGGTGCCACGTACGGCGTTGGCCGCAGTGGGTGCGGTCGTCGCGGCCGGCGGCTTGGTCCTCGTCGCGATGAGCGCCGCGCTGTGGATGCTCGGCGCCGGTCTGGTGTTGGTCGCGATCGGCTCGCAACTGGTCCTCGTCCCGACCATCGCGCTGATCTCCGGGATCGCCGACGAGCAGTCGCCACCGGCGTACGGCGCCGCCTACGCGCTCTACAGCATCGCCTACACGACCGGGTTGATGATCGCGCCGCTGCTCGCCGCCGCCGGCAGCGCCGTCCTTCCGTTTGCCGGTGTCGGGCTCGCCGCCGCGGCCCTCGCCGCCGTGCTGGCCGTTGCCACCGCCCTCGCCGGCCGCCGCCGACCCGCTCTCGCCGGTACAGGCACTGAACCCATCCACTAACCCTGTGCGACAACGCACGTACGGCGGTTGCCTGTGTGGACCGTGCGGGCGAGGTGGTTGAATGACGGCTTGGTTGGCCGGGGGAGGAAAGTTGCGGCAGGACGAAGACGCGGCGGAGCCGGTGGCGCGGGCGGGGCACTTCGGCACGATCGATCTCGCGGCGGTGGAGCGGCGATTGCGGCTCGCGGACGAGACGATCGCGGCGGCCACCCGGCGGCTGGAGTTGCTGGAGTCGATGGACTTCGACTTGGCGCTGGAAGAAGAGCTCGGTGCGGACTCGTCGGCCCGGCTGGCCTCGGTGAACGCTCGGGCGAAGATCGCCGCCTCGCCGGCCCAGCCGAGCCAGGAATAGCCGAAGCGAGCGCTTCGACGTACCGTCTTTCAGCTGGTACGTACGGTTCCGTGGAGGTTTTGCCTGTGAAGCTCGGCCTGCATTACCTGAAGTTCTCCATCCCCGACGACCCGGCGCGGATCGCGCCCACGCTGGCCGAGACGGCCCGGATCGCCGACGAGGCGGGGCTGAACTCGTTCCTCCCGATGGACCACTACTTCACGATGGCAAGGAAACCGGGCAGCCGGGCCGACCTGCCCATGCTGGAGGGCTACACCACGCTCGGATATGTGGCCGCACTGACCAAAAAGATTCAGCTCGGCCTGCTGGTCACCGGTGTGACGTACCGATATCCGGGTCTGCTGGCCAAAATCGTCACCACTCTTGACGTACTTTCCGGCGGCCGCGCGTTCCTGGGCATCGGCGCCGGTTGGTACGAGCGGGAGCAGCGCGGCCTCGGTGTGCCGGTGGTTCCGGTGGCGGAAAGGTTCGAGCGGCTGGAGGAGACCCTGCAGATCTGCCTGCAGATGTGGAGTGACAACAACGGTTCGTACGACGGCCGGCACTATCAGCTCGAGGAGACGCTGTGCGTGCCGGCGCCGCTGGGTCGGCCGCGGCCGCCGATCATGATTGGCGGTGGGGGTGAGAAGAAGACTTTGCTGTTGGCCGCCCGATACGCGGATCACTGCAACCTGATGGCGAAGGATTATGAGGCCACGGCTCACAAACTGAACGTGCTACGGGACCATTGCGCGAACGAGGGCCGCGACTACGACGTGATCGAGAAGTCCACGATGTATGGTGGCCCGATCGTGGATGATCCCGATGCTTTCCTGGTGGAGGCCGAAAGATACGCGAAACTGGGCCTCACCGAGCTGATGGTGATCCCGGACCGCCATCCGGTGGAATATGTGGAGCTGCTCGCCGAGCGGATCGCGCCCCGGGTCGCCCAACTCGGGTAGGTTACAGGACGAGCCAGCCGGCGGAGCCGTGCCAGTGGCGGCCGGCCTTCAGATGGTCGGCCACCGCTCGCCGCAGCGTGGTGTCACCCGGCAGCTCGTCGAGTGTGAGGTCCGTACGGCCAAAGACGAACAGTTGTGTGGTCGCGTCATCGGCTTCAGGTTGGTACGCCTGCTGGAAACGGCGTTGGAAGCGGATGATGTTCGCGTCCGCCGGCAGGTAGTCGGCGAGCTGCGGATCAAGCAGCCAGGAGTGACACACCGCGGTCCGGTAATGCTCGTCCGGGAAATAGCGGGCGAAAGACTCACCAGCGGCGCGGAAAGAGTCGTCGCAGGCGGCCGGGGTGAGTGGGCCGTAGCGGGAGGGAATGTGGACCGCGAGCGTCAGATCCCCAGGGCCGAACGGCTCACCGGCCGCCTGGACCGCTTTCCCGGTCCGGGTGCCCAGCGTTGCCCGCTCAAACTGCAGCCGCCCGATTTGATAGATCACACCACGAAAATGCGACATCAACCAGTCGACCGTACGCAGCCCGCCAACCCCGTCCTGTTGCCGGTTGGCGGCCATCGTGCGGCCGAGATCGGCCAGCGTCAGTCGGCTGATCTCGGCCGGGATTCCCAAGCCGAGATGGAAAGCCTTCACGTGCGGCAGGATGGCCAGGAAGACGAACACGAAGAGGTAGCGGGCGAGCGGATCGCCATCCTTGGCAGGGCTCGGGAAACAAGGTGGCCGCGGCACCTCGCCCATCGTGCGTACGAGGGAGTGCATGCTGCGCCGCAACAGCCAGCGTAGCCGTGGCCGCTCCCACATTTTTGGTGCCATCGCACAGAGAATGTCGATGTCCTCGTGCGGGACGGCCAGCTCCAGCAGAGTCGGAGCCAGGTTCTCCGGCAGTGCGACGACGAAGTCCGGGTCGCCGATCTCCTCGAGATGCGCCAGCCAGATCTTCGTCGCCGCCCCGTCGACCAGCAGCTCCTCGACCGTCCTTACGGTCCCTCCTTCAGCCATAACCCCAACGTATCCTGGCGAGGGCGTGCCTCCCAACCTCAGGCGTCGACTGCCGAGTCCGCCAGCTCGCGGAGGTGGTCAAGCATCGACGGCCAAAGCTCGCGGGGCAGGTCGTGGCCCATGCCCGGATAGGTGACCAGCCGCGCGCCCGGGATCGCCTTCGCGGTCTCGACACCCGCGATCAGCCGCGCCATCGGGTCGGCTTCGCCGTGGATGATCAGAGTGGGCAAGCGTACGTGCGAAAGTCTCTCCCGACGATCGCCAGAAGCGGCGGCCGCGGCGGTCTGGCGCTGGCTGGCGGCCAGATCGAAACCGTCCGCATACGCTTCTTCGCTGTCCTGCCGTACGAAAGCCTGGTCCACTGGATAGGCCGGCGACCCGACGATCGCGGCCAATCCCAGCTGAAATTCGACGAAATCGTCGACGCTGGTGATCTTCTTCTTTGCTACTTTGACAATCTTCATGAGCGTCGCCGCGGTCGGCTTGCCGACTTTGCCGGACGGCCCGGAGCTGATGGACGTGAGCGTACGCACCCGGTCCGGCTTCTCGATCGCCATCGTCTGGGCGATCATGCCACCCAGCGAGACGCCAGCCACGTGCGCTGACAGGTAGTCGTTCGCGTCCAGCACGGCGAAAGCGTCGGCTGCCATATCCTCCAGCGTGTAAGCGGCTTCGGATGTGGGCCGCAGCCACATCTTCAGTTGGTTGGGCGCACCGCGGTCGGTGAACCGAGTGGACCGGCCGGCGTCCCGGTTGTCGAACCGGATCACCCGGAAGCCGCGATCGGCCAGTGCTCGTACGAAATCCGGGTGCCAGCTGCGCATCGAGCCGCCAGCGCCCATGATCAGCAACAACGGCTCGCCGGAGCCAACCGACTCGTACGCGATTTCCACAGTGCCTCGGCGGATTTTCTCGACAGTCATGGGTTCCTCCTTGTGGCCAGGTCAAAAATGGTCACCAGCTCGCTGGCGAAGGCGGTCAGGTCAAGGTCCGGATGGGCGACGAGCTGCAGCAGGGCGCCGTCGATGGCCTGGCTGATGGCCACCGCCATCGGCCGGGCAGGGAATTCTCGAAACTCGCCACTTTTCTGTCCACGAACCAGAAATCGCTCAATCGAGGTCAGGGTCGGCTCACCCGCGCCGGCCAGCGCCATCCGGCCGTCCGGTCCGCGGTAGCTCAGCCAGATGTCCATCAACGCTCGCATGTGGTCCAGATGGGTGGCCAGAAAGCCAACCCTCGCCTCGATATACGTCCGGAGGTGCCCGCGAGCCGTGGTTTCGGCCTGAAGTTTGGGCACCAACTCGGCTGTCGCGACCTTGAACACCTCGGCGACGACCTGCTCGATCAGCTCGTCCTTGCCGGCGAAGTGGTAAAGGATCACGCCTTTGCTCGTACTGGCCCGAGCGGCGATGTGCGCGAGCGAGGCGTTCGCGTATCCCTTCTCGGCGATGACCTCGATGGCGCACGCGACGATCTGGGCCCGCCGGGCCTCGTCGAGGAACGTACGCTTATCCGTTGACCGCATGGTCCAAGGGTAAACCGATCGGTCAAAACTGTCCAGGCGTCATCAGGGACTAATGTCCTGCGTCTGGCGCTCAGGGAATAAGGTCGGCCAGCCGGGCAGCCCGATCCTGCGCTGAGCGGCGCGGGCAGCTGGTGCACAGGGCATTACCTGGCACGAGATAGATCAGGCAGCAGGATGTTCGGTGCACGAAACGTTGGCAGCTTTCGTGGTTTTTGTACGGGATGTCAACGAATCTCGGCTGGGGTAGCGGATCGCCGATCGCGCTGGCGATCTCGACGGCGACTTGTGACCCGCGGGCGATGTCGCCGACAGCGGTGCCGGCAGCCAGTGCCTGGGTGGCCAGCGAGTCGGCCGCGATCGCCCACAATGGACGGTCGCGCTGCTTGGTGACCTCGCAAATTGCCGTTATGACGTCCTGAAAAAGCTCTCGCAGTGCGGCCGGCAAGTCGTCTTTTTCGAGCGTACGAACGGAATGGGTGGCGCTGACGAGGCCGCCGGGGCGTACGTGCAGGAAAGTCGCGTCCAGCGCGGGGTCGACCGGGTAGCCGGTCGCCAGCAGGGTGGCCAGCGGGCCGGCCAGCATCGCCCAACTCGCGGCGTACCACCACATCGTGCCCGCCACCCGCGCGTCCGCGGTGCGGTATGTGCTGGCTGCGGCCGCGATCTGCTGGTCCAGCCAGGCCGGATCGGTGCTGGCGCTGGCGGGCGTCAGCGACTCACCGGCCGCGGCGGCGACCGGCAGCGGGCCGCTGCGGCGGGCAGTCAGGGCGTAGACCTCGGCGACATCCATCGTGTCCGGACTCTAACTCGGCTGTTCGGGGGACGCGCCGCATGAGGCGTTCGGCCCGGGCGCGGCGGCCGGAGAGGCGATGGCCGGACCGGCCCGATCTGCTCGAAACTGGGGCGATGATGACGCAGGCGTCCTTCCTGGCCGATCCGCCGCCGAGTTCGCCGGTGACCGCGGCCTACGCGGACGATCTGGGTTCTGACGGATATATCAGCAATCTGACGCGGGTGTGGTGCTGGCGTCCGGACGTGATGACGCTGTTCCAAGCCGTACGTTCCGGCTTGCTTGCGGAGTCGTCCCTGTCAACGCGCGAGGTGGCCGTGATGACGACGGCTGCCGCGGCCGCGCGGGGCGACGCCTACTGCTCGCTGGCGTGGGGGCGGCGATTGGCGGAGCTGGCGGACGAGGGGGTCGCCAGCTCCGTCATCGACGGCACCGACGCGGATTTGTCCGACCGGGAAGCCGCGCTCTCACGCTGGTGTCGGCAGGTCGTACGGGACCCGAATGTCACCACTGACGGTGACGTCGACCTTCTCCGCCAGGCCGGGTTGTCTGACCGGGAGATCTTCGAGGCGACGGCGTGGATCGCTTTTCGGCTCGCCTTCTCGACGCTCAACGCGGCGTTGGGGGCGGTGCCGGACCGGCAGCTCGCCGAGCTCACGCCGCCGCGGGTCCGGGCCGCGGTCACCTTCGGCCGCTCCGCTCCCTCCGCCCCCTGACTCTTGTTCGCTCCCCGCCGCCCGCCCTTTCACCCCGTCACTCTCCGCAGTCCCCGCATGGGGGGGAGAGGGTGATCGTGGGTGGGGGCGCCTAGAGTGGTCCCATGTCTTCGACGCGTCATGTTCTGGTGCCGTGGGCGCAGCTCAGCGACCGGATGGGCGGCCAGTGGCCGGCCGGGTTGAGAGTTGACGTCTACGACGGGGATGGCGAGCCGCCGGACGGCGTGGATGACGTCGAGTTGTATGTGATGCCGTACACGAAGCCCGGCGCGTTGGCGCTGCTGGACAAGCTGCCGTCGCTGCGGGTTCTGCAGGTCCTCACGGCCGGCGTCGACGCGGTGATCGGACGGATCGGGCCGGACGTACGGCTCCACAACGGACGTGGGCTGCATGACGCGAGTACGGCCGAACTCGCGCTCGGGCTGATGCTGGCGGCGCAGCGTGAGATCCCGCACTGGGTGGACAACCAGCGGCAGGCGAACTGGGCGCCGCATTTCACCCGTTCGCTGGCCGACTCGGTGGTGGTCATTCTCGGATACGGCTCGATTGGCGCGGCGCTGGAGCGGCGATTGCTGGCCTGCGAATGCGAAGTCGTACGGGTAGCCAGCCGGCCGCGGCCCGCGGAGAACATCTACGGGCCGGAGTCTTTGCCTGAGTTGCTGCCAAAAGCGACGATCGTCGCGGATATCCTGCCGTCCACACCGGCGACCGCGAAGTTCCTCGACGCGCGGCGGCTCGCGATGCTGCCAGACGACGCACTGGTGGTGAATGTCGGTCGTGGCGCGACCGTCGACACCGAGGCATTGCTGACGGAAACCGCTTCCGGCCGGCTGCGTGCGGCGCTGGACGTGACTGACCCGGAGCCGCTGCCCGCCGACCATCCGCTCTGGTCGCTGCCGAATGTCTTGATCAGCCCGCATGTCGGCGGCGGATCGTCGACTTTCTATCCGCGGGCGGAGAAGTTCGTCGTCGATCAGCTGCGCCGCTTCGCGGCCGGTGCGGAGCTGGTCAATCTCGTGCCGCGAAACTGAATCGCTGGTGAACGCCCGTTCGTCCAGCGTTTAGGCAATGCGGAAGGAATTTGCTTTTGCTTTGAATACAGTGCTGCGCGATCTCGCTTATGCTGGCGTTCTGTACCCTGTCGTACGAGCGTGCGGTGTGGCAATGTCGGCGATTCGGCCGGATTTCGGCCCGATCGGAGCGCTTGACCAAGATTTCCTGACGGACACCCGATAGCCATGTGAAAACGACCAGGCTGTCACTTTCTGGCGTGACCATGAGGTGTGACCGCAGTGTCTCGACCACATTTGTCATGACCGGCAGGAGACATCAGCATGCTCAATGCCGTGCAACCGGGCGGGTCCACGCTCGCGACCGCGCCATCGCCTTTTCCTTACGAGGTCACGGTTTCCCGGGAGCCGCTGGAAGTACGGGCGGCGCAGCGGCTGCGCCACCAGGTGTTCGCGCTGGAAATGGGCGCGACGCTCGCCGACCGACAGCCGGGCATCGACGCTGATGACTTCGACGCGTACTGCGACCACCTGTTGGTCCGGCATCGTGCCAGCGAGGCCATCGTCGGGACCTACCGGCTGCTGCCGCCCGAAGCCGCCGCGCGCGCCGGCATGCTTTATTCGGACGGCGAATTTGACCTGACAGCACTGGAAAAATGCCGGCCGGCGCTGATCGAGGCGGGCCGCTCGTGCGTTCATCCGGATCACCGCAACGGCGCCGTGATCGGCCTACTGTGGGCCGGCATCGCCCGCTATCTCGTCACCTCCGGCGGCCGCTGGCTGGCCGGCTGTGCGTCCGTGTCGCTGGACGACGGCGGGCTGCTCGCCGCCGGTGTCTGGGGAACCGCGCGGGAAATGCACCTCAGCGATCCTGAGCTCAGAGTTACTCCGCACCACCGGTGGAAAGTCGGTGCCGGGGTGCCGCCCCTGAGTAACGCGGGCCTGCCCCCGTTGCTGCGCGGTTATCTGAGGCTGGGCGCGAAAGTCTGCGGCCCACCGGCGTACGATCCGGATTTCCACACCGCCGATTTCTTTGTGTTGCTGGACATCGAAGAGGCCAACCCGCGCTACCTGCGCCGCCTGGTGGACGGTCTGCGATGAGCCACCCGCGGCCGGCGCCGACCGGATGGGCGCCGCATTCGCCATGCCAGCCTGGTCGCTGCCTGCCGGCGGCGACCAACGCGCGGCAGGCGGCTATGCCCCGCCGGATCGGCCGGCTGCTGGCAGCGTTGTTGCTTATTCTCAGTGGCTTTGTGTTTTCGCCGCTGCTGGTGGTTCTGAGCCGTCGCCGCCGGCTGGCCGCTGTCCGGATCGGTGCCCGCCTTCTGTTGCACAGTCTCGGAATTGCCCTGACCATCCGCGGCCGGCTCGCTCGGCCCGGCGGCCAGGCGGTGCTGTACGTCGGCAACCACACGTCCTGGATTGACATTCTCGCGATGATTGCTGTTCAGCCATGCCGCCACGTGGCCAAAAGTGGGGTACGCGGTTGGCCGGTGATCGGTCCGATCGCGACTGCCGCCGGCACGGTGTGGATGGACCGCGACAAGCTGTCCACGCTGCCGGCCGCGGTCGAGCGGGTCGCCCGCGCGCTGCGGATCAGCGGTGCGGTCGCTGGCTTTCCGGAAGGAACCACGTGGTGTGGCCGCGAACGCGGTCCTTTCAAGCCGGCGATTTTCGAGGCGGCCGTACGAGCCGGTGCCCTCGTCCAGCCGGTCGCCCTGCAGTTCGCCGACGGTCGGACGGCTTTTGTCGGCGACGACACGCTTGTCGCGTCGGTCTGGCGGACGGTCAGCCTCCGCCGGCCGCGGCTGGTCGTGCTGGCGATCACCCCACTGGACGCCACCCAGGTCCGTTCCCGCGGCGCCCTCGCCGACGCCACCGCGACCGCGATCGCCGGTGCTTTGCGGGAATCCCCGGTCCGTACGCCCGCCACCGCCCCCACCCGCGTCCGGCCCGCCCTGCCCGCTGGCTCTCCGTCCCTGGCCTGACCGCCGAAAAGTCCGCAACGCCCTGTTGCTTGCACCCCGCGCAAGCAACAGGGCCTAAACACTGATCGGGGTCAGGTGGCGGGCTTTCCTTCAAGGGCGGCAGCAGCGGCGGCGCCGGTGCTTTGGTCCGCGTCGACGGGTTCGGTGGCGGCGGCCACTTTGGGCATGACCAGCAGGGCGATCATCGCTAGTACGCAACAGCCGATGATGAAAATGCTGATGCCGGTGGATGACTTGGTGTTTTCCAAGATGGCGGCCGCGATCAGCGGTGCCGGGCCGCCGGCGACGACCGACGCGAGTTGGTAACCGAGGCCGGCGCCGCTGTAGCGTACGCCGGTGCCGAAGCCCTCGGCGATCAGCGCGGCCTGCGGGCCGTACTGAATGTCGTGGAAAATCAGCGAAACGACAACGGCGGTCAGCATCAGCGCGGGCATTCGGGTGTTCAGCAGCCCAAAATAGGGGAAAGCGAAGAGTGCGGTCGCGACAATCCCGATGCCGTAGATCAGTCGCCGGCCGAAGAGGTCGGAGAGATAGCCGGCGAGCGGGTTGGTGACCAGGCCGACGGCGGCGGCAATGATGGTGAAGTTCAGCATGGCGCTGCGGGTCATGCCGAGGGTGGTGGTTCCGTACGCCAGCACGAAAACCGTGAAGAGATAGAACGGCGCCTGCTCTGACATCCGCACGAAGGCGCCGGTGGCGATCGCCAGCGGCTGGGTCTTGATGACCTCCCAGACCGGCAGCCGTACGACCTTCTGGTCCTTCTTGAGGACAGCGAAGGCGGGGCTTTCCAGCACCCGCAGCCGTACGTACAGGCCGATGCCGATCAGCAGAAAGCTCACCAGGAACGGGATCCGCCAGGCCCAGACGTCGAATCCGGAGCCGGTGAGGTTGCTGACGATCAGGAAGCAGCCCGTCGACGTGATGAGGCCCAGTGGCACGCCGAACTGTGGCCAGCTGGCCATCAGGCCGCGCCGGTTCTGCTTGCCCCATTCCATCGACATCAACACCGAGCCGCCCCACTCGCCGCCGACGCCAATGCCCTGCACGATCCTCAGCACCACCAGCAGGATGGGCGCGGCCACCCCGATGGTCGCGTACGTGGGCAGCAGGCCCATCAGAAACGTCGCCACGCCCATCAGCATCAGGGTGGTGATGAGAGTCGTTTTGCGGCCGATCCGGTCGCCGTAGTGACCGAAGATCGCCGCGCCGATCGGCCGAGCCGCGAAGCCGACGAACTGGGTGCCAAAGGCGGCCAGGATGCCGATGTACGGCGACTGCCCCGGAAAGAAAAGCTTGGGGAAGATCAGCGCGGCGGCCGTGTTGTAGAGGAAGAAGTCGTACCACTCGATGGTGGTTCCGACAGTGCTGGCGACCACTGCCCGCCGGCGCTGGCTGCGGATCAGGTCAGGACTCGCGGTGCCGCTCATCGCCCACACTCCAGGGAGTAGTGATGTCGATCATGCAGCGTGCATCCAGTATGCCGGTGGCGTCAAGGATTCCTGGTCACCGAAAAGAAAATACCCGTAAAAAACCGAATGGGACCCTTTCCGGCTGGAAAGGGGCCCATTGTCGGGAAAGCTAGTCGACGGTCCAGGTGTCCTGGCCCCGCAGTAGCGATCCGAGCTCGGAGGTGTGGTCGCCGGCCAGCTTCGCCTCGGCGGCGGCCACCTGGCCGCGCAGCTGGTCGTCGTACGTCGGATGCTCGACTGACCGGAAGACACCGATCGGGGTGTACGGCAGGTCCTTTGTGGACAGCCGGGAAAGTGCGTACGCGTAAGCACTGTCCTCGGCGTGCGCGTCATGTACGACGATCTTGTCCTTGCCGACCTCGTTGACGTCGGCGACGGTCAGCATGCCGTTTTCCGGGTCCCGGATGACTCCGCGCGAGGAGTCGGTACCAAAGACCAGCGGCTCGCCGTGCTCCATCCGCACGGTCCAGTCGGCGCCGTTCGTACGATCCTTGATCAGGTCGAACGCGCCGTCGTTGAAGATGTTGCAGTTCTGGTAGATCTCCACCAACGCGGTGCCGCGGTGCTCGGCCGCCGCGCGCAGCACCGAAGTGAGGTGCTTGCGGTCGGAATCGATCGTACGAGCCACAAAAGTCGTCTCCGCGCCCAGCGCGAGCGACACCGGGTTGAACGGGTTGTCCAGCGAGCCCATCGGCGTCGACTTGGTGATCTTGCCGACCTCGCTGGTGGGCGAGTACTGGCCCTTGGTCAGGCCGTAGATCCGGTTGTTGAACAGCAGGATCTTCAGGTTCACGTTGCGGCGCAGCGCGTGGATCAGGTGGTTGCCACCAATCGACAGCGCGTCACCGTCACCGGTCACCACCCAGACGCTGAGATCTTCGCGGGCCGACGCGAGGCCGGTCGCGATCGCCGGCGCACGGCCGTGGATCGAGTGCATCCCGTACGTGTTCATATAGTACGGGAAACGGGAAGAACAGCCGATCCCGGAAACGAAAACGATGTTTTCCCGGGCCAGGCCCAGTTCCGGCAGGAAACCCTGCACAGCGGCCAGCACCGCGTAGTCACCGCAGCCCGGACACCAGCGCACTTCCTGGTCGGTCTTGAAATCGGCCGCCCGCTGCGGGATGTCGGTCTTTGGAATGCTGCCCAGCGAGGGAAAACCCAGCTCGACGACGTCGGTCACGATCCGTCAACTCCCGCGATGACATCGGTCAGCACCCCGGCGAGCTCTTCGGCCCGGAACGGCATGCCTCGCGTTTTGTTGTATCCCATGGCATCGACCAGATAGCGCGCCCGGATGAGGGTGATCAGCTGGCCGAGGTTCATTTCCGGGATAATTACTTTTTCATACCGCTTCAGCACCTCTCCCAAGTTTGTTGGGAACGGGTTGATGTGGCGAAGATGGCCCTGCGCGATGGAATGGCCGGCCTTGCGTACCCGCCGGCAGGCGGCCCCGATCGGCCCGTACGTGGAGCCCCAGCCGAGCACCAGCACCTTGGCGTCGCCGTTCGGGTCATCGACCTCAAGATCGGGGATCGAGCGGGCGACTCCGTCGACCTTGGCCTGGCGCGTACGCACCATCAGGTCGTGGTTGGCCGGGTCGTACGAGATGTTGCCGGATCCGTCGGCCTTCTCGATGCCGCCGATCCGGTGCTCCAGCCCCGCGGTGCCGGGAATCGCCCACGGCCGGGCCAGCGTCTCCGGATCCCGCAAATACGGCCAGAACTCCGGGTTTCCCTTGGCGTCGGTGTGGTTTGGCTCGGTGGCGAACTCAACCGACAGGTCCGGCAGCCCGGCGATGTCCGGAATCCGCCAGGGCTCCGACCCGTTGGCCAGGTATCCGTCGGAGAGCAGGAAAACCGGTGTCCGGTAGGTCAGCGCTATGCGGACCGCTTCCAGCGCCGCGTCGAAGCAGTCGGCCGGTGACTGCGGCGCGACGATCGGCACCGGAGCCTCGCCGTTGCGGCCGTACATGGCCTGCATCAGGTCGGCCTGCTCGGTTTTGGTGGGCAGCCCGGTGGACGGGCCGCCGCGCTGGATCGCGCAGATGACCAGCGGAAGTTCCAGCGACACCGCGAGGCCGATGGTCTCGCTCTTAAGCGCGACACCGGGACCCGAGGTGGTGGTGACCCCAAGAGCGCCACCAAAGGACGCGCCGAGTGCCGCGCCGATGCCGGCGATCTCGTCCTCGGCCTGGAAAGTCTGCACGCCGAATCGTTTGTGTTTGCTCAGCTCGTGCAGGATGTCGCTGGCCGGGGTGATCGGGTACGCGCCGAGGAAAAGCGGCAGCCCGCTCTGCACCGACGCGGCGACCAGGCCGTACGCCAGCGCGAGGTTGCCGGAGATGTTGCGGTACGTGCCGGCCGCCATCGCCGCCGGCTTCACCTCGTACGAAACCGAGAAGTCCTCGGTGGTCTCGCCGTAATTCCAGCCGGCTCGAAAAGCCGCGACATTTGCGTTCGCGATGTCGGGCTTTTTGGCGAACTTGCTGCGCAGGAAGTCGATGGTGCCCTCGGTGGGCCGGTTATACATCCACGAGAGCAGGCCGAGCGCGAACATGTTCTTGGCTCGCGCGGCTTCCTTGCGGCCGAGGCCGAACTCCTTGACCGCCTCGACCGTCATTCCGGTGAGGTCCAAGGAATGCACGTGATACGCCTCAAGCGACCCGTCTTCGAGGGGGTTCTCGTCGTACCCGATCTTGCCGAGGTTGCGCTTGGTGAAGTCCGCGGAGTCCACGATGATGGTGGCCCCGTGTGGGGTCTCGGGCAGGTTCGCCTTCAGCGCCGCCGGGTTCATCGCCACCAGCACGTCCGGCCGGTCGCCGGGCGTCAGGATGTCGTGATCGGCGAAGTGCAGCTGGAAGCTGGAAACCCCGGGAAGGGTGCCGGCCGGAGCCCGGATCTCGGCTGGGAAGTTGGGAAAAGTCGACAGGTCGTTGCCGAAGGATGCGGTTTCAGATGTGAACCGGTCACCTGTCAGCTGCATTCCGTCGCCGGAATCTCCGGCGAATCGGATGACGACCCGATCGAGCTGCTGAATCTGCTTTGACTGTGTACTTGACACGTGCAGGCACGACCTTCCGACGACATACGACCCCAATGTTACGACGCCGTAGGTAGCGAATCTTGGAGCCGTGCGTCACAGTGGCCAGTTTGCCTGGTCTATCCTGCCCGGTTGGTCAGTCCCGCTGGGCCAGTTGGCTGACCGGTAGCGGACTGCGGACTCGTGGAAGTCGCGAGCGTGGCCGATTCGGAATCGGTACGGATCTTGCGCCGCCGGGTGAGCGCCACGCCGCCGAGCACCAGCAGCATGCCGCCGATGGTCACCGCGTCCAGCTGTTCGTTCAGGATGAGGGCGCCGAGCAGCACGGACACCGCCGGCATCAGGTAGCCGACGGTGGACGCGAGCGTCGGGCCGTCGTCGGCGATCAGCCGGTAGTTGAGCAGGAAGCCGAGGCCGGTGCCGGCGAGCCCGAGCACCGTCACGCTCACCAGCACGGGCCAACTCAGCCGCACCGTGGTGAGGCCGGCGAACGGGGTGATGACGATCATGATGATCGCGGCCACCGTGAGCTGGCTGGCGGCCAGCGCGGCCGGCGCCACCCGGCGGCTGAGGAAGCGGCCGATGAAGATGAAGCTGACCGCGTAGAGCGCGGCCGCCGCGACGCACGCAAGGGCGCCTGCGAGCGTACCGCCCGATGCCCGCCACGGCTCCAGGATCACCATGGTGCCGGCGAACCCGACCCCGATGCCGGCGAACTGCGCCCAGCTCGGGCGGCGCTCGGCGCCGGTGACGACGGCCAGCAACGCGACCAGGACGGGGGTCGTCGCGTTCAGCACACCGGCCACGTTGGAGTCGATGCTGCCTTCGCCGATGCCGAAGAGCGTGAAGGGAATCACAGCGCCGGCGACCGCTGGTACGGCGATCAGCGCCCACGTTTTGAGATCCTTCGGCAGCGCCAGCCGCGTGACGAGGCAGAAGGCGAGCATCACGGCGGCGCCCAGGACGAGGCGTACCAGCGTGATCTGGATCGGCGAAAGCCCAGTCAGGGCGATCTTTATCCACAGGAAGCTGGATCCCCAGCACAAAGCCAGCAAACCCAGCCGTAACAGGCTCCCGAACCGCATATGACCAGCCTGCGGTCTCCGAAGCATCAGTTCAAGCGAATTGTTCTACAGTCATTGGTAAGTGGCACTGTACGATTACGCTGTGCTTGATTTGCGCCGGTTAAGAGTCCTCAGCACGGTCGTGTCGGCCGGGTCGATGGCGGCCGCCGCGGAGCGGCTGTCGTACACGCCGTCGGCGGTCAGCCAGCACCTCGCCGCGCTCGAGCGGGAGGCGGGAGTGCGGCTGCTGGAGCGGGTCGGCCGGGGCGTGAGACCGACCGCCGCCGGCCGGCTGCTGGCCGAGCAGGGCGATGCGGTGATCGACCGGCTGGCGGCGGCCGAGGCGGCGCTCGCCGACCTTCGTACCGGCAGGGCCGGGCTGCTGCGGATGCGGTTCTTCGCGACCGCCGGGGCTTCGTTCGTGCCGCCAGCGCTGGCGATTTTCCGGGGCCGGCATCCCGATGCCGAGCTGGACCTCGCGATGCAGGAGCCGCCGGACTCGGTGCACGCCGTGCGGGCCGGCGAGGCGGACATCGCGATCGCGGTGGAGCCAGTCGCCGGGTCTCCGGAGCGGGACAACGGGTTGTGCTGGACGCAACTTCTCGACGACGAGTATTTCGCGATCCTGCCCGCCAACCATCCGCTGGTGGACCGCGGCGACGTGGCGCTGGCCGACCTCGCGCAGGAGCAGTGGGTCGACACCGAGCCGCAACCCAGCCCTTGCAGCGAGATCCTGACCAGCAGTTTCGCCGCCGCCGGGTTCAGTCCGCAGGTCATTGTGGCCACCGATGACTACCCGACCACCCAGGGCATGGTGGCCGCCGGCCTCGGCATCTCGCTGGTGCCGCTGCTGGCCCTGGACCGACCGCATCCCGGTGTGGTGGTGCGCCGGCTGCGGTCCAACCCGCCGATCCGCCGGATCCTCGCGGTGGTCCGCGCCGGCGCCCAGGATGAGCCCTTCGTCCGTACGATCACCGAGGCACTGCGCACGGTCGCCGACAGCCACGTCCTGCGTACGCCCTCCCGAGCTTGACCTTTTTGTCGCCTTTGTCGCCATCGAAAACGTCGAGTTCGCGGAATCCGACAGGGTGCGGCGCGAAATTGTCGTAGGTGTCTGTTTTTCTTTCCCCCTCCCTTTGAACGGGCGGGGGGTGGGTCGAGAGGTGGACCTTAATTTTTAGTTGGACATTGGTCCTCGAACCCGCCCCCCACCCGTCACTGGGTGGGGGCAAATCTGCCGGAGGGGTACGACAGTTTCGAGCCGCAGGGGGTGTCAGAGGCGGTGCAGGATCAGGTCCAGCGCGAATTCGATGTGTTCGCGGGCGGCGGTGGCGGCCCGGTCGGGGGAGCGGGCGCAGACGGCGGCGATGAGGGTGTCGTGTTGTTCGGTGGAGACGGCCAGGTCGGCGTCGGTGTAGAGGCCGGCGACCGTACGGTTGAAGAAGTAGAGGCGACTGGTACGGGCCTGCCGCAGCAGGGTCGCGTTGTGGGACATCCCGATGATCGAGTCGTGCAGGTGCGCGTTGAAGTCGACCCTGGTGACCGGCGACTGGCTACCGCGCACGACCGGACCGCCGGGGACAGACTTGCTGCCGGGGGCGACCGTGTTGCCGGGGAAGACTTGGCCGCCGCGCAAGGCGGCCACCGAGGCGAGTTCGTCGTCGGTGGCGCGCTGGGCGGCCAGCCGGGCTGCGTAACTTTCCAGCGCGGCCCGCACCTCGTAGATCTCCGAAATCTCCGCCTTGCTGTGCTCGTAGACGACCCAACGCCGCCGGTGCGACGTGATCAGGCCTTCGGACGCGAGCCGTTGCAGGCTCTCCCGCACGGGCGTGCGGCTCACGTCCAGCCGCTCGGCGATCTCGACCTCGGACAGTGACTCGCGTGGTCGCAGGTCGCCGTGCACGATCTGCTGGCGCAACCGCCGGTAGACCTCGTCGGAGAGGTTGGGACCATCCACGACGGCGATTTTGTCAGTAAACCGGCCGCTCGGTGTCGCCGGCCAGCGCCCGGGTCCACGCCGGCACCGGTGGCACGTGGTCGATCAGGTGCGGCACCTCGACGTCGATGTAGACCGAGGTCCCGGTTCGTACGGCCTCCGCGACCGCGGTTTTCACGTCGGCGAGGTCTCTCGCGCGTACCCCCCGAATGCCGGACGCTTCGGCGATTTTGGCCGCGTCGACAGTGCCGGGATCGACGCCGAAATACCTTCCTCCGCTGTAAAGATGCTGAAGCATCTTGATCCATCCCATGCTGTGGTTGGTGAATTGTACGAAGACTATCGGCAATCCCAGTCGGGACACCGTTTCCAGCTCGCCGCATGCCATGTTGAAGCTGCCGTCAGCGGTTAGCGCGAGCACCGGTTTGCCGGGCCGGGCCAGCGCGATCCCGACGGCGGCTGGGATCGCGTAGCCCATCGGGCCGTGCCCGCGCGGCACGATGACCGTCCGGCCGGCCTCGCTGACCTGCCAGTACGTCACGACATTGGGCGTCGGGGTGCCCGGATCGGCCACCACGACGGCTGGCCCGCCGATCGCCTCCTGAGCCACCCGGATCACGTCCGCCGGCAGCAGTTGGCCAGCTGGCAGCGAGACCGGTTGGTCAGGCTCGTACGTCCGCACCGGCTCGTGATTTTTGGTCAGGGGCAGGGCATCCGCGAGTTGGCCGAGGATCTGGTCGGCGTCGCCGACGAGATCGAGGGCGCCCGGATAATTGCGGCCGGCCCGCGAGGCGTCGATGTCGATGGCGACAATTTTCGCGCTGTCCCTGGAAGGTGCGGTGAAGCCGTCGGTGTCGGTGGCGTTTGCGCGGGTGCCGACCAATAGAACCACGTCGGCTTCGCGCAAGTATGCGTTCACCTCCTCCCGACCGCCGTTGTTGCCGGCTACCCCGATGCTCCAAGGGCAGTCGTCCGGCAGGACACCACGGCCATGGATCGTGGTGGCGACCGGGATACCGGCCTTCTCGGCGAGTCGGCGCAGGTTGGCGTACGCTCCGGACAGGTGCACGCCGGAGCCGGCCAGAATCGCCGGTTTTCGTGCCCTGGAAAGAATGTGTACGGCCCGATCGACGGTGGCGGCCGGCCGGGACCGGGGCAGGTTGGCCAGCCCTGCCAGTCCGTCCAATGTGGACTCGTCGACAACTACCCGTTCGTCGAGCACGTCCTCGGGCAGGATCACCACTGCCGGGGCGGGCCGTCCCGAGGTGATCTCCGTCAGTGCCTTCTCCATGGCAGCCGGTATTTCCGCGGCTCGCGCCACTCGTACGCGGTATTTCGTCACCGCGGCGAAAAGTGCTTCCTGATCGATCTCGGTCAGTGCGCCGGTGCCTCGGCTGGCGGTGTGGATGTCGGAGGTGAGAACCAGGATCGGGACGCCTGCCGCGTACGCCTCGCCCAGGCCGCCGATGACGTAAGTAGTGCCGCCGCCGCTGGAAACCTCGACAACGCCGACGGAGTTGCTGACCCGGGCGAAGCCGTCGGCCATTGCGGCCGCGTGCCGTTCGTCTCGGGCGAGGATATGCCGGATGTCTTTCGTACGACCATAAAGTGCGTCATAGAAGACCACTCCGGTGTCGCCTGGCACCCCGAAGAGCGGCCCCAGGCCGGCCCGGACCAGGCATTCGACCAGCAGGTCCGCGCCGCGACCGGAGAACGTGCCCATTTTTCGCCTTCCTGATTCAGAACCGGACGCCCTCGGCGACCAGGTCGGATCGGCAAAAGCAGCACGGGTGCGGCCGGTTCGGTGACGCTGAGAGCATTCATGCTCACTGCCTTCAGGCGATCCGTACGGCGACCCTATTCTGCATGCAGAGCTGCATGCAAGAGTTAACCGAGAGCGGTCAATGTGACGGAATGATCTTCCGGATGGGGCCAGTGACCGGCACTATGGCTGACTCGATATTCGTCGGGGCGTTCCGGTGAACGGATAGAGGAGATTTGATGAGCGAATCGAAGGACCTTTCCCGACGAACAGTCCTCGGGCGGGCCGCCGCGCTGGGCGCGCTGGCGGTGCCAGGCGCCGCGCTGCTGGATGCCTGCGCGACCGGCGGTGGCGGTGGCGGAGGATCGGAAAAGGGCACTGTCACCAAGGACAATCCGCTGGGCATCAAGGAGGATGCCGCGCTGGAAGTGGTGATCTTCAAGGGTGGCTATGGCGACAAGTACGCGCTGGACGCCGAAGCGGCGTTCAAGAAGAAACATCCCAAGGCGACCGTCAAACACAACAGCACCCAGCAGATCACCCAGCAGCTCGCGCCACGCTTTGTCGGCAGTAACCCGCCGGACCTGATTGACAACTCCGGTGCCCAGGCCCTGGATATGAACGCGCTTATCGGCAAGGGGCAGGTCGCTGACCTGACCCCGCTGCTGGACGCGCCATCGCTGGACGATCCGAGCAAGAAGATCAGGGACACGTTGCGACCCGGGATCGTGGAGGCGGGACAGTACGGCGGCAAGGAAGTTTATGCGCTGAATTACGTGCAGGCCGTTTTTGGCATCTGGTATTCGTCCACCCAGCTCACAAAATACGGCATCCAGCCGCCGCAGACCTGGCAGGCGATGTTGGACGCGTGCGCCACCCTGAAAAAGAACAATGTGGCCGGGTGGACGTACGCCGGCAAATATCCCGGCTACGTGCACTACTGGCTTTTCGCGCAGATCGCCAAGGTCGGCGGGAAAGAGGTGCTGATCGCGATCGACAACCTGGAACCGAACGCCTGGAAGCACCCGGCGGTGAAAGCCGCACTGGAGCCCATCGAAGAGGTGGTCGCGAAGGGTTATGTCCTGCAGGGCAGTGAAGGCCTGACGCACATTGAATCGCAGACCGCGTGGAACCAGGGCAAGGCCGCCTTCATCCCGAACGGTTCCTGGGTGGAGAACGAGGCAAAGGGCACCACGCCCGCCAATTTCGGCATGGCCGTACAGGGACCTCCGTCCGTTTCAGCCGCTGACAAAATGCCGTTCGGCACCATCTGGTCCGCGCCGACCGAGCCGTTCATCGTGCCCAAACAAGCGATGAACTCCCTCGGCGGGATGGAGATGCTGCGAGTTTTCCTCGCCAAACCACAAGCGCAGAACTTCGCCCGTCAGGTCAGCTCACTCACCTGCGTACTGGAAGGCGCCGAGGGTGTCCCGCTGCCGCCCGGCGTGACCTCGGCGAACGCGGCCCTGAAGGCGGCTGGCGCGAACAACACAGTCAACCCGTTGATTCTTACGTGGTACGCCAAGCTCGTGCAGGACATCGGCCAGAACTGTGGCCTCCTGATGTCCAAGCGGATCTCGGCCGCCGACTGGATTACCAAAACCCAGGCCCTCGCCGACGCCGTCGCCTCCAACAGCTCGATCAAGAAGTTCAAGCACTGAGTTGTTGGCGGCAGTGCCTGCCGCGGACGCGTTTGGTCTGGTCGCCGGACCCGCCAAAGACCGGCGGGTCCACCGTCCAGACCGGCGGCCTGGCGGCCGCGGCGTCGGGGTGGTCCGGTCGGGTGTGGTCCGGTCACGTGGTGGGCTGCGGCAGTGCCTGCCGCGGACGCGTTTGGTCTGAGTTGCTGGCGGCAGTGCCTGCCGCTGGACGCGTTCGGTCTGGTCGCCGGACCCGCCAAAGACCGGCGGGTCCACCGTCCAGACCGGCGGCCTGGCGGCCGCGGCGTCGGGGTGGTTCGGTTGGGTGTGGTCCGGTCAGGGTGTGCGGGCGGTTTTCAGGTGGGCGGTGGCGGCTTGTTCCAGGTGGGCCAGGTCGTTGCTGATCGTGGTCATGGTGAAGCCGCGCGCCAGCATTCGGGCGGCGGTCTCGCCGTCCGGGCAGTGCATCGCGCAAGCGATCCCACTCTTGTGTGCAGCTGTCAGAATCCGGTCGACGGCTTCGTCGAAGGCGGGACGTACGGCCTGGTCACCGGGGTAGCGGCCGCCGACGGCGAGGGTCAGGTCAGCCGGCCCGACGTAGAGGCCGTCCAGGCCCGGCGTCGCGCAGATGTCGTCGACGTTGCGCAGCCCGTCCGGCGTCTCGATCATCGCCAGGCAGACCACCGCCGCGTTCGCGTCGGCCGGCGTTGGGCCGATCCGCAGGGACGAGCGGAACGGGCCGAAGCTGCGTACGCCGTCGGGCGGATACCGGCAGGCGCGTACGGCCAGCGCGGCCTCGTCAGCGGTGTTGACCAGCGGCACGATCACCCCACGGGCGCCGGTGTCCAGCGCTTTGCCGATCCAGGCCGGGTCGATGGCCGGCACTCGTACGATCCCGGCCGACGACCCGCGAGCGTCGACCGCGGTCATCGTCGTCAGCCACGCGCGGTAGTCGAGCAGCCCGTGCTGCCCGTCAACCGCGACGTAGTCATAGCCAATGCCGGCGATCCGTTCGGCGGCCGGCTGGTTGTCGGTGACGATCCAATAGCCGACGAGCTGCTCACGGGCCCGTACGCGGTCGGCGAAATTCTCCGGAGTCATAACCGACCCTAACCTTTCGAGCAAGGCAAGATCGATGGCATGAGCCGCGCAGTCCTTGCTTTCGGATCGAACCTCGGCGACCGGTGCGCCACCTTGCGCGAAGCGCTCGCGGGGCTGGGACCAGCGCTGATGCGGGCCTCGGGTGGGTACGAGACACCGCCGTGGGGGGACGCGGACCAACCGGCGTACGTCAACGCGGTCGCCCTCGTCGAGGACCCGGCGATGACCGCTTCCGGCTGGCTCGACCTCGCCCACCAGTTGGAGTCGGCGGCCGGTCGGGTCCGCGACCCCGAGCGCCGGTTCGGCCCTCGTACGTTGGACGTCGACGTCCTGGCCGTCTGGCAGGACGACCTCGCGGTGGTTCAGGACGATCCGGTGCTCACCCTGCCGCACCCGCGCGCCCACCTGCGTGCGTTCGTGCTGGTCCCGTGGCTGGAGATCGACCCGGCGGCGATAGTCCCTGGTCATGGCCCGATCGCCGACCTCGTCCGTACCGACGCGGTCGCTCCCGACGTGCCTGCCGTGCGAGCCCTCGGGCCGCTCCTTGGGTAAAGCGTCGCGGGACGAGCAACCTCTGAGCGGCGGCCTGCGTACTGGTAGGTGAGTGGGCGGGCGGCGGAAGGCACGGGGTATGGCCGAAAAGGTTGATGATGAGTTCAGCGAGTTCGTACGGCAGACGTCCGGTCGGCTACTGGCGACTGGTCGCTCCGTCCGGAACGACAGGACCGGCCAGGTGCCTGGGTTCCACGCTCTCACCGGTGACGGGTACGACCATCTGCTGCTTGGCTACTACAAGGGACCTATCGCGAAGTTCGTTTTTACTTACCTCGGTAAGAACATGGACACGTACGTGCAGAAGTGGAGTCAGGACCCGACGTTCTCGTTCGTCTGGTTCAAGATCCCGGAAAAGGTCGACCGGGTGAAGTTCTACAACAGCCTGGAAAAGCCGACGAACGCGACGATCGCGGCTTTGGACGCGAACGGGAACCAGCTGCCCCTCGGTCCCGATGCCACCTTGTTCGCCGAGTAACTACGGTGCGATGACCGCGGTGGCGATGATTTCGACCAGCGCCTGAGGATCGAAGAGTTCTGAAACACCAAGCAGGGCCATGGCCGGGTAGTGCCGTCCCAGATGGGACTGGTACGCCCGGCCAAGGTCTTTCAAAGCGCCTCTGTACGCGCTCATGTCGGTCGTATAAATGACCATCGAGACAATGTCTCCGGGCTCGCCGCCAGCGGCTTTTAGTGCGATGACCACATTGGACAGTGCCCGGTCGAACTGGGACACGATGTCGTCGCCGACGATTTTTCCGGTCGAATCCTGGGCGGTCTGGCCGCCGAGATAGACCGTGCGCC
Organism: Fodinicola feengrottensis; assembly: GCF_039530045.1. Classification (NCBI taxonomy): domain Bacteria; kingdom Bacillati; phylum Actinomycetota; class Actinomycetes; order Mycobacteriales; genus Fodinicola; species Fodinicola feengrottensis. The sequence goes on along the minus strand of NZ_BAAANY010000001.1, from coordinate 36,537 downwards.
CAGCGGCCGCGACGGTGGCGTGCGAAAACCCGACCGTCGGGCCCAACTCCGGCGGATTGACCAGCTCGTGCGGCATCAGCGACCCTGCCATTTCGGTGGCCGTTTGCCGGTGAAAGCCGCATGGAACTCGCGATAGTCCTCGCCGTGCATCAGCAGTGCCTGAGTGGTGGCGTCCAGTTCGAGCGAGGCCGACAAGCCCATGTCCAGTTCACGGGAGATGACGGCTTTGGTCGACGCGTACGCCTGGAAAGGCCCGTCGGCGAGGCGTCGGGCCAACATGGTGACCCGCTCGGACAACGCCTCTTCTGGTACGAGTTGGCTGACCAGCCCGTAGCGCTCGGCCGTCTCGGCGTCGAGGGTGTCGCCGAGCATCAGCAGCTCAGTGGCTCGGCCGACACCGATCATCCGGGGCAGCAGGTAAGCTGCGCCCATGTCGGCGCCAGACAGGCCGACTTTGGTGAAAAGAAAAGCGAACTTCGCGGACGGGGTCGCGATCCGGAAATCCGCCGCGAGCGCCAGCACGGCACCCGCGCCGGCCGTCATGCCATGCAGGGCAGCCACGATCGGGACCGGACATTCACGCATTGCCCGAACGACCTCGCCGGTCATCCTGGTGAAAGCCAACAGCTGATCGGTGCCCATGCGCAACGTCAGACCGATGATCTCGTTCACATCACCGCCGGAGCAGAAACCCCTGCCCTCGCCATGAAGAACGAGCACCCGGGTGTCGTTTCGGTGCGGCAGCTCGGCAAGCAGGTCGCGGAGGTCCGCATATGCCTGGAAGGTAAGGGCATTCAGCTTGTCCGGGCGGTTGAAGGTCAGGGTGGCGATATTGTCGGCGCGTTCGAGGCGGAAATGCTTCCACTCCTCGGTGAAACCCACCGAGCCGCGAAACGGGCTCATCGTTGCAGGCCTCCTCCGTCCAGGACCAGCGACTGTCCATTGATGCAGCCGGCGTCCTCGCTCGCGAAAAACGCTACCGCAGCGGCCACTTCGGCGGGTTCCAACAGTCGACCCAGCGGTGCGGCGGCGGCGAGATCGGCCTCGGCGGCGGCCGCATCCCGGCCGGTTCGCTCGCCAATCAGCTCGATCGCTCGATCGGTCAGCGGCGTACGCACGAAGGTCGGGCAAACCGCGTTGCTGGTGATGCCGGTGCCGGCGATCTCGGCGGCCAAGGCGCGTACGACACCGAGCATCGCGTGCTTGGAAGCCGTGTAGGCGGCGGTGTAGCGGGCCCCGATGTGCGAAGCGGTGGAGGCGACCGCGATGAACCGGCCCCAGCCAGCCGCCCGCAACTGCGGCAGAAATGCCTGCGAAACCAGGAAAGCGCTGGTGGCGTTGACCCGTATCTGCTCGTCCCAACTGTCCACAGTGGTCTGCTCGAAGCGTGCGGTGGACGCCATGCCGGCGTTGTTCACCACGACCGCCACCGATGTCAACTCGCCGGCCAGCGCGGCCACCTGGTCTGGATCGGTGACGTCACACCGATATCCCTGGACCGGCAGCTCCTTCTCCAAGGCGGTGAGGCGCTCGGCGGATCGGCCGACCGCGGCCACGGTGAAGCCGGCCTGGGCCAGACGCAGGCAAACCGCCCGCCCGATCCCGCCCGACCCGCCGGTGACGACCGCGACACGCATTCGCCGAACGTATCACGCCTCTGTTATTGCCGTCACTAACGCGCTATACGAATCCTGTCGATCCGGTCCCTGATCTGCTGCAACGGTGGCGGGGTGGTGAGCTGCTGGGCGACCAGATGGCCGGAGCCGGCGCCCAGGCCGGCACCCGGGTGGGTTGACGAACCGATGTGCCACAGGCCCTCCACCGGAGTGCGGTGGGAGCGGGTGGACGGCAGTGGTCGCCAGAACAGTGACTGGTCGAGGTCGCAGGCGCCACCGTACGGGTCGCCGAAGCGCGCGTTCGGATTTGCCCTCTCCAGGTCGACTGGGGTGATGATTTTGGTGTCCAGCACCAGATCCGCGAGACCGGGCGCGTGGTCGGCGATCCGGTCGAGGACCCGGTTGGCGTAACCGGCGGCGAGTTCCTCGGTCCAGCCCCGCGAAGTGTCCAGTTCCCCGGCCGAGTCACCAGTCGGCGCGTACGGCACCTCTTGAAGCTGGATCCACAGTGCTGCCGCGCCTTTTGGTACGCGAGTGGGATCCAGTACGTCCTGCCGGCCGACCACCACGGTCGGCGCCGACGGCAGCAGTCCGGCTTCGGCCTGGGCACACGCGATGGCCGTGCTGGAAGAGCCGTCGGTGATGTGCACCATCGGCACCGGCGCGAGTCGCGAGTCCCGCCAGCGCGGCGGCGCCGAAAGTGCCACGTGGATCTGCATCGCGCCCCGCCCGAAGCGGAACCGAGCCGCCTCCTGGCGTACCGGTTCCAACTCGGCGACCTTGGTTTTGTCCGCCGGCAACAGGGATCCGTAAAGCACGTCCGGGGTCACCGACGCGAGAACGGCCCTGGTAGCCGAGATCCGGCTCTCGGTCGTCCGAACGCCAATCGCTTTTCCGGCCGCCACCACGATTTCCTCGACCCGCTCGCCGAGCATTACTCGCACGCCGAGCTCGTCGAACAACGCCTGGAATGCGGCCAGAAAGTTCTTCGCACCGCCCTGCACCACGGACAGGCCGGCGCCATGGATGCTGGCGGCGAGCAGCGGCATCATCAGTCCACCCTGGGCGTGGTCCGGGGTCAGGCCGGCGTGCAGTAACCAGGGCGCAAAAAGGTGATCGACTTCTGGCCCGGCGAAACGGCTGCGGGCCCAGGCCCGGCCGCTCATCAGCGTCGAGCGGAGCAAGTCCTCCAGGTCGTCACGTCCAGATTTTCGCCACCCGACGGTGAAAGTCTTCAAATTGCCGACTGAACGCGGCTCGCCGGCCAGCATCGCGCCAATCACCGGCAGATGTTTCTCCATTTCGCCGAGAGCGACCAAATAGGCGGCACCATCGGCCGGGTCGGCGAAACCTTCGGCCGTCCGCACCGGATCACGAAAACACAGGCTCACCCGGCCATCGGCGGCCACGCTCGCGCCGACTTCGGTGTCGGAATCGCAGTATTTCAAGCCGTGCCGGTGCAAATCCGGGCCGAGCGCGGCGTACGCGCCGCTGCCAAGGAAAAGCGTGTGCCACGAGGAGAAAGTGTCGTGCTGGTAGCCCGGAACGGTCAGCTCACCGGAGTCGATGAAGCCGCCTATCCGGTCGTTGCCGTCGACCAGGGTCACTTTCCAGCCCGCCTTGGCCAACTCGGCCGCGGCGACCATCCCGTTGATCCCGGCGCCGATCACGATCGCGTCGGTCTGGCTGACCATGGTTCTCCCTGGAGTGAGACGGTGGTTTCCAGATGCCGGCGGGCCGGCTTTTCTAGCCGCTCGCGGATGGTCCCGAAAAGTTCGGCGGCTTTGGCGCCATTCCAGTCGGCCGGCAGCACCTGCGCCGGCAGTCCGGGATCCAGATACGGCAACCGGCGCCACTGCGTCAGAATCGGGACGTAGTCAGCGAAAGCCTCCTGATCGGTGGCCGTCCGCCGGCGCGCCCACCGCCGCCACACCGGCTGGCTGCCGGCAAGGAAGTCGGCGTACGAGTCGTGCAGTCGCTCCATGTCCCACCACTGACCGATCTTTGACGTCAGATCGGCGTCGTTTAGGTAGTCCGCGCTGAAAAACTCAACATACGGCGTCAGCTCCAGCCGGGCCACCAGATCGGTCGCGCTGGTCCGAAGGTGCGCCGGCGCGATCCACACTCCTGGCGAGACGGTGCCGAAGCCAAGCCGGCTGAGCTGCGTACGCAACGTGTGCCGGCGATCCCGCTCGGACTCCGGCACCGAGAACACCGCGAGGATCCAGCCGTCCCGCACGGATGGCCGGGGCAGCGCGAAAATCCGCTGGTCGCCCTCGTCCAGCAGGTGCTCGGCCGGTTCGGAAAGGGCATAGCCGGCGGCGCCGCCGACCTTCTCGGCGATCAGCATGCCGCGCCGCTTCAGCCGCGAGACGGAGGACCGCACGGCCGCCTCGTCGATGCCGAGGTCGGCCAGCAGCCGGACCAGCGCGGCCACCGAGAACCACCGGCCGGCCTGCCGCCCGTCCAGCCCGCGCAGGCCGTAGAGCGTCACGATCAGGTGCCGTGGCTGGGCGAGCCGTTCGATCACGGCCGGCGGGGCTGCTGTCACAAAGGCCACGATAACCGTCTCAGTGGCCCAGCACCGAACATGCTGTTCTCTTGACTGTCGTCACGAGTCAAGCATACTGGGGGCAGAGCTGGAAGGCGGTGCGTTCCATGCGGCTTTCACCCTCCGCGCATCTCGACACGTTCTGCCGGGACCACCTGCCCGCGCCGGACAGCTGGCCGGAGTTCGACTTCACGCTGCCGGAGCTGGCCTATCCGGCCGAGCTGAACTGCGCCGCGGAGCTGGTGGACGGCGACAGCGACCGGCGTTGCCTGCTCGGCGACGGCGAGGTGTGGACGTACGCCCAGGTGGCGGATCGGGCCCGTCGGGTCGCGGCGGCGCTCACCGACGATCAGGGGCTCGTGCCGGGGAACCGAGTGTTGTTGCGTGGCCCCAATAATCCGTGGCTGGTGGTCAGTTGGCTCGGCGGTTTGCTGGCCGGTGGAGTCGTGGTCACCACGATGCCACTACTGCGGCCCGGCGAGCTGGCCACCATCGGCGAGATTTCCCAGCCAACGGTGGCGCTGTGCGACCCGCGCTTTCTCGATGACCTGGTTTTGGCCGACATTCCGGGATTGCGCATCTTGACGTACGACGATTTACAGATTTCCACCGTACGGGCGGATTTCACTCCGGTGCGGACGGCAGCAGATGACGTGGCGATGCTGGCTTTCACGTCCGGCACCACCGGACGGCCCAAGGCCACCATGCATTTCCACCGGGACGTGCTGGCTATCGCCGACACGTACGGACGGCATGTTCTGCAGCTGCGTCCGACCGACCTGGTGGTCGGAACTCCGCCGCTGGCGTTCACTTTTGGGTTGGGCGCACTGGTGATTTTCCCGCTGCGGGCCGGCGCGGCGACTTTGTTGCTGGAAAAAGCGGCGCCTGAGCTGCTGGTCGACGCTATTGAAGAGCATGCCGTGACGGTCGTCTTCACCGCCCCCATCGCATACCGGGCGATGCTCTCGGAGCGCAATCTCGGAAGAATCTCGTCGCTGCGGCGCTGTGTGTCCGCCGGCGAACACCTGTCGGCGGCGATCTGGTCGGATTTCCGGGAAAAGACCGGCATCCGGATCCTGGACGGCATCGGTGCGACCGAGATGCTGCACATTTTCCTGTCCCGCACCGAAACCGACGACAAGGCCGGCTCGACCGGCCGTCCAGTGCCGGGCTACCAGGCGATCGTCGTCGGCCCGGCCGGCGACCCGGTGCCGGACGGGACGCCCGGTCAGTTGGCCGTCCGCGGCCCGACGGGCTGCCGCTACCTCGCTGACGACCGGCAGCACGACTATGTCCGGAACGGCTGGAATATCACCGGAGACACGTACATCCGCGACACGGACGGCTGGTTCTGGTTCCAGGCCCGCAGCGACGACATGATCGTTTCGGCCGGTTACAACATCGCCGGCCCGGAAGTCGAAGAAGCCCTGCTCAGACACCCCGACGTTGCCGAATGCGCGGTCGTCGGCGCGCCTGACGACTTACGCGGCACGGTTGTCAAGGCCGTCGTCGTACCCACGAACGGTGTTTTACCGGACGTCAAGGCTTTGCAGGACTTCGTCAAGAGCGAGATCGCGCCCTACAAGTATCCGCGCATCATCGAGTTCCGCACCGAACTGCCCCGCACCGCCACCGGCAAGCTCCAACGTTACCGCCTTCGCTGAGTTTCTCGCGGCAGTCTCCGTTGACCGATCACCCGGGCTGCGCAAGGCTGTCCAGTGTCGTCTCTGGGGAGGTTGCGGTGGCCGAGTTGGCTGGGCGGGTGGCCGTTGTCACTGGTGGGGCCACGATTATTGGGGCCGCGGTGGTGCGGGTCATGCATGCCGCCGGGGCGAAGGTGGTGATCGCGGACATCGACTCAGCAGGCGCCGACCGGGTGGCCGCGAGCTGCGGCGACGGGGTTTTGAGCGTACGCACGGACATCACCGACGATGCTGCCCTTGCGTCCTGTGTGGACACCGCGGTGCACGCGTACGGACACGTGGACACGATTGTCAACCTCGCCTGCACCTATGCGGACGACGGCTTCGAGTCGAATCGGGACCAGTGGCTTGAAGCGCTAAACGTGAACGTGGTCAGCGCGGCTTTGCTCGTACGCGCCGCATACGAGCAGCTGAAGGCCAGCGGCCGTGGTGCGGTGGTGAACTTCGCGTCCATCTCGGCGAATGTGGCGCAGACCGGCCGGTGGCTCTATCCGGTCAGCAAGGCCGCGATTGTGCAGCTCACCCGCAATATGGCGATGGACTTGGCAGCGGACCGGATCAGGGTGAACGCGGTGTCGCCGGGTTGGACGTGGTCGGCGGTGATGGACCAGCTCAGCGGGTCCGACCGGGCGAAGACGGACAGAGTCGCCGCGCCTTTCCATCTGCTACGCCGGGTGGGTGATCCCGAAGAGGTCGCCGAGGTGGTCGCGTTCCTCTGCTCGGATGCGGCCAGTGTGGTGACCGGCGCGGTGTGGGCCGCCGATGGCGGGTATTCCGCGATGGGGCCAGAACAGGCCATTTCCGCCATTCCGTTGCTGAGCGAATAAGATCTTTTCGAATCCGACGTCAGGGGAGCGACCTCATGCCCAAAGTGACTATTGTTGGCGCCGGCCAGTCCGGGTTGCAGTTGGCCATCGGCCTGCTGGGTAACGGTTTCGAGGTGACGGTTGTCTCGGACCGGACGTCGGAGGAGATCGCGACCGGCAAGGTGGCCTCCAGCCAGGCCATGTTCGACACCGCGCTGCAACACGAACGCGACCTCGGGCTGAACTTCTGGGAAGAAGAATGCCCGCCGATCGAAAGCATCGCCTTCGCCGTGCCGGCGCCGCCGGACAGCCCGCAGGCGGGCGGCAAGGCGATCGACTGGGCCGGCAAGTTGGACAAGGTCGCCCAGTCGGTTGACCAGCGGTTGAAATTCCCGGCCTGGATGGCCGAGTTTTCCAAGCGCGGTGGCGATCTGGTGATCCACACGGCGACCGCCGCCGATTTGCAGACGTACGCGAACGAGTCCGATCTGGTCATCGTGGCCGCCGGGAAGGGCGATATTGTCCGGCTTTTCGAGCGTGACGCCGAACGCAGCACCTATGACGCGCCGCAGCGCTCGCTCGCCTTGACCTACGTCAAGGGCTTGGCACCGCGACCCGAGTTCTCGGCGGTGAGCTTCAACCTGGTGCCGGGGCTGGGGGAGTATTTTATTTTCCCAGCACTGGCCACCACCGGACCCTGCGACATCATGGTTTTTGAGGCCATTCCGGGCGGGCCGATGGATCGCTGGGCCGATGCCACCGATCCGGCCAAGCACCTGGAAGTGTCGCTGTCGATCCTGCGGGACTTCGTGCCGTGGGAGTACGAGCGGTGCGCGAACATCTCCTTGACCGACGATGGTGGCGTGCTGACCGGACGTTTTCCCCCGACCGTACGCAAACCGGTGGTGACGCTGCCGGGCGGTGGGAAGGTGCTCGGGTTGGCGGACGTGGTGGTGCTGAACGACCCGATCACGGGTCAGGGTTCCAACAATGCCAGCAAATGTGCGGCTTCCTACCTGAAGTCCATTGTGGAGCATGGCGATCGGCCGTACGACGAGGAGTTCATGCGGGCCGCCTTCGAGACCTTCTGGGATGAGGCGCAGTTCCCGACGATCTGGACGAACGCGTTACTCGGCCCGCCACCGGACCACGTTCTGCAGCTGCTCGGCGCGGCCGGCGAGGAACCGCGGATCGCGCACCGCTTCGCCAACGATTTCGACGACCCACAGGACTTCTTCGAGTGGTTCATGGACCCGGACAAAGCCGCCACCTACCTGGCTGACCTCGCCAAATCCTAGTTTTTCCACAAACGCCCCGTTACTTGCGTCCCGGCGCAAGCAACGGGGCGTTGAGGACTTTAGTGCGACAGCGACTCGAGGGCCTTGTCGGCGTGGAGGTCGAATTTCAGCTCGCTGGAGATCACGTCCTTGATGATGCCGTCTTTGCCAATGACAAATGTTGAGCGCTTGACCGGGGTCAGCATGGCGAGGATTTTGCGTTTGACGCCGTAGGCGGTGGCGACTTCGCCGTTCACATCGGACACCAGCGGGTAGTCGAAGCTGTGCTTGTCGGAGAACTGCTTCTGTTTTTCGACCGTGTCAACGCTGATGCCGACGCGCTGCGCGCCCAGCTTCTCGAATTCCGCCTTCAGGTCCCGGAAATGACAGCTTTCCGTCGTGCAGCCAGAGGTCATCGCGGCCGGATAGAAGAAAAGCACCACCGGACCGTCTTCCAGCATGGCCTTCAGATGCCGGGTCTTGCCGTCCTGATCGGACAGTTCGAAGTCGGGAGCCGGATCGCCGGGCTTCACCATCGGAGCACCACTTTCATTCTCAGCTGGCACGTCCGGCGGTCTCGCCAGACGCGGTCGACAGTACGGGTCGCGGCGCGGTGCCGCCGAGATGGGCCGGCAGCCACCAGGGATCGGTGCCCGGCGCGGGCCGCAGTGGATAGTCGCGCTGCGCCTCGTCGAGCATGGCCGCCAGTCGGTCGTGCAACTCGACGGCGGCCTTTTCGGCTTCCCGCCGCCGTGGGCGCATCGGCTCACCGAAGCTGATGAGCACGGGCGACCCCCAGGCCTTGCGGAGCTGGAAGGGGTGGTCACGGGTGAGCACTCGGTGGCTGCCCCAGAGCACGACCGGGATCAGCGGCACGCCGGCGGCGGCCGCCATCCGGACCGCACCGGCCTTGATCTCGCCGACCGTCCAGCTCACATTCACCTGGGCTTCGGGGAAAACGCCGAGCAGCTCGCCTTCTTTCAGCACCTCCAGCGAACGCCGGTAAGCCGGCATGCCGTCGTCGCGATCGACCGGAATGTGTTTCATGGCCCGCATCAGCGGACCGGCGATCGGATGGTCAAAGGATTTCGCAGTGGCCAGGTATCGGATCTTGCGACCGGTCGAGCGATGCATCGCCCATTCGGTGAGAGCGAAGTCGACGTAGCTGAAATGAGTGATCGCCAGCACCGCGCCACCAGTACGAGGTAGGTTCTGGATGCCTCGTACTCGCCGGCGCAGGTTCAGCGACTGGAAAAGCGCGCGACCGACGGTGATCGCGGTCGTGTAGACCGGCTCACGGGTCATGTCGTCTTCCTTGGCGGAAGAGGGAAGAATCCGCTCGTACGCTCGACATAATCGGCGAATCCCGGCCGGTCGCGCATATGCTTTTCCAGGACGCGCTTGCCGGTGCCACGCGCCAGGAAATACGTCATGATCAGCGGCGACAACACGGTTAGCGCGCCCGGCCACGCATCCGCGGCGATGAGGAAAAGGCCCCACCACACGCACGCATCACCGAAATAGTTGGGATGCCGGGTGTAGCGCCAGAGCCCCTCGGTCATGACCACGCCTTTGTTGGCGGGACGCGCTTTGAACCGCACCAACTGCAGGTCGCCAACAGCCTCGAAGAAGAAGCCGACCAGCCAGATCGCGGCTCCCACCCAGGCGACGATGCCCAGCCCACCGGCCGAAAACTGCGTCACTTGGACGGGCAGCGACACGAACCACATGGCGACGCCTTGCACCAGATAGACGCTGCGCAATGCGTACGCGTCGCGGTTGCCTTTCGCCCGCGACAAAAGCTTGTCGTAGCGGGGATCCTCGCCGTGCCTGCGCCCGCGCCATCCAATGTGGACGGCCAGTCGGACGCCCCAGAGCACCGTCAAAGCGGTGATCAGCCAGCGCCGAGCGGGGTCGCCATGGCCCGCGGACGCGACCAGGGTGACGATCGCGATGAGCGCGAAACCCAGTCCCCAGGCCACATCGATGACCGCGTGTTTGTGATAGATCAGCGCAGCGGCGAAAGTGATCGCGAGCAGCACGACGACGGCCAGCGCGGTCAGCGGCAGGGTGTGCAGGAATGAACCGAGGGCGAAAGACAAAACAAGTCACCCTTCCTTGCGCGCCAGCCAAGTGGCGCGGGTGGCAAGCCAACCGGCGCGGGTTGCCGGCAGGCCACTCTCGCCGGCCGGCGTACGACGGACGGACAGGATCTGGTCGACGCCCATCCGGCCGTCGCGGAAGGACAGCGCGCCGCCCACCAGGTAGAGCCGCCACACCCGGGCGACTTCCTCGCCGACCATTGCGACCACCTCGTCCCACCGCCGTTCGAAGGTCTCGTACCAAACGTCGACCGTACGTACATAATGCTCGCGCATCGCCTCCACGTCTCGCACTTCGAGCCCGGCGTCTTCCAGCAGCGCCACGGTTTCGCCGACCGGGCGCATATGCATGTCCGGCGCGATGTACGACTCGATGAACGGCCCGCCGCCGGGCAGGCCGCGCCGGGACATCTGCTGGATCAGCACCCGGCCCTGCTCGCGTACGAGCCGATGCAGGCCAGCGGCGAAGGTCGGGTAATTGCCGGCGCCGACGTGCTCGCCCATTTCGATCGACGAGATCGCGTCGAACGGGCCATCGCTGATCTCGCGATAGTCCTGCAGCCGGATCTCGACCGAGTCCTGGAGGCCACGCTCGCGCACGCGCTGTTGGACAAAGGTCTTCTGCTCAGCGGAAAGTGTCACGCCGACGACCTGGACACCGAAATGTTGGGCGGCATGCAGAGATAGCGATCCCCACCCGCAACCAACATCCAGAAACCGCATGCCGGGTTCCAGTCCGAGTTTTCGACACACCAGGTCGAGCTTGTCGCGTTGCGCGTCTTCCAGCATGTACGCGGGATCCTCAGTTGTCCAGTACGCGGACGAATACGCCATTTGCGGATCGAGGACCAGTGCATAGAAGTCGTTGGAAAGATCATAGTGATGCGAAATAGCGTCGACATCCCGGCGTTTGCTGTGCAGCCGTCCGGAAAGTCGTGCCTGCGAGCGGGGAACCGGCAGTTTCGGACCGAAAGCGCCGAGCCGCAGCGCAGTTATGGCGGCTTTGAGCAGCAGACCTGGCGTCGGTCGCACGGCGGAGAGATGGCGACTGCGAACCACGTTCCACGCGTACGACAGCGACTCGGCGAGATCTGACTCGACATCGAGCTCACCGGTCACGTACGCCTGCGCCAACCCGAGCTCACCCGGATTCCACAGCAGTCGCCGCAGGACGTTGGGGGAATTCAGCACGACAACCGGGCCGGCCGGGTCACCGGCCTCGCTGCCGTCCCAGGCCCGCAGTCGTACGGGCAATTCACCGCCGACGAAAGGTTCCAGCAGGGCCGCGAGTTTGGGTGCGGCGCCGGTGGTTTTGAGCTCGGTCGAAGTCATACCGCCTCGTTCCCGACAGAAGGATCCTTGACGATCACGAACTGGTGCACGTCGAGATAGCCGGACCGAAAGCCCGCCTCGGAATAGGCCAGGTAAAGCCGCCACATCGTACCGAACATCTCGTCGAAACCGAGTTCTCGAACCTCGTCGCCGCGGGCATCGAACCGCTCTCGCCACAGCCGCAACGTTTCCGCGTAATGCGGGCCAAAAGCGTGGTCGTCGGTGATCCGCAGGCCATGCTCACGAGCGCTTTCGCCGACCGATCTTACGGACGGCAGCAGGCCGCCAGGAAAGATGTACTTGTGGATCCACGTGTACGTGTTGCGGGTAGCCAACATCCGGTCGTGCGGCATGGTGATCGCCTGCAAGCCGATGCTGCCGCCGGGATGGAGCACTCGGTTCAGCACCGCGAAGTATTCTGACCAGTACGCGTAACCGACCGCCTCGATCATCTCGACCGAGACCACCGCGTCGTACTTTCCAGTCACCTCCCGGTAATCACGCAGCTCGATGGTGACCCGGTCGGACAGGCCGGCGGCGGCGACTCGTCGCAGCGCCAGCTCGCGCTGTTCCTCGGACAGGGTGATGGAGTGTACGTACGCGCCGCGAGCCGCGGCCCGGATGGCGAGTTCTCCCCAGCCCGTACCGACCTCGAGCACCCGAGTGCCGGCGGTCACCCCGGCGCCGTCCAGCAGTCGGTCGATCTTGCGGCGCTGGGCCATTGCCAGCAGGTCCCAGCTGGCGATCGGCTGGCCGCCCACGGAGTCGAAGTCCGCTGACGAGTAAGTCATGGTCTCGTCAAGGAAAGTCGAGAACAAGTCGTTGGACAGATCGTAATGCCGTGAGATGTTGGTCCGCGCGTTTTCCGGGGTGCCGCGCTCGGTGCGCGGCTGCCGGCGTACCGCGGCGGCACGCAGTCGCTGCAGCGCCGGTGGCACCAGCTTTGAGACCTGGGAGGCGAAAATCGTGAGGACGCCGGGCAGGTCATGGGCCGCCCAATCGCCGGCCATGTATGCCTCGCCGAAGCCAATCAGCCCGCCGGCACCGATCCGCCGGTAGAATGCCGCCGGCCGCAGAATGCGCATCACCGGGCCACCGCGACCGAGCACTTCACCGCCCGGGAATTCCACCCGGAGCGGGAGTTTGCGTGCCACCCGCCGGAAAAGCACTCTCGCGATGGTTGCTTTTATACTGGCCGCCGGCACGTTGGCGATGTCCGGCCAACGCTGTGGGTTGACCAGCGGCGCCGGCCGATGGGAGTTTCGGTTCAGTAGATCGCTCACTGCACGTCCTCCTGCGGGTCGTGGGTCGGTCTCGGCACGATCGGCAGCCGGCGCAACCAAAGTCGAAATCCTTGAAGGCGGATCTGAACGGCCACCGTCGCGGTGACCCAGGGCACCCGTACGGCGAGGCCCAGTAATGTCTTCCTGCTGGCTGGACGTCCGTGTCCACGGACGCTGGCCACGAACGGTGGCATACCGTCGCGATGCAGGGTGACGGTCAGGCGCAACTGGTCGCCGGGAACCGGAAGGCTCATCCGATAGTCTCCGTCGACCGGGTTGAAAGGCGAGACGTAGAAGACTTTTTCGACTTCCGCGCGACCACGTTCGTCGGTGTGCAACAGATAGCAGTGTCGTTCGCCGTAGGTGTTGTGCACTTCGGCGATCACGCATTCCAGGTCACCGTCCGGCCGGAAACACCAGTAGACGCTGAGGGGATTGAAGACATAGCCAAAAGTACGCGCGTTGGCCAGCATGACGATCCGGCCGCCGTCGAGGTTGATCCCCCAACCGGACAGGAAGCTCTCGACGTTTTGCCGGATCGTACGAGCCGGATCGCCAAGATGATCGGCGGGCCGGAATTCAGCCAGCGCCGGCACTCGTGGCAGCTCGTCGAGGTCAACCAACCATTGATAGCTGCGATAGGAAAACTCGTTCCGCAGTGGTGCGGCTCTCACGTGTTTGACCACAGTCTCGTACAAATATGGCGTGCGAACGCTGGTCCGTAAGGTCACGGAAGTCACCACACACCACCGATCTGTTCGGCCGCCCGCAAGCCGGAACGGCAGCCGTCTTCGTGAAATCCCCAGCCGTGATAGGCGCCGGCGTAGGCCAACACCGAACTGTCGAGTTCGGGCAGCCGGGCCTGCGCGGCTACCGATTCCGGCGTGAAGATCGGGTGCTCGTACACCATTTCGTCGAGCACTTTTGCGGGGTCGATTTCGGCGTGATCGTTGAGAGTGACAACATATCGCTCAGGGCCGGGCAGCCTTTGCAACCGATTCATGTCATAGCTGACCAGCACGCGGTCGGACGGCGTTGTGCACGACCGCATGCGGTAGTTCCAGGATGCCTGGGCCGCGCGGCTGCGGGGTAAAACCGCGGTGTCGGTGTGCAGAACGGTCGGGTTACGGGAATAGGAGAAGGCGCCCAGCACCACCCGCTCGGCCCGCGTTGGCTCAGCCAGCAGCCGCAACGCCTGATCCGGATGGGTGGCCACGACCGCCGCGTCGAACCGGGTGACGGCGCCGGCGTCGTCGTGAATGTTGATGCCGGCGGGGTGTCGATGCAGTGCTCGTACGGGTGTGTTCGTCATCACCGCGGACAGCTCTTTCGCGACCTTGTCCACATAAGTCCGTGAGCCGCCGACGACGGTTCGCCAGGTCGGCGATCCTTTCACCGAGAGCATGCCGTGGTGCTGTAGGAACGAAAACAGGTAGCGGGCCGGGTAGGACTGGGCGGTTTCCGGTGCGCACGACCACACCGCGGACACCATCGGGGTCATGAAATGGGTCACGAAGTAGTCGGAGTAGCTTCCGCACCCGAGGAAATCGCCGAGCGTCTGGTCCGGATCGCTGTCATCACCCAGCAAGGCCTGCGCCTGCCGGTGGAATTTCTTGATCTCAGTAAGCATGCGCAGGAAACGGCCGCGTACCAAAGAGCGTGGTTGCGCGAAAATTCCGGACGCGCCACAGCCTCCGGCGTATTCCAGTCCACATCCGTCGCATCGAATGGACATACTCATGTCCGATTCCTGAGTGCCGACGCCAAGCTCTTCGAAAAGTCGAAGCAGGGTGGGATAAGTTCGCTGGTTGTGTACGATAAAGCCGGTGTCGACCGCGAGCGTGCCGCCGCTGGCGTGGGTCACGTCGTGGGTGTGCGCGTGGCCGCCAAGCCGATTATCGGCTTCATACAAGGTCACATCGGCATCGCGCTGCAGAACCCAAGCGGCGGTCAGCCCGGCCACACCACTGCCGACCACGGCGATCCGGCGCCGGCCGGGGGATGTCGTTGTCATGGTCACCTCAGATCAGGAGCTGGGCCCGCTCGGTGCGGGTCTTCTCAGGGGCGTTCGTCGCAGCGTCGTCAGCGGTTCGGTCCGCGAGCGTTTCGATCGTGTGTAACGTGGTAAGGCCGTGCCAGAGCGACATTCGGCGCAGCATCGGGTGACCCACGCCACGAATGCTCACGTGCCGCACCTCGGCGGCAAGCGATTCGGCCCTTCGCGCGTACGCGAGCGAGCCGCCTAGGTCGGTCCAGCAGTCGCGGGTGCCGTGCGCGATCAGCAGCCGGCGGCCGCGAATCGCCTCCACCGGCTCGCCGGATGGCAACCATGGCGCGAGCGCGACAACACCGCGTACGTCCGGATCGTCGGCCACTCGCAGCGCGGTCCGGCCGCCCATCGAATGCCCGACCAGCGCGATCGGCACGCTGCCATGCCGCCGGCGCACCTCGTCCAGCGCCCACCGCGCGTCCGCGACCGGGCTGGCCTGCGCACCGTTCCAGCCGCGGTGGCGGTAACGCAGCGTCCACACGTCGATGCGCTCACCGGCGCGCTCCAGAGCCGCCGCGAAGGGGATCATTCGTACGGCGCTGAGCTGCGAAGGGCGGGTCGGCGCGAGGCTGGTGACCTGGCCACCGTGAAGGATCAGGACGACCGCCCGGACGGGTCCGTCGGCCGGTCGAATGGTCACGGAAGGTAGCGAGTCGGTAAGAGCCACGTCGAGTGTTCGTCGCCGGCCGCGGATCGGTTTGGGTATGGCGCAAACTTGACGGTCGTTGTGGAGGCAGCATATTCTGAGGCCGGTTTCGACAGGTGGGAGGCCGGCAGTGCGGATCGCGGTGGTCGGCGGCGGACCGGGTGGGCTCTACTTTTCCGCGCTGGTCAAGCAGTTGGGCTCGGACCACGAGGTCACCGTCTGGGAGCGCAACGCGCCGGACGACACCTTCGGCTTCGGCGTGGTGCTGTCGGACGAGACGCTGGGTGGCATCGAGCATGCCGACCCGGCGATTTTCGAGCGGATGCAGGAATGTTTCGCTCGTTGGGACGACATTGACGTGCACTTGCCCGGATCCGGGGTCGTCACGTCCGGCGGCCACGGTTTTGCCGCGATGAGCCGGCGGAAACTGCTGCAGATCCTTCAGGATCGGTGCCGCGCCCTCGGCGTCGACCTGCGGTTTCGGACCGAGGCACCGGAAATCCGCGAGCTGGCATCTTCGTACGACCTGGTGCTCGGCTGCGACGGGGTGAATTCGGCCATCCGCAGCGCTTACGCCGACACATTCCAGCCCAGCGTGGAATTCCGCCGCTGCCGTTACATGTGGCTGGGCACTGACCTGGTCTTCGACGCTTTCAAGTTCCACATCCTCCAGACGCCGTACGGGATCATCCAAATCCACGGCTATCCGTACGACAGAACCGGCAGCACCTTCATCGTGGAAATGGCCGACGAGGTGTGGCAGCGCGCGGGTTTTGCGGACGTTCCGCTGAAACCAGGACAGAGCGACGAGTCGTCCATCAAGAAGGTCAAGCAGCTTTGCGCTGGGATTCTGGCCGGACATCAGGTTTTCGCCAACAACTCGAAATGGCTGAGCTTCGCCACCGTTCGCAACGAGCACTGGCGGCACGACAACGTGGTGCTGCTGGGGGATGCGGCACACACAGCCCACTTTTCCATTGGCTCTGGTACGAAACTCGCGATGGAGGACGCTCTCTCGTTGGCCGCCTGCCTGCATGAGCTGCCACTGAGTGAGGCCCTTGACGGGTACGAGGCAGAGCGCAAGCAGGTCGTGCTGTCCACCCAGCGGGCCGCGCAGGCGAGCCTGGAATGGTTTGAGCACATCGCGCAGTACGTTCATCAGGAACCCGAGCAGTTCGCGTTCAACATTCTCACTCGCAGCCGCCGGGTCACGTACGAGAACCTGCGGCTGCGCGACCCGGAATTCGTCGCTGGCCTGGACAACTGGTTCGGCGGTAAAACGAGCGGTGACCAGCGGCCGCCGATGTTCCAACCGTACAAACTGGGCCAGCTGGAAATGCGGAACCGCGTTGTCGTGTCCGCGATGGACATGTATTCGGCGGTTGACGGCCGTCCGACCGACTTTCACTTGGTGCACCTGGGAAGCAAGGCACTGGGCGGCGCCGGCCTCGTGATGACCGAGATGGTGTGTGTGTCGGAGTCGGGCCGGATCACGCCTGGATGTACGGGCCTTTACACCCCCGAACAGGAAGCCGGCTGGCAGCGGATCGTCGAATTCGTGCACGGCTCGACAGACGCGCGGATCGGTGTCCAGTTAGGGCATTCCGGACGCAAGGGGTCGACCCGGCTGATGTGGGAAGGCATCGACCAGCCGTTGCTGGACCACAACTGGAAAGTGTGCGGGCCGTCGGCTTTGCCGTACTCACCGGACAACCAGGTGCCGCGCGAGCTCAGCATCCAGGAGATGGCGGCGATCCAGCACGATTTCGTGGCTGCCGCCCAGTCCGCCGCACGTGCTGGGTTTGACGTGTTGGAACTGCATTGCGCGCACGGATACCTGCTGTCGTCGTTCATCTCGCCGCTGTCGAACCGGCGGACCGACGGCTACGGCGGCTCGCTGGAGGGCCGGTTGCGGTTCCCGCTGGAGGTTTTCGACGCCGTACGCGCGGTGTGGCCCGCCGAGCGGCCGATGACGGTCCGCATCTCGGCCACCGACTGGCACGACGGCGGGGTGGACGCGGACGAGGCAGTGGAGATCGCCCGCGCTTTCGCCGAGCATGGCGCGGACGGCATCGATGTGTCGACTGGACAGGTTGTTTCGACCGAAAAACCGGCATACGGCCGGAGCTACCAGACGCCGTACGCGGACCGGATCCGCAACGAGATCGGCCGCAAATATGGCATCGCGGTGATCGCGGTCGGGGCGATTTCGTCGTACGACGACGTGAATTCGCTGCTGCTGGCCGGCCGAGCCGACTTGTGTGCGCTGGGGCGTACGCATCTTTATGATCCGCAGTGGACGCTGCATGCCGCGGTGGAGCAGGATTACACCGGTCCGGCGGCGGCGTGGCCACTCCAGTTCGCCGCCGGGAGGCGACAGCCGCCAACCGGCCGTACGGACGCGCCGAAACCGCGGCTGGCGCTGGTGAGAGAGGGCGAACCGGCCACCAGGCACCGCCGCTGGAGGCCCTGACCGCGGAGGTTGGCTCAATGTCGGTTTTGCGGGATTTCAGTGCACAGTTGTGCTCAGGTGGCATTCGGGTGGTCGACCTGACCGCGCCTTTGCAAAGCACCACACCGATTTTGCAGTTGCCGCCGCCGTTCGGGAACACTGTGCCGTTCCAACTGGAGGAGATCAGTCGTTACGACGACCGCGGTCCGGCTTGGTATTGGAACAACATCCACACCGGCGAGCACACCGGCACCCACCTGGACGCACCGATTCACTGGGTGACCGGCCGGGATGGCCGCAGTGTCGCGGAAATCCCGCCCGGCGAGCTGATCGCGCCCGCCAGCGTGTTGGACTTCGCCGACCGGGCTCTCCAGGACCCGGACTTTCTGTTGCAAGTCAACGATGTCCAGGTCTGGGAAAGCGAGCATGGGACGGTTCACGGGTGGTTCCTTTACCGTACCGGCTGGGATGCCCGCAGCGGTGACCAGGACAATTTCCTGAACGCCAACGAAACCGGCCCGCACACGCCCGGGATCGCCGCCGACTGCGTGGCCTGGCTGCTCGCCGAACGGTCCATCGTGGGCATCGGCGTGGAGACGGCCGGCACCGACGCCGGTGCGGCGCACGGCTTTGATCCGCCGTTTCCGTGCCACGGCTCGCTGGCCGGCTCCGGCCGGTACGGGCTGACCCAGTTGCAGAACCTCGCCGAGCTGCCGCCGACCGGCGCGGTGGTCATCGCCACCGGACTGCCGATCGTGGGCGGTTCCGGCAGTCCGGCGCGGGTGCTGGGGCTGGTCGAGTCGTGACGGTCGCCGAGCTGGTCGGCCGTACGCTGGTGGAATTGGGCGCGGACCACGTCTTCGGGGTGGTGGGCAGCGGGAATTTCCACGTCACCAACGCGATGGCGGCGGCGGGTGCGCGATTTGTGGCCGCCCGGCACGAATCCGGTGCCGCCACCATGGCCGATGGCTATGCGCGTACGAGCGGGCGGCTCGGTGTCGTGTCCGTCCATCAGGGCTGCGGCCTGACCAACGCGATGACGGGGATCACCGAGGCGGCCAAGAGCCGGACTCCGATGATCGTGCTGGCCGCGGACACCGCGGCCGCCGCCGTACGCTCGAATTTCCGGGTGGATCAAGACGCTCTCGCGGTCGCGGTTGGGGCGATCAGCGAGCGGGTCTTCAGTGCGGCGAGTGCGATGGACGACGTCGTACGTGCCTATCGCACCGCTGTCGAAGGGCGCCGAACGGTCGTTTTGAACCTACCGCTGGATGTTCAGGCCGCCGAGGATTTTCCATCGGTACGACCGAAACTGCTGGCCGCTCAGGTCCCCAGCCCGGACCCGACCGCGGCGCAAGCCCTCGCGAAGGCGATCGCGGCTGCTCAGCGGCCGGTTTTCGTGGCCGGGCGAGGTGCCCGGGGAGCCCGGAAAGAGCTGGAACTGCTGGCCGACCGTTGTGGCGCGCTGCTGGCGACTTCCGCGGTGGCCAACGGACTTTTCGCCGGCAATCCGTGGTCTCTGGGGATTTCCGGTGGATTTGCCACACCGCAGGCCGTGGAATTGATCAGTGGCGCGGATCTGGTGGTCGGTTGGGGCGCCGGCCTGAACATGTGGACGATGCGGCACGGCGCCCTGATCGCGGCGGACGCGACGGTTGTCCAGGTGGATCTGGACGCGGACGCTTTGGGCGCGCACCGGCCGATCGACCTCGGCGTGCTGGGCGATGTCGCTCGTACGGCCGACGCGGTCGCGAAGCTCGTCGAGGAAAGCATCGGAT
Organism: Fodinicola feengrottensis; assembly: GCF_039530045.1. NCBI lineage: Bacteria > Bacillati > Actinomycetota > Actinomycetes > Mycobacteriales > Fodinicola > Fodinicola feengrottensis. The sequence continues at coordinate 16,941 of NZ_BAAANY010000001.1, read as the reverse complement.
ATCGGGAAAAGTCGCTGCCGGACGGCCGCTGGCGGGAAGTGTCGTACGAAGACGTGTCCACTGTGGACCGAATTGACCCGCGAACGCTGTCGATTGGACTCGACGAGCGGCTCCCAGTCGACCGGGTGCTCGCAGTGGATTCCGGGAACTTCATGGGATATCCGAGTGCCTACCTGGCGGTGCCGGATGAGCGTGGTTTTTGCTTCACCCAGGCATATCAGTCGATTGGCCTGGGCCTGGCCACCGCGATTGGCGCCGCGCTCGCCGAGCCGTCCCGGCTGCCGATAGCGGCTGTGGGGGACGGCGGTGGCCTGATGTCCATCGCTGAACTGGACACCGTCGTACGACTCCGGCTGCCGATGGTTGTGGTGTTCTACAACGACGAGGCGTACGGCGCCGAGGTGCATCATTTTGGTCCGCACGGCCATAATCTGGACACTGTGCTGTTCCCGGAAACCGACATCGCCGCGATGGGCCGCGGATTCGGCGCCGACGCGATCACGGTACGAGCACTGTCCGATTTGGACGGTCTGACTGACTGGCTCGCAGGTCCACGGGATCGGCCCCTTGTCATCGACGCCAAAGTCACCAGCGGCCCGTCCTGGTGGCTCGAAGAAGCCTTCCGCGGCCACTGACAGTGGGCCTAGCTACCCCCACCTCGAGAGCTGGGGCCACTGTGCGACGCCGGCGGAGGAGGTCAAACTGGACACCAACGGCGAGGAAGGGACGGCGGGATGCGGTATGTGCGGGCGGTCTGGCGCGGTCTCGCGCTCTTCGCGATCGGGCCGCTGAAGCCCGTTTTCGCCGTCGGCTCTCTGCTCGGGATCGCCGCGCTGCCGTGGCTCATCGAGTTCCCGCGGCCGCTGATGGGCCTCGCGCGCCGGCTGGCCGGCGAGTGGTCCGGTGTCCCGATCCCCGTCCCGTACCAGCCGAAACCACCGCCGCCCACGCCTGGACCTGACGGTCTCTATCGCTCGGCGGACGGTCGTACGCTCTATAAGACTGCCGCCGGACCCGCCTTTGGGCGTTACTACACCTGGGTGATGTCGGACCTCGCCACTTGGCGGGACCTCGGTTGGTTGGTGCTCGATCCAGTGATCGGCGGCGCGATCGCGGTGCTGCCGGCGGCCCTGATCGCCTTCGGCGTCACCGGTCCGCTGCTTCTGCGTACGAACGTCTTCATCGGGCTGGTAAGCATCGCGGTAGGTGTGCTTATCGCGCCATGGATGCTACGGCTGCACGGCTTATGGACCAGAGCGCTGCTCAGTCCTGCGTCCGCGGCCGCGATCGTACGAGCCCGGGCCTTCGGCTGGTGGTTCGCCAACGGCCAGATCGCGAACTCGCGGTGTTTCGCGATCGGCGTCCAGTCACTCCTGGTGATCCCCCTGGTGCCGGTTTACCTGCTGGCGCTCCTGCTCGGCCCGCTCGGTGCCCCGGTGGTGGTGTGGTCGCGTTGGTTGCCGAACCTGTTCCGAATGTACGGGCGCAGGTGGTCAGAGCTGGACTTGCCGCGGCCGTACCTGCCGGTCAGTGGTTCGTCCTGGATGGATCGCGAACGCTGGGTGCTGCGCGATCCGGCGACCTGGCGGGACCTGGGTTGGCTGATTTTCCAGCCAGTAATCGGGATTGTTCCGATGCTGCTGCCGATGACCGCGTTCTGTTACGCCATGGGTGGGCTGATCGGGCCGGGACTGTTCGATCCGAACGGATCGCAGTGGGTGGGGCAGCTGTACGGGTCGAGGTGGCTCGCGCTCGTCGGCGGCGTGCTGCTGGTGGTCGCCATGCTGGCCCTTTCGCCGCCGCTGGTGCGTGCTCACAGTCTGTGGTCGTCGCTGCTGCTGCGCCCGACAGCGAAGGCGATGATGCTGGTCGAGCGCGAGGAGTTGACCGCGCGCGTGGAGCAACTCACCGAGACCCGTACGGCCGCGACCGACACGCAGGCCGCCGAGGTTCGCCGGATTGAGCGCGATCTGCACGACGGGGCGCAGGCGCGGCTGGTCGCGATGGGCATGACGCTTGGCGCCATCGAGGCACTTATAGACCAGGACCCGGCGGCCGCGAAGGCGCTTGTGAGCAAGGCGCGGGACAGCTCCGCGTCGGCGCTGGCTGAGCTGCGTACGCTGGTCCGCGGCATCCACCCGCCGATCCTCGCCGAGCGCGGGTTGGCCGACGCGATCCGCGCGATCGCGCTGGACAGCCCGTTGGACGTACAGGTCAAGGCGGCGCTGGATGGCCAGCTGGCCGCGCCGGTGGAGTCCGCCGCCTACTTCGCGGTCGCCGAGCTGCTGACGAACGCGGCCCGCCATTCCGGCGCCGAGCGGGTGTGGATCGACCTGCGGCACTTGGACAGCGCGCTGCGGATCAGCGTGCTTGACGACGGCACGGGCGGCGCCGACCCGAGCCGCGGCAGTGGCCTGCGCGGCATTGAGCGCCGACTGGGCACCTTCGACGGTAGGGTCACCGTCAGTAGCCCTTCGGGCGGTCCGACAATGGTGACGATGGAGCTGCCATGCGCGTTGTCCTCGCCGAAGACCTCTACCTTCTCCGCGACGGACTGACGCACCTGCTGTCCGCGCACGGTTTTGAGGTGGTGGCGGCGGTCGAGAGTGGTCCGGCGCTGGAACAGGCGCTGATAGAAGAAAAACCAGATGTGGCCATTGTGGACGTACGACTGCCACCGACGTTCACAGACGAGGGGTTGCAGGCGGCTTTGCATGCCCGCCAACGCGAACCCGGCCTGCCGGTGCTCGTACTGTCGCAGCACGTCGAGCAGTTGTACGCCCGGGAGCTGCTCGCCGACGGCACCGGCGGGATCGGCTATTTGTTGAAAGACCGAGTGTTCAACGCCGAGCAGTTCATTGACGCCGTACGAAGAGTCGCCGGCGGCGGCACCGCTATGGACCCAGAAGTGATCGCGAAACTGCTCGTCAGTAATGCCCGCGACGAACCGCTGGCGGCATTGTCACCGCGCGAGCGAGACGTGTTGTCGTTGATGGCGGAAGGTTGTTCCAACGCGGCGATCGCGGCCCGGTTGTTCATCAGCGAGGGCTCGGTCGGCAAGCACACCGCCAGCATTTTCGGCAAACTCGGCATCGGACCGTCCGATGACACCAACCGCCGGGTGCTCGCTGTTTTGGCTTACCTCAACGGTTAACTGGCTCGCTGGTCCGCAACGCCCCGTTGCTTACGCTGGACCTGAACGTAACCTCCGCGAGGGTGACGTTTGGGGCGACAAATAGGGGGCATTCAACCCCTCAAATGTCACCCTCGCGCGAAACGCTGCTGAGGGAGGCGAGCTGGGTGCCGACGCGACGGGCGACGCGGGGGAGGGCGAGCACACCCACCAGGGCGACCACCAGAATCCCGCCAGCGACGACCGGGAACCAGCGGGCCGGGCCCGCGGTCGGGTACGGGATGACGTTCACGTAAACCGTGTAGCCGAGCAAGGCCAGTGCTCCCAACGGAAAAACGACCTGCCAGCGAGGCACGGCCATCTTTCGGCGTACGAAAATCAGCCAGATCGCTCCGACGGTGGTCAGTAAATAGACCACGAGCAAGATCAGGGTGCCGATGGTGCCGGACCAGGCGAAGGTGTCTTTCGTGGTGGCGCCGAAGAAGACCGCGCAGATCACGATGAAGGCGGCGGCCAGGAGGGTGATGACGGTGGTGGCGATGGCGGGGGTGCCGCTGGCGGACGTACGGCCGATGCCGCGGGCGCCCCCGATGTCGCGGCCCAGCGCGAAAAGCATGCGGGAGGCGCCGACGACGCAGGCGAGGCAGCAGCCGAAGGCGCTGATGGTGGCCCCGAGGCTGATGAGGTCGCCAGCCCAGGCGCCGACGTAGCCGGTGCCGAGGTCTCCCAGCAGTGAACCGGAATTGGCGAATTTCCTGACGCCGGCCGCGTCGGTGCCGAAGGCCATCATCTCGACCGCGGTGACGATGACGAAGTATGCGCCGCCGAAGATCGCGGTGCCCAGGATGGCGCGGGAGATGTCCCGGCGCGGGTTGCTGGTTTCCTCGCCGAGGGTGGCGGCGGCTTCGAAGCCGGCGAAGGAAAGGAAGCCGAAGACGGCACCGAGGAAGACGCCGGAGAGGCCGCTGTCGGGGGTGAAGGTGAAGACCTGCGAGGTGAAATGCTGGCCGCCGGGTGCGGTGCCGCCGATCAGCCGAACCGCGATGATGGCGGTGATCAGCAGGATCAGCGCGACGGTGGCGCCCTCGACGACCAGCAGGACGGTGGTGCCGCGGCGGGCCGGGGCCATCGCGAGCAGCCAGCTGCCGACCAGCGCCACGCCGGTCAGCACGAAAGGCGCCCAAGCCGGCGGATTCGGCCAGATTCCCACCTCGGTAAGGAAAGCGGTGCCGAGGTTGCCGGCGGCTGAGGAGGTGACCACCGCGTAGAACGTGTACGTGCCGAGCAGCCCGACGCCGGACACCACGCCGGCTCGTGGCCCGAGAGTGGCTCCAACGAAGGCATAAACCGAGCCGGCGTGCTGATAATACTGGCAGAGTCGGACAAAACCGTACGCGACCAGCAGAACGCCCAGTGCGGACAGGAAAAATGCCAGCGGCACCGCTCTACCAGCCGGGCCGGCGGTCTGTTGCGGGTTGATGTTCGCGGCCATGCTGGGCGCCATCAGCGCCACCGACAGGCCGATGGCCTGCCAAACCGACAGGGTGCGGCGCAGACCGCGGGAAGTCTCGACCTGACCGGGCACGGTGCGTCCTTCGGGTTCGACTGATCGGATCAGCTTCCCCGCGAAGGATCACCACCGCAAGCCCAGGACATACGAGATCAGCGCCCGACAGTGGACAGCGGCCGGGCCGCCACCCGGTGCGGCGGGAACGGGACCGGCTCGATGCCGATCCGGTCCATCTGCCGGCGATAGTCGTGATACTGCCGGCGAGCCCGGTCGTGTTTTCCGGTGCACGCCAACGCGTCGATGAGCCCGAGGTGCGCCTGCTCGTCGAACGGGTCCCGCTCCAGGGCACGCAGTTGGTACGCCTGCGCCCGCTCGTAGTCGCCGCTGCGGGCAGCGGCGGTAGCGAGCGTACGAACGAGGTCCAGATAACTCGCACGGGCCAGCTCGCGCAGTGACACGGCCCACTCGTAGTAACGGTCTTCGGCCAGGAAGTCCCCGGCGTAGCCAGCCTCGGCGAGCGCCAGCGCGGTCAGCGCGTCCGGCTCGCCGTTCTCGTAGCGCAGCACGGCTTCCCGCGCGGCGGCAAGGAAAACCTCCACGTCGACGGTGACGTTGGAAAGGCTCACCACGTATTTGTCGGTGCTCACGAAATGGTCAGCCGGGTACCGACGGTAAGGGTCGAGAACCGTACGGATGGTCGACAATGCGACGGACAGCCGGTTGGCGCATCTGGTGGGCTCGTCGTCCGGCCACAGCGTGTCCATCAAGAGCTCGCGGGCGGTCGGCCGACCGCGCCGGGCGATCAGCAGTTTGAACAGCTCACGGGCTTTTTTCGAGGGCCACTCGGCGGTGTCGAACGGGCTCCGGCCGCGGATCACCTGGAAGGTTCCCATGGTGCGGACATATGGTGCGGCGCCGGGCGCCGCCATCGGTGCGCTCATGCCGGACCGCAGTTGGTCTGGCGGGGGGGATACCTGTCTCATACTGGAAATTCTCGCCCGAACAGGTAGCCCTTACCATCCGTGCCACCACGTAATTTCGCCCCACGTACGTCCGTATACGTAAAAACCGTTCACACAAAGAGAGCTGGACCGCACGGAGTGTGCGGTCCAGCGCAAGACAAAAACCGGTTTACCTGCCAGCCGGAGAGGGCCGGCGCTGCGACCGCTGCGGGAACGGCGCCGGGTCGATGCCGATCTCCGCCATCTGCTCGCGGTAGATCTGGTAGCGCCGCTTGGCCTCGCCATGGCGGCCGGCGGCCACCAGTGCGCCGATCAGGCCGAGGTGCGCTTCCTCGTCGAAAGTGTCCCTTTCCAACGCACGCAAGCGATAACGCGCCGCGCGGTCGTATTCGCCAGCCTTGGAGGCGATGCTGGCGAGCAGCCGTACGAGCTCCAAATAGCGAGCCTTGGCTTCCTCACGCAGCGGCACGGCCCAGTCCTGGTACGGGTCTTCCTCCAGGAAATCCCCGCTGTAGGTGGCCTCGGCCAGCGCCAGCGCGCGCGGTGCGTCGGCACTGCCACGCTCGTACTCCATCTGGGCCTTTGCCGCGATGGCAAGGAAAACCTCGACGTCGACGGCCAGGTTGCGCAACTCGATGGCGTATTTGTCGGTGCCCACGAAATGGTCCGGCGGGAACGCTCGGCCGGGGTCAAGGACCGTACGAATCGTCGACAGCGCAACGGAAAGTCGGTTGGCGCATTTGGTCGGATCCTCGTCCGGCCACAGGATGTCCATCAGCAGCTCGCGCGGGGTGGGCCGGCCGCGCCGGGCCACCAGCAGCTTGAACAGGTCGCGGGCCTTCTTCGACCGCCATTCCTCGGCGCCCACCAGCTGCCCGTCGCGGAGCAGGCCAAAGCCGCCGAGCGTACGGACCTCAAGGGAGTTCGGCGCCGGGATCGGTACGAAGCGAAGCAGCCCGGCGGCGACCTCGGCGGCCGGGTGGACGCCGTACTGGCGAAGGGCCGCGGTGGCCGCTTCCAGTACCGGCGCCGGCGCCTCGGTCAGCCGGGCCACCGCGACCCCGACGCGGGCGGCGCCGATCAGCTGGCCGGTGGCCGCCCAGATGTCGGCGGCCTGGTGCAGCAGCCGAAGTTGCTCGGCGGGCTGGTCGGTGAGGGCAGCCGCGCGCAGTTCCAGCAGCCGGGCGAGCCCGCCGCGGTCGGCGCCGATCCCGACGCCGGCGGTGGCCGCGGCCACCGCCTCGGACAACCGCTGCCGGTCGCCGCGGGCCAGGGCCACCCAGCCGGCGGCGATTTGCGCGCGTACCCGCTCGGACCCCTCGGAGGAGGCCACCGCCTGCTCGGCGAGCACCGCGGCCGCCTCCGGGTCGTCGGCCAGCCGCACCTTCGCGAGGCCGGTCAGCGCGACGCCGTGCATCTCCTGGTCGCCGGACTCGGCAGAGATGTCGGCCGCTTCCTGGTACGCGGCGGCGGCCAGCGCCAGGTCGCCGTGCTCCCGGTAGACCTCGCCCAGCCCGACCAGCGGCCGCGCGCTCGTGCCCGGCCCGCCGCGCTGGTAACCGGCCCGCGCGGCCTGGAAGTCGGCGGCCGCCTCGTCGAGCCGGCCGAGCGCCAGCTTCGCGGTGCCGCGGTGGCAGTGCGTGAAGAGCACCATGTTGCGGTCGCCGCTGCGTTCGGCGGCGGTGACGGCCACGTCCAGCTGCGTCAGTCCGGCCCGTACGTCCCCGCGAATGATCAGCGTCCGCGCGTAGTTGGTGTGCGCGAAGATGATGTGCATGGTGTTGCGGCTGAGGGCGGCCGCTTCGACCGCGGCCTCGTGGTGGGCGTCCGTGTCGATGCCGTTGAGCAACCCCATGACGCTGTATGCGGCAGCCAACGCGCTGTTGTCGCCGGCGGCCTGCGCGACCCGCAACGCGCGCGCCGCGAGGTCCCGGCTCGCTGGGTGCTCGTTGCGTACCCAGTGCGAATACGCCGTCCACGCCAGTACGAGTGCCTCGTCGGCGCTCGCCGGCCCGCCGTTGCCGACCGCGGTGACCTGCTCGCAGATCGCCAGCGCCCGGTTGGGCTCGCCGAGGAAGTGGTAGAGGGCGGCCAGTCGCCAGCCGAACCGCGGCTCGACCGCACCGGCGATCTCCACCCCGCGGTAGAAGCAGCGCAGCGCGCCGCTCCAGTCGCCGAGGCAGAACTTGGCCTGCCCCTCGACCCGCTCGGTGTCGGCCGTACGGGCCCACGGCGGCAGCTGGCCGAACGCTTCCAGGACCACTGTGGCCGCGCCCGCGCGCAGCAGCTCAGAGGCGTTTTCGCAGATGAACGCGGCGGTGGTTGGCGGGTCGCCAATCGCCCGTACGCACCGCAGCGCCTCCTGGGTGTCCTCGTGGCGCAGGAACCACGTGGCCGCCTGTCGGTGCAGCTGCGCCCAGTCGTTCGCCGGCAGCGGCGCGGTCGCGCGAATCGCGTCCCGGGCCAGCGGACTGACCGTGAAGGTGCCGTCCGGTCGCCGCCAGAGCAGCGCGCCGGCCCGGGCCAGCCGGTTCAGCTGGTCGCCGTCGGCCGGCAGCCCGGCGAAGGCGCACAGGTCGGCGGTGAACCAGCGCAGCGGCGACACCCAGCGCAGCAGGTCCTGGATGTCGGCCGGCTGGTTGCCGGCCACCTCGTCGGCCACATAGCCGAACAGCGGCCCGCCGGGATGTCCCAGCCGGGACAGCTCGTCGGCGTACCCGTCCGGCGGAAAGTCCAGCAGCCAGCGGGCCGCGAGCACGGTCGCGGCCGGCCAACCGCCGGTGTTCTCGTGCAGCTTCTCGGCCAGGTCGTCGGCGGCCGCGTCGCCGATCGCGGTGGACAGCAGCGCGTGCGTCTCGGCCGCGGTGAAGGCCAGCGCGTGGCCGTCCAGCTCCAGCAGTTGACCGCGACCGCGCAGCCGCTCGATCGAGAACGGCGGCTGCCGGCGCGAGGACAGCACAATGTGCAGGTTGGCCGGCGCGTACCGGCACAGTGCCTCCACCAGCTGCCCAGAAGCGCTGCCCTCGGGCAGTTCGTGCAGGTCGTCGAGGATCAGTACGAGGTCGTCGGGCTGCCGGGACAGCGGGCCGAGCAGCGCGAGCGCCACCTCGTCGATCGGCAGCTCGGCGTCCGGGACGGGGGTCAGCAGTTGCTCGGACAGGTTGCGTACGAGCGTGGACAGCGCCGCGTCGTGACGGCCGAGCGTGTACCAGCAGTGCGGGACCTGGCTGGCCCAGGAGGTCAGCAGGGAGGTCTTGCCATAGCCCGCGTCCGCGATCAGAATCGTCAGACGTTGGTCGGTCACCCCAGCCAGCCGGCGCACCAGCGCGGGCCGGTCGACCCACACCGATGAGAGCGTCCGGCCGCCACGCGTACGCGGTCCGGCCGTCACCGTCGAAGCCGCCTGCAACGAACTGGCCACTACGCCCCATCCATCCGTCGGTCTCCCCACTCTGACACCGCGTCGCTCTCGTTTTGGTCTGGACCGAGAAGCGACCAGGTATCAGAGTGCGCGAGGGAAGGGCTTCGGAGCATCGGGGAAGGTACGTATGTTCCTGTCGGCTACGTGCTACGTATGCCCCTATGGCCGAGATCTGTGACCGATCGGACGATGGCAAAAGGGACCGCCGCCTTGCGTTCGGCGGTAAATGAGTGCCAGCGGTGGCCGCCGCCCCTTACCCGTGCTCCGGCGGCCGGAGGTCCTGGCCGACGCACTCGTGGATGAATCCGAGCAGCTCTTCGTCGTCGCAGAAGGTGGTGATCCGGCCCGAACGGACGTGTTCCACCACCCCGTGAACCTCGGCCGGGACGGGGCGATCCGCGTCGTCGCCTGGCACCCAGACGCGCACCACGAAGGTCTGCATGCCGCACGGTAAAACGACGAGTGGCCGGGAGGCTCTATCCAGCCACTGGTTCTGCCCTTTTGGGCTCCCGCTTGAGAACGCTCTACCCCGATAACGCAGTTGTCGCGGCCCGCAGCTCGCCGGCGGGGTCACCTTCGTGGTAGACGCGCTCTGCCGGCTCGATGCCGTCCAGGAAGCGCTGGTACGTGTCGGCCGCCAGCAGGTGACCGATGACTCGCGTTGGAGCAAGCGCGCGCTCTGGGAAGCTCTGGGGCCGGTGCGTACGCCACGCGTCCACCCATGCCGTAAGGACCGCCTCCCGCTGCTCTTCCGGCAGCCAGTCGGTCAGCCTGAGCACGTCCGTCGCCGGGTTGCCGGCGAAGCTGTCGGCCCAGTCGATGATGGTGTGGGTGGTCCCGTCGGAGTGCCAGTTGCCGGGGTGGAAGTCGCCGTGTACGAGCGTGGGTGGCAACTCCGCGCTGGCCTGTTCGGCCAGCAGCTTCGGGAGTTGGTCCAGCAGTTCGTACGCGGCGGCCAGCTCGGTCTGGGTCAGCTGGCCGCCGGCCTCACCGGCCAGGAGCCCGCGCGTTGAGATCACCGGGTCGACCGCTGGCAGGTCGACCAGGTCCGGCTCGCCGATCGCGGCCTGCACCGCGACCCAGCGTTGGATGACCTCACACGCGGTCTTGGTCGACGCCTTCCAGCAGCCCTCGCCCGGCGCATTCGCGAGCAGCGTCCGCTTGGTCGCGCGGTCGGCGGCGAGCACGGTCGGCACCAGCGCCGGGTCGTACCGCCGGACAACCTCGATCACGTCCGCTTCGGAGTTGCCGAATGCGGGCGCCGCCTTCGCCCAGCGCAAACCATCCACAGTGTTCAGTGTGAACAGGCACGACAGATTCCAGGTCTTCCATTGCCACGACTTGCCCCGCAGCGGCCGGTCCGCCGCGGCCGTCGCCCAGTCGAGCAGGTCCCGTACGCCGTCCGGGGTGGCCCAGGCGGACCGCAGCGGGTGCGGCGCGATGATGGCCGCCCAGTCGTCCACCGGACTTTCGTTGAGGTGCTGGCGAGTCGGTGCACCGAGGACCTCAACGTGGTAGGCGACTTCGCCGCCGCGCGGGCCGTGGTCGCCGTCCGGGACGACCGTCAGCAGCCGGCAGATAGCAACTTCGGTGCCGAGCTTTGCATCGACGGCCGCGTTCACCGATTGCGCTTCGGACCACCAGGGACTGTCCACCTGGCCGATGTCGAGAGTGCCGAGATACTCGCCTCGGTGGCTCACATATGCGCGCACCCGCCGTCGCAACATCGCCCCAGGATCCGGTGCGTTTCGTACGCTTCGCAACGGATTTTCGGTGCCTGCGTGCACCTTCGGGCATGGCCTTCGCGGTCCCGGCTCGGGCCTGCTTTCCTTGCCCTAGCCTGGGGCGATGCGGGTGATCGCCGATCGGTACGCCATTCGCGACGTCATCGGGCAGGGCGGGATGGGTCGCGTCTGGCGGGCCCATGACCAGATGCTGGACCGCGAGGTCGCGCTGAAGGAAGTGCTGCTGCCCGAGGGGATGGCGGAGGCCGCGAAGGCGCAGATGTCCGAGCGGATGCTGCGCGAGGCCCGGTTCGGCGCCCGGCTGCGGCATCCGGCGATCGTACGGGTGCATGACGTGCTGATCGTGGATTCGCGGCCGTGGATCGTGATGGAGCTGGTCGACGGGCGCAGCCTGGAGGAGCTGATCGAGGCCGAGGGCGCGCTGCCGGTGGCCCAGGTCGCGGACATTGGCTTGAGTCTGCTGGGCGCTCTGCAGGCTGCTCATAAGGCCGGCGTCATCCATCGGGACGTGAAGCCGGCGAACGTTCTTGTAGAGCCCGACGGATCGGTCAGCCTGACGGATTTCGGCATCGCGTACGAGCTGGAGCAGTCCTCGCTGACCGCGACCGGCACCATGATCGGGTCGCCGCAGTTCATGGCTCCGGAGCGGGTGCGCGGTGACAAACCCGGGCCGGCCAGCGACATTTTCTCGTTGGGCGCCACGCTTTACGCGGCCGTTGAGGGGCGGTCTCCGTTCGTACGAACGGGACAGCTCGCCACTTTGGCCGCGGTTTTGAGCGATGCGCCCGATGCCTTCGCTTCGGCCGGTCAGCTGCAGCCAGTTTTGGCTGGAATGTTGGAAAAGGACCCGGCACGGCGAATGGACGCGGACGCCGTCGAGGATGCTCTGCGGTCTGTTGCCGCAGTCGAGTCCAGCGTCAGCACCGGCGACGACTTGCCCGTACCAGCGCGAATTCCGGCCAGCGCGCCGACCGCGGTGCTGCCTGCCGCGACCGAGCCCGTTGCGACTCCTGGGGTGGGAGCCGTGCCGCCGCTGGAGCCGGCCGCCACCCAGGCGGAGCTGACCGAGGCGTTGCCCGTACCAGCCGCTGCGCCGGCCAAGCGCCGGTCGCGGCTGATTCTGCTGGGCGCCGCGGCCGTTGTCGTCGTCGTGGTCATCGCGGCCGGTGCGGTCTGGGCGCTCACTTCGGGGCACCGGCCGACGGCCAGCACGAGCAGCGGCAACACCGCGCCGGCGACCTCCAGCGGCACTCTGACCCCGATCGCGCCTTTCACGGTGGGGAAAGTGTCGATCACCATCCCGGCCGGATGGGTGCGGGTCGGTGGCTCGGACGAGCAGCCGGTCGCTGGCTACGCGAAGGCCGTCGCCGATCGCAACCAGCAGGTGGTGATCCAGTTGGCGTCGCCCACCGGCCCGACCGCGAAGACACCGCTGAGCTGGTTTCAGGCCGCGCAGTCGGTGGCGTTGACGGCTCAGCCGGGCTACGCGCTGATCGTGTTGGAGAAGGTCAACTTCAGCGACAGCAAGCCAACCGCGGACATTCGCTGGGAGTGGACCTGGACGGACGGTGGGGTGAAGCGGCACGTCCTTCAGTTCGGCCAGCTTTACCAGGGCGCCTTCTACGTGCTGTCCTTCGCGGGTCCCGAGGCCGATTTCCAGGCCAATGGCCAGCTGTTCACCAACGTCTACAAGAGCAGCCCGACCAACCAGTAGTGCACCTTCGGGCATCGCCCATGCGGTTCAAGGTTTTTGGTTTCCCTTTCCCCTAGCCTGGTCCAGTGGTTGAAGCGCGGGTGATCGCCGGCCGGTACGTCATTCGGGCGGCGATCGGTCAGGGCGGCATGGGGCGGGTCTGGCGAGCCCACGACCAGACCCTGGACCGCGAGGTGGCGCTGAAGGAAGTGCTGCTGCCGCTGGGCATGTCCGAGCTGGCCAAGGCGCAGATGGCCGAACGGATGCTGCGGGAGGCCCGGCTGGGCGCCCGGCTGCGGCATCCGGCGATCGTACGGGTGCATGACGTGATCACCGCCGACAACCATCCGTGGATCGTGATGGAGTTGGTCGACGGGCGCAGCCTGGAGGAGCTGGTCGAGGCCGAAGGAGCGCTGCCGCCGGCTCGGGTGGCCGCCCTGGGGCTGAGCCTGCTAGGTGCTCTTCGCGCTGCTCATAAGGCTGGCGTGATTCACCGGGACGTGAAGCCCGCGAACGTACTCGTCGAAGACGACGATGCCGTTGTCCTGACGGATTTCGGCATCGCGTACGAGATGGACCAGGTGTCGCTGACCGCGACCGGCACCATGATCGGGTCGCCGCAGTACATGGCGCCGGAGCGGGTCCGCGGTGAGTCGCCAGGGCCGGCCAGCGACTTGTTTTCGTTGGGCGCCACGCTTTACGCGGCCGTCGAGGGGCGGGCGCCATTCGCTCGTACGGGCCAGCTGCCGACGCTGGCCGCGGTCCTCAGCGATCCGCCGGACGCTTTTGAGCATGCCGGCCCGCTGCAGCCGGTTCTGGCAGGGTTGCTGGAAAAGGAACCCGACCGACGGCCCAGCGCGGAAGAGGTCGAGGAGGCGCTGCGGACGATTATGGCGGTCGAGCAAGCACCGACCACCGGAGACCTTTCTCGACTCACAGCCGGAGGGATCGCGGAGCCCGCACCCATGGTCGTGGACCCCCCAGTCGTACGTCCGGAGCGGCCGGAGCCGGTGTCGGTGCCGGCCGAATCGTTCGTACGGCTGGAGCCTGCGTCTGGGGCGGCGGTGCCGGCTGAATCGTTCGTACGGCCGGAAAGTTCGACGGTCACGTCCGATGCCCCGCCGCCGGCTCCGGTAGTTCCGGCGCCGAGGCGACGCCGTCGTCTCATGTGGACACTCGTGGCCGCGGCGGTCGCCATCGTGGTGGCGGTTGGCGTGACGATCACTGTCGTACGGCTGAACAGACCCGAATTTATTGACGGCTACCTCGTCTACACCCTGGAGGCTCCGCCTGCGGGCGGCTACCAGAAGGTCGCGACCAGCAAGGGGACTCTGGAACTCGGCGAGATCATCCGGTTCGGCCGCGCCACTACCGTGCTGCCGACCAACTGGACCACGCTCACGTCACCTCCCGACCTGCGGACCGCGCCTGGTTTCGCCGCGAGCAAGGACGTTGACAGTGGGCAGCTCGTCATTCAGGTGCAGGCGATTCCGGCGGACCGGGCCGACCATCTTTCGCCGAGAGACTGGCTGACCGGCGAGGACAGTTACGCCTATAAAAACCGGACGGGCTATCACCTGAAATCGTTGAAAGTCGACGCCGGATACAAGGACGACTCGGCCGATGCCGCCGTGTGGAGCTGGACCTGGATGGACGGAGGTGTCCAGCGGGGAGTGTTCGTCCTTGTCCGGCAACGCGATGGGGATCTCTATTCGCTCGCTGTTTCCGGCCCCGCGGTGGCGTCCTCGACCGACTCATCGCTGGTCGTCGAGGTGTTCGGCGGTCTCAAGTTCCTTTGATCGCAAAGCCGAGCCGGCCGGACAGTTGGCGGGCGCCGTCGCGTACGATCGCGGCGAGTTCTGTTGATCTGGCGGCATTCCAGCGGGTGATCGGCACCGAAATGCTCATCGCGGCCACGGTTTCGCCCTGATGATCTCGCACCGGCGCGGCCACGCACGCGACCGCTTCGTTCGACTCGCAGAATTCGGTGGCCAGCTCGGCTTCTCGGATCCGGGCTGTTTCCTTCTTCAACGCAGCCAAAGTGGTGATGCTTCGCGGGGTCATGGCGGTCAGTTTCCGGCGGCGATAGCGTAAATCCAGCTCCGCCGGTGCCAACTCGGCCAGCAATACCTTGCCGACCGCCGTGCAATGCGCCGGCAGCCGGCGGCCGACCGACGAGACCATCCGGACTGGCTGGGTGCTTTCGATGCGTACGACGTAAACCACCTCAACGCCGTCCAACACCGCGAGGTGCACGGTCTCGGCGCACCGGGCGGCCACCGCGGCCGCGATCGGCTGGCCATCCCGGGCCAGGTCCAGCTGACCGGCAAACACCCCGCCGAGCTGGAAAACCCTTACGCCGAGCCGGTAGTGGTTCGGCCTTTCTGGGGCGGTGGCAAGAAAATCGCGGTCCAACAAGGTGTGCAGAAGCTCGTGAACGGTCGTCCGGGGCAGTCCGGAACGGCCGCAGATGTCCGGCGCCGAGAGCGCCTCGCCGGTCAGGAACAGCTCCAGGATGTCCAGTGCCCTGGTGACCGCCGGCACCGCTCGAGTCATCGCCACCTCCTTCCAGGGCGTACACTAGCACCATTGTTCGGTATATCAGTCATCGTTCGAGATTTCGAACAAGGAGAATGGACTGTGCAGCGTACGCGCGAATTCCTGCGAGGCATCGGGTTGCCGGGCGCCGATCCCGGGGACCTGCCGAGCAGTGCCAAGCGGTTCCCCGATGGCGCCCAATACCGGGTCGAGATTCCCAGCGTGGAAGGCCCCGAAGTGTTGTCGGCGGTGTTCGCCGAAGCGGACGCTCGCGGGGTGCTGGTGCACCGGGTTTCCCAGGGCAGCGGTGGAATGCTGCAGACCGACGGTGAAATGGCCGCGATGGCAGGGATCGCCGCTGAGCGCAGTGTCGAAGTCAGCCTTTTCGCTCGGCCACTGGCCGGCTGGGACACTGGCGCGGCCGCACTGGCTGCCGGCGCCGGCAGCGTGGTCGCGCAGGCTCGTGGCACCGAGCAGTTGGTGTATGTCCTGGAGGACATTCGGCGTACGTGCGAACACGGTTTCCGCAGCGTGCTGGTGACCGATCTCGGGGTGCTCTCGGTCGCCGCGGCGATGCGCGCTGAAGGCGAGTTTCCGGCCGCCTTGCGGTTCAAAGTGAGTGTCCAGATGGGACTGGCCAACCCGGCGTCGATCCGGCTCGCCGAGCGGACCGGCGCCAACACCTACAACGTGCCGACCGACCTGAGCCTGGCTCAGTTGGCCGCGATCCGGCAGGCGATCGATATCCCGCTGGACATTTACGTGGAGTCGCCGGACGACCAGGGCGGTTTCGTCCGGCATTTCGAAATCGCCGAGATCGTCCGAGTGGCCGCGCCCGTCTACCTCAAATTCGGCCTGCGCAATTCGCCCAACATCTATCCAGCCGGCACCCATCTGCTCGACACGGCCATCTCGCTGGCCCGTGAACGCGTCCGCCGCGCGGAAATCTCGCTGGCCCTGCTCGACCGCTATTTCCCCGACGCCACCGGCTCAGCGCTACCCGCGGCCGACCTGGCCGTGCCAGTCCGTTAGTGCCCCAAGACCCCGAAATGGGCAACTCCGTCGGAGTCGGTGTCGAAGTTGTTGATCTTGCCTACTTTGCCTACCCAAAAAGGACAATTCAGTCCCATGTCCGTTTTGGGTAGGCAAAGTAGGCAAGATCAACAACGAATCTCACTACCAGTAGCAACAAGCACGTGGCTGGGTGACGCTGAGTGTTGCGGGCTGCTGACGTGCGTCGCGCTCGTCCCCCTGCGCGGACCGAGGCCGCGGACTGTTTCGCCGACCTGCGAATAGACCCAGGTGCGGCGCGAAACTGTCGTACCCAACCGCAAAAGTTGCCCCCACCCAGTGACGGGCGGGGGGTGGGTCGAGAGGCAAATTTGCAATTTTTAGTGGACGTCGGTCCTCAAACCCACCCCCCGCCCGTTCAAAGGGAGGGGGCCAGAAAACAGCATCGGTACGACAGTTTCGCGCCGCTTCGGCGTGTCGGGCGGTGAGGCCAGCGCGGCGAGATTGTGAGTGGCGAGCCCTCATCAACAGCGGACACAATCCGACAAGCCACTGTTTGTTGGCGGTTCTCGGGTTCAGGTCTGTTGAGAAGGATGGGTGATGGCTCGTCTGCAGGGTTGTGGGCCGCCGGGCGTGGTGGTGCCCGGCGGCCGGGTGGCTTTTCTATGCGGCGAGTTGGTTGATGCCGCGGATGGGTCTTCGTTCGCGGTCAACGTACGCGGGCGGCAGGAATTCAACAATTCCGTCAACAATGCGTACATCCCAACCGCCGTGGTGCAGCAAACGATGACAGCGATCGCACAGGAGCACGCAATTGTCAAGGCAGGTATGCCCACCATCGGCCCAGTGCTGCACGTGGTGCCCCCGCGTCCAGCGGGGTGGTCGGCCGCATCTGGCGCAGCCTTTGTCTCGCGCTATCAGGGCTTTG